>CAWVYO010000001.1:0-69562 GCA_963934385.1 uncultured bacterium
AAAGAGCTATATCAGCTCGCTGCAGCGTCATTGCTTCTGAGTCACCAGATGGTGATAAAAGCAAGGCGGAGACCAACACAGGCAACCCAAGAATAGGCGCTAATCGCCAACTCAGGATAGCTCCTAATCGGCGTACTCCGTTACGAACGGATTCGAGTTTTTCATTGTGCACGCCACCTTTTACCTCAATACAACATAAATATCAAATTTACCGAGGGGGCTAGCGAGGGGTGAGGGCTACCTCGTCATAAGTACTTTAAGTAGCGATCATCAGGTGCGTAATCGATAAAGAATGGATGATCATCAATTGATGCTCGCATTCGGCAATGAGTCAGCCAGAGCCCATATTCTGCTGGGTTCTCTCTTATCAAAGGCTCTATTCTGTCACTCAAAAAGCGCTCCATCAGAGTCCTCCATGCGCCTCTCTTGCCATCTTTACTAGGATATATAGGCGATCCGAACTGAAGGACGTTCTTCTGTGATGATGGTGCTGTACAGAATGCAGGGACTATCGCCGCGCCAGTAGATTGCGCTAACCGGAAGGGCCCTGGATTCAACAGCGCCTCTCGTCCTAGATAAGGTACTTTTACAAACTTAGTTCCTATTCGACCGTCAAAGGCGATCCCCACAGTCTCATTATTACCAAGAGCCCTATAGAGGTTTCGAGCTGAGGCCTCTAAGGTCAAAAACTTCGCTGGCATGCGATCTTCGTTGTCCTCACGAGCCATCCGCACCGCCTCTCTTAGCTTATTGTGACCCAAAAGTTCCGGGTGATCGGCGGCTACATTTTCGGGTGCTAAACCACGGGCTGCATATTGAGTATACGGATAACCAGAGTACGAAATGGCGGCGATTAGCAACATCACGTTCCCAGCGTGGGGGAACAATATTATCGCACCCTTCCCGCGCTCAAGAGCCTGATCTAAGTGCTCTTTGCCTCTGATTTCCATGAAGTTTGACCATGTTTCTTCGTCAAACTTGCCAAGGAGTAGCTCTTCTAGGGAATTTTGGAACCCAATGCGAAAAGCATCTTTAACCCAACTCTTTGATTTCTCATCCGAGGAGTCTGTGCCAAAGCAGCGGTTAAACTCATCTGCCATCACCGCTCGCTTCTCTTTAGCGATACCATATTGAGCTCGCCAGAGGGGGTATAGAGCTCGTAGGTGCTCGGGCCTGTTAGGATCTACTACATTCCTAAACGGAACCCAAAAGGCCCAGCGCCCAATATCGCCTACTGAATACAGAGCTATTCCTCATCGCCATTTTCGACAGAGTCTTCTGACTCATCAGCGCCTGTGTCCACCGCTTCTTCGTCATCAACACCGGCTGTTTCAATAGCTGACATCTCAACTGGATCGCCGTTCTCGTCGAACACCAACTCCACGTCGTCGTTGTCTTCCTCCAATACCCTGGTGACTCCAACAATATTCTCCTTGTCACCAACGCGCATCACAGTGACACCTAACGCTGAACGGCCAGTCTCTCGAACCTCGTGAACGCGGGTCTTAATGATGCGACCAGTGTCGGTAATCATCATTATTTTATGGCTATCACTCACCTGTACAGAGCCGACTACGTTGCCGTTTCTCTCACCTGTTTTTATGTTGATAATACCCTTACCACCACGACCTTGTAGTCGATATTGAGAGAGCTTGGTGCGCTTGGCAAAGCCCTTCTGGGTCACAGTTAGTAGTAGCATTTCTGCGTCATCTTCTAGTATTTCAACTGAGACGATATGATCTTCATTTTGAAGTTGAATACCCCTAACGCCTCGTGCTATTCGACCCATATGACGCACATCGCCACCACGGAATCTGATAGCAAGACCCTTGGCTGTAGCTATGAGAATCTGCTGCTCTGGTCGAGTCTTTCTAACTATAAATAGCTCATCGCCCTCGGCACAGTCATACGCCCTGAGACCGTTGCTCCTGATATTCTTGAACTCAGAGAACCGAGTTCTCTTTACCAGACCCTTCCTAGAACAGAAGAAGAGATCAAGAGTTTGGGAGTCAGACACTTCTTCCTCAACGTCGTCCTTTGTTCCCAATCTCGCTGTTAGAACAGCCGCTATTTCGTCACCTTTTTCGAGTTTCACAAGGTTCACTATAGGGCGGCCCCTAGAGGTTCTCGTCGCCTGTGGGACTTGGTATACTGGTACCTTGTAGACCCATCCACGTGTGGTAAACACGAGAAGATCGTCATGGGTGTTTGCTATGAAAATGTCGGAGACCGAGTCTTCGTCTCTTGTCGCCATCCCTCTCAAGCCGTGTCCGCCTCGCTTCTGCTCCGAATAAAGCGCCATATCCATGCGCTTGATGTAACCATTGACAGAAAGGGTTACGACCTGCTGCTCTTCAGCTATCAGGTCTCGAATTGATAGCTCTGCCCTTGAGTCTATAATGGTTGTCCTTCTGTCGTCACCGTAGCTGTCGCGTACCTCTATGATCTCATCTTTTACTACTCCCATAAGGAGCTCTTCAGAGGCCAACAGTGAGGTGAGGTAAGTTATTACCTCCATTAGCTCGCCATACTCTTTCTCAATCTTGTCTCTCTCAAGACCAACCAAGCGCTGAAGGCGCATATCTAAGATGGCCTGTGATTGAGGTTTTGACAGCTCAAAGCGCTCCATTAACGCTGTTCTAGCTATGTCTGCTGTGGATGACGCCCGAATCAGCGCAATAACCTCATCGAGGTTGTCTAAAGCGATGCGTAGACCCTCTAAGATGTGGGCTCTCTCACGGGCTTTCATTAGATCAAATCGGCATCGTCGTGTGATTACCTCGCGACGGTGAGCTACAAAATGAACCAACATCTCCTTTAGCGTGAGCACCTTAGGCTGCTTGTTGACGATAGCGAGTAAAATAACCCCAAATGTAGACTGAAGATCCGTGTGTTTGAAGAGCTTGTTTAGAACTATCTCTGAGAAAGCGTCTCTCTTAAGCTCTACTACTACCCTCATTCCTGTTCTATCAGACTCGTCTCGGAGCCCAGAGATACCCTCGATCTTCTTTTCTCTTACAAGTCCTGCTATCTGCTGAAGCAGGCGAGATTTGTTCACCTGATAGGGGAGCTCATCTACTACGATTCTCTCGCGGTCATTTGGCATATCCTCAATGTGAGTCTTTGCCCGCATGATCACACGACCACGACCAGTGGAATAGGCGTCGCGTATTCCAGCCTTTCCATAAATAAAACCACCCGTTGGGAAGTCAGGTCCTGGTACAAATTCTTCCATTAGCTCGAGAGAAGTTATCTCTGGGCGCTCAATTGTAGCAACCGCAGCGCTTACGACCTCACGGATGTTGTGTGGAGGTATCTTGGTGGCCATACCTACCGCGATTCCATCTGAACCGTTGCAGAGCAGCGATGGTATCCGAGTTGGTAATACATCTGGCTCTAATACAGTTCCATCGAAGTTTGGATGGAAATTTACTGTATCTTTGTCGATGTCCGCCAAGTACTCCTCGGCGGCTTTTGTCATCCTAGATTCTGTGTACCGGTAAGCAGCCGCGCGGTCTCCATCGACACTACCAAAGTTACCTTGCCCATCAACGAGCATGTAGCGCATGTTCCACGGCTGAGCCATTCGAACAAGGGCATCGTAAACAGCTCCATCACCATGTGGGTGATACTTCTTGAGAACCTCGCCGACAACACCAGCACACTTTGAGTAACGGCGGTTAGAAAGCAGTCCTTCTCGGTACATCGCATATAATATTCTGCGGTGAACGGGCTTTAAACCGTCTCGTACATCCGGTAGGGCCCTCCCAATAATTACGGACATTGAATAGTCCATATACGAGGTTTTCATCTCGTCTTCGATATTTACCGGGACTAAGAATCTAGCGAAGTCAGTTTTTGTGGATTCATCATAGGACATAAGCGATACGCACCCTTTTATAGACCCTTTTTAATAACCCATTTTGCGGCAGTCGAAAAGGTCTGCAAAGGTGTTGTTTTAAGGATAAAGTGCTCGAACTTCCATTAAGTGATAAATCGGTTGCACCTGATCTCTATTTCCGGTCATCAGGTCACGTGTTTTGGACCAGTATTATAGGAGCTATGGTGAAACCGATCGGCGTCGAAATTTCTTCCTTTGGGCTGGCTTTACCAGACGAAATTGAGAGCGCAGACCAGCTCTCTGAAAAGATAGGTCGCAGCGCCGACTGGATAAAGCGTAGAAGTGGCGTTCACAACCGCCATATTTCAAATATCTCTATGCCCGCACTAGCCGCAAAGGCAGCCAAATTAGCTTTAGGTGACGGTCCTAAACCGGATCTAATAATTAACGCGTCAGGCGTGGCCTATCAGGTACTCCCAGACACCTCTGTGTTTATTCAGCAAGAGTTGGGGTTTGAGGGAATACCCTCTTTCTCTATTCACGCTACCTGTCTATCGTTCATCGTCGCCTTACAAAATGCAGCCTCCCTGATCCAAACAGGCGTCTACAAGAGGGTGTTGATTGTGTCCGCTGATCTAGGCTCCCGTGGGCGTAACTTCGATGAGCCGGAGTCTGCAGCACTACTAGGGGATGGAGCAGCGGCAGTCGTCCTTGAGCCTTCAGAGAGCACCTCTTTACTCGCTTACCACTTTAAGACTTGGCCCTCTGGTGCAAAGCACACCGAAGTTCGGGGCGGCGGGACTAGATTACACCCTCAAAATCCAGCTACAACCCCAGCCGACAACCTGTTCTCGATGAACGGTCCTGCTGTCTTCAAAATGGCTCGGAAACTTGGCGGGCCAATGATTCAAGAGTTGATTGATAAGGCCGGACTCAAAAAGAGCGACATTGATCTGGTCGTTCCACACCAGGCCTCGGGTTTTGGTGTGAAGGTCTACACCCGATATGGGTTCGACGAAGACAAAATAGTGAACGTTGTTGCTGAACACGGCAACTGTGTAGCGGCATCAATACCAATGGCTCTAGTCTCAGCTTTACAGTCAAATAGAATAAAGAGTGGCGACAACGTAATGCTTATCGGCACCGGAGCCGGACTATCTATTGGCGGACTTATCTTGAAATGGTAGCGAAGAGCTTTCGCTACTAGTACTGAGAAAAAAGTTCAATGGCTATTTGAGGCATCATTACTCCAGGATCAGTCCTGGTTTCAAAATTGTATGGCCACGCAGCCAATAATCTGCCAGATGCTCGAATGCCGTATTGACCTCGTCTTATGGCTACATCTACTGACGAGGCAATCATAACATCCGCCTCAAACACCCCAAAGTTGTCATCTGGGTTTAGAGTATCACCCATAAAGGCGCTCCAGAGCATCCCTGGACCAACCCTAGCCGTGATGTCCCACGAGAAGGCTGTTGGTTGAACATGGGGTATCCTAATCCCCGGCATAGCAAAGATTCCGTGCATTGGAGAGTGGGTAGATAGCGCCGTTGAGGAGTCTGAGTCCCTTGGATCGCCCGGTGTATAAAACCCACCTAAATCCATGAAGATATACCTTGAGGCCCTTGCCTCCACACCAAATGTAGCTCCTACTAGTCCTGTTCCTACGGCTGATATTGCGCCCATATGAACTCGCATCTTTGGGTCTAAAGCTAGGCGCCCCGCCTCTGAAGTTGCTGGTAACAAGGTAAATAATAAGGCAAAAATTAACGTCGATACTCTCATTTTTGATCCTCCAAAGTCCCAAATAGATGGTTGGCTAACGTTACTAATGCCCTGATGTCGTGAACCTCGCCTCTAATACACGGAGTTTTTGCGAGAAAACCACCACCCAATGAGTCAGATGTACTCTGACTGAACTCTGAAAACAGGCGTTGTTCTATCTCACTCTGCTCCCTCATTTCAGTGTGCGATTGGGATAACTTTTCCAAGAGTTCTTCCCTATCAAAATCCCCCTCCAACGCATCCAAATCTAATTTGAGTTGCCCCATCTCTGCAGGGTCTAATTCCACTGTTGAGAGCATCTTATTGACCACTATTCCAGCCAACGGCAGATCCCTTGTTCGCAGCTCTTCAATAAAATACCGCGAGACCTCCATAGAGGCTTCGGTTGCTGCACAGACAGTAACAAATCTCGTAGTTTCTTTTTCCCTGAGAAGTTCGTGAACAGCATGATGTCGAGTCTGAAAGCCATCGTATAGTTTCTCAAAGTTTATTAAAAATTCAGAGAACTCCGATAAAAAATCCTTACCAAAAATAGCACTCAGAAGCTTAAACATAAGCACTGAGGAGCCCATCATTAGTCTACCAAGACCTTTTCGCTCTCTGTATGGAAGTAAGAACCACTTAATTACCTTAGGATCCAAGAATCGAGCCAATTTCGATGACGCTTCAAAGAAATTTAGGGCATTTTTAGCTGGTGGTGTGTCCAAAACCACAAGATCAAATCGACCGCTTTCAACCAGATCGTAGAGGGCCTCAGACGCCATATATTCCTGAGAGCCTGAGAAGTGATTGGAGAGTGTCTGATAGATCCTGTTACCGCGAATAGCGTCTCTTGTGGCGTCGTCTGGGGCTACCTTATCTATAAGCGAATCAAAGGTCTGACCTGTATCGAGCATCATAGCGGATAGCTCACCAGTGAATAGTCCACCCAACTCAACCCTATGTTCTTTGTTCCCGATATCAGATAGACCCAGTGAATTCGCTAATCTCTTTGCTGGATCAATGGTTAAAACGAGAACCCTTCGCCCCAACATTGCCCCTCTTAGCGCTAATGATGCAGATACGGAGGTCTTTCCTACTCCCCCTGATCCTACACAGACAATTAGCTTGGAATCACGAACTATACTGTCGGAGATCATAGTTCTAGCTCTCTGTCGATGTCCTGGAGCTCTTCGACAAGGCGAGAAACAACTCCTGCCGCACCAGCGTTGTGAGGGATCTCCGGCAGAATTACAACTTTTGCAGACGTCTCTTTCGCTAATCTTTCTCTGGCATTCCTCGTCGCCAACTCTAATTCTAAGCGCCACTCTCCACTGGCTACAAGTGGATGATCAGAGGTGGTCGAGAGTCTCGACATGATCGCTGATTCATCTTCAGAGAACAAATTTTCAGTTGATCTATTTAAGAATATCAACGGCTGGTCTAGCCCTTTTGCTACCTCATTAACTCTGTGGTACGTCTCAACGGTCTCGTTTACAACCATCTCTTCTCTGAGGGCCACAAGTATCATATTAGTACTTTTACTGGATAACAATTTGGCGCCTCGCTCTCCTTCACGCCGAATTGGACCAGAGCTAAACAGCCTCAACATTGTCCTTGGAAAGTCCAACAGAGAGATCGTATGTCCCGAAGCTGGCATATCCACTATGACAAGGTCATACCTATCCACGAGGTGACCTATCTGTGAGAGTACCACCGTCTCTCTGTTACCGGGAGCGACATCCAAAAACGCTCTTATTAACTTGTTACCCAGCAGGTGTTTTACCACTCTTCCCGCCGGGACAGTTCGAACAATCCAAGTGCTCAAGTTCGAAACCCAATCCAAATTCGCTACAGATAAATTGGCTGAGATCATCTTTGGAGTGAACTCACTCTCAACACCAAAAATACCGTTCATAGCTGGTCTTTTTACATCAACCTCAACTATGATAGTGTCTCTACCACTATTTGCAGAGATAGTCCCTAGTGCCGCTGAAAGTGCGCTTTTTCCGGTGCCGCCCTTGCCAGAAACAAGAACTAATTTACCGGAGAGAAGCTCTTTTACCTTCATTACAAGGTCCTACGTCAACGAAGAAAATGTACTCGGTTATACGTCCAGGTTTCTTACATTCAATGCATTGTTTTGAATAAATTCACGTCGTGGTTCAACCTGATCGCCCATCAAAATGGTGAATATTCGATCTGCTTCGATTGTATCAGAGGCCTTCACCTGAATTAGCGTCCTTACTTCTGGATCTAGGGTCGTCTCCCAAAGCTGATCAGGGTTCATCTCACCTAGACCTTTATAGCGTTGAATATCGAACCCCTTTCTCGCCATTGACAGTACTGTATCGATGACTATTGGCCAAGTCGTCCAGACCTTATCATCTCTTTTTACAGGTAGTGGGAGCCTTGCTCGCAGAGACTCAGCGATAGTCCTCATAGCCTTGAACTCGAAACCATCGTTTACATCTTCACCTAGAATTGTATCGTGAGGAAGCCCACTTCTAATCGAAGTTACTACGAGAGCATGACCTTCTCGACCGATTGCTTCAACGACATTTGCAGACCTAATCATTTTTTCAGGCACTACAAGTTCCAATCTCTCTAGAAGCTTAGTCTTCATAGACTCCAGTTTTTCTGGGTCAGTTCCAGCTGAAGGACCATCAATAACCATCCAAGAGTCCAAGATATCTGAATCCGTGGTCTGTTTTGCTCTATTGAGTACGGTTGTATACCTATCCAGTAGATCGATAATCTCTTTAAGACCATCACCAGAAATATCTTTGTCACCCGATGTTAGAACAACATTTTTGGCACCCTCTTCGAGAAGATATTCTTGAAGCGCTTTCTCATCCTTTAGATACTGTTTTCTCTTACCTTTTTTGACCCTATAGAGAGGAGGCTGAGCGATATAAAGGTGTCCTGCCACTACAATAGACTGCATCTGACGGTAGAAAAAAGTGAGTAGAAGCGTACGAATATGAGAACCATCGACATCCGCATCTGTCATTATAATGATACGGTGATAACGTAGTTTTTCAGGGTTGAATTCAGTACCAATAGAGGTACCCAACGCCGAGATAATGGTTTTGACTTCGTTGTTCGCCAACATACGATCAAACCTGGCTTTCTCTACATTCAAGATCTTTCCACGGAGCGGTAAAATAGCTTGATATTTTCTATCGCGACCCTGCTTAGCAGAACCACCCGCTGAGTCTCCCTCCACCAGGTACAGCTCACATTTTGTAGGATCTTTTTCCTGACAATCGGCTAGTTTACCAGGAAGATCGCCTCCATCTAAAATGGTTTTCCTGCGAGATAATTCTCTTGCTTTTCGAGCAGCTTCACGAGCACGTGAAGCATCAAGAGCCTTATTTACAATGGTCTTTGCAATGTTTGGGTTTTCTTCAAACACCTGCGAGAGCTTGTCATTTACAATTCCCTCGACGAGCCCCTTAATTTCCGAGTTTCCCAATTTGGTTTTTGTCTGTCCCTCAAACTGAGGCTCACCAATTTTTATAGATAATACAGCGACCAACCCCTCGCGGACATCATCCCCCGACAGAGATTCACCCTTGGCTACTTTCAGCAAGTTGTTCGACTGACCGTATGTATTTAGAGAACGCGTAAGTGCTGATCTCAATCCAGTCAGGTGAGTACCACCTTCAAAGGTATTGATATTGTTAGCAAATGTTAATATTTGCTCTTGATATGAGTTTGTCCACTGAAGCGCTATTTCTAGCTCCACGCCCTCTTTTTTGCCGCTCATGTAGATGAGGTCATCGTGAAGTTTAGACTTGTTTACCGAGAGGTATTCAACAAAGGATTTAATTCCCCCTTCGTAGTGAAAATCATGAGACTTACCGTCGCGATGATCTACAATCTGAATTCTCACTCCAGGATTCAAGAAGGCAAGTTCTCTAAGGCGTTTACTTAGAAGATCGAACTGAAAATCGCGGGTATAAAGGAAAATTTCTGGGTCTGGAGAAAATCGAATACATGTACCAGTCTTATCGGAGTTTCCAATGGATTTCAGAGCATATTGAGGCTCGCCCTGCTTGTACTCTTGCACCCAGTGTTTCCCATTTCTCCAAACATCTAGCTTTAGATTAATAGATAGTGCATTTACACAAGAGACACCTACTCCGTGAAGACCACCAGATACCTTGTATGAATCCGAGTCGAACTTTCCACCTGCATGGAGAACTGTAAGAACCACCTCTGCTGCCGATCGACCCTCTTTTTCGTGCATAGCTACCGGAATACCGCGACCGTTATCAGTAACTGAACAAGATCCATCATCGTTTAGTTCGATTAAAATAAGATCGCAATGACCAGCCAAGGCCTCATCTACTGAGTTGTCGACCACCTCGTATACAAGATGATGAAGACCTCTCTCAACAGTGTCTCCAATATACATACCTGGACGAAGCCTAACAGCCTCGAGTCCTTCTAAAACGGTAATGCTAGAAGCGTTGTAACCGTCGTTTCCTGAGTCAGTTTCTTTAGTAGTCACAAAGCCTCTCTAATTCATACAAATAGATGCTCTCCAGTAACAGGAATTAGGCTTTACTGCACTCATTATAAGAGACAATAATAACTACTCTATTGGCTCCTAGTTACCTCACCATTTTTTACGTGAAAAAGTGCCATGTCTGATGCGTCTTTTGAGTTGAAAAGATCAGGGCTAGTAGTAGAAATAAAACACTGTACATCTAAGCTGTTCAGGGTATCTATTAGGCTGTTTCTACGGTATTCATCCAGCTCGGAAGAGAGGTCATCGAGTAAAAACATTGGTCTTGCGCCCATCTCTCTAACTACAAATAACTCCGACAATTTTAGGGCCAACACCAAAGATCTAGCCTGACCTTGAGATGCGAATGGTCGTGCTCTGTGTTGATTTAGCTCTATAACTAGGTCATCTCGTTGCGGACCCACCGTATCCCAACCACGCTCTATTGCCTCCTGACGCTTGGATTGGAGCAATTCCATGTAACGGTTCGTCTGCTCATCCAAGTCACCGTCTCCGAGACATCCACGATATCTAATGGAGGCCCCATCAGAATTAGCTATTTTAATGTGCATCTCATTGAATGGAACTGACAAATACTGAATGAACTCTCTTCGTTTAACAGAGACTTTCGCACCAGCCAGAGCGAGCTGTTCGTCTATGACGTCGAGTTGAACGGGATCCGCCCACCCACTCTTCAGTAAGGCACCCTTCTGAGCCAATAATTTTCTAAATACCCTATAGGTTTCTAAATATGTTGGTCGCGAAGTAAACACCGCCCTATCAATAAAATCGCGGCGAACATCGGGTCCACCTCTAACGATATTTACATGAGATGGTGCGAAAACTATAGCTCTTATACTCTGAAAATAATCAGATAAGGTTTCTGGTGACTTTCCATCAACCTTAGACTTTCTATTGTCACCAGTTAGCTCATACTCAAAGAGCCTTTTATGACCTTCATCATCTATATGACCACTTATTTTGGCTAAATTTGAACCCCACTTGATAAGCTCTGATCGCTTATGCGTTCTAAAACTTTTCAGTGTGGAAAGCGCACATATAGACTCGATTATGTTCGTCTTTCCCTGTCCATTATCACCATAAAAGACTACAAATTTAGAGGCAGTATTTATATTAATTCTGCCAATATTACGAAAATCTGTAACTGCGAGGTCTATTAATCTCACAAGATATTAGTCAATTCTCATTGGCATTATGACGAACAGTCCATCGTTATCACCAGGGGATCTAATAATAGCAGCCGCTACTGATTCGCCTAACTCTAAGTTTATGTTGTCTGATTTGATAACCGACAACACATCCAAGAAATACCTAGCGTTGAATCCTAAGGTCAAATCACCACCAGAACTCTCAATGGCTATCTCTTCTTTTGATTCACCAATATCGATATTGTTCGTTGAAATAGTAAGAGAATTACCTTCAAAAGAGAATCTAACTGGACGAGCTCTATCAGAAGCCAGAAGACCTACGCGCTTCAGAGCACCAGTAATAAGCTCCTTTGATATTGTAATTATCTTAGTGTTGTTCTCAGGTACTACCTTTCGGTACTCTGGAAATTCACCATCTATAAGTCTAAAGAAAAACCTAGACTTAGGCATGGTGACCAATGCTCCATTCTCACCAAAAGATATCTTCACGTCAGTATCGGAGACATCACACAACTTTCTCAACTCATTCATAGCCTTTCTTGGAATAAGCATTCTCTTTGGCATTACGAAATCACCTGTAAAATGACTTCCAGCGTACGACAATCTGTGACCATCGGTTGCAACCATTCTGAGCATTGGGGAATCAGAACCACCAACTACCTCCAAATGAGAACCATTAATTCCGTATCTGTTGTCTTCAGAGGCTATAGAAAAACTACACTGATCTACCATGTGTTTTAGATCTTTAGATTTCAGTACAATGGTACTGCCTTCAGTGAAATTTGTGACTGGTGGGTAGTCTTCTGCAGGTCTACCCAACATCTTAAACCAGGCAGAGCCTGAAGATATTTCAACTCTACTTTGGGCACTTACTTTCATATGAATAGTATTGTCTGGCATGCTGCGAGCTATTTGAAAGAGATGGTGACCATCAACTGTGATTGAGCCAGGTGTAGTTACATTAGATTTTAGCTCTCCAATATAGGTAACCTCCGTATTGGTGGCAGTGAGCGCAATACCGTCCTCTTTAGCCACTATTAATACATTTGAGAGAATTGGATTTGTACTCCTTTTCTCAACAATTCCTTGCACGTGACTTAGACCATTAATGAGTTCGTTTTTTTCTATGTAGAGTTCCATCTTAGGAGCCTCGTTGCTTATGGTTATGAGTTTAATATAATTACTATTAATTTAATTAATCATCATCATCTATGGCTATTGAAGTGTGGATAACTTCTAAAATTGTAGTGATAACAACTGTTTAGATTGTAGTATGTCTGAATATAGTTTGTATTACAGCCTATGGATTCCTATGAATAACTCGATGACCGAATTGTAACGGCTCTTTTTATCCTCAGATTTTCACTAAGTGAATCATAGAGTTGTACATGGTTTATCATTATGGTTGTAAATAGAAATATAAGGTTTTAATTTACGCAAAATCTTATGGTTGTGGGTCAGTTTCTAGGTCTAAATTTTTCTCGATTGTCTTAATTGTGTGCCGAAGATCAGGGTCTATTTTTTGTTGTTTATCGATCTTCTTACAGCCGTATTGAACTGTAGAATTATCTCTAACAAAAGCACGACCTAAGTCTGGAAAAGATAGATTAGTGTGTTTTCTTGATAAGTACATCGCAACTTGTCTAGGAAAAGCGACCTCTTTCATCTTTCTTGAAGCTTTCATGTCTCCAACTCTGATCCCATAGAGCCGCGCTGTTGCTAACATTACTTTGTCTACGGTAATGGGTTCCCGTTCCTCAATGTACAAATTGCTAAGGTGTTTCTGAGCAAATTCAATTGTGATTGGAACTGATAAAAATGATGATAGCGCAGCTAATCTATTGAGAGCACCCTCGAGCTCTCTGATGTTTCCACGAACTCTAGCTGCTATCCAATTTTCTAAATCCGATGGTAATTCAATATTTAGCGAGTCACATTTTTTTCTGAGAATAGCTAGCATGGTCTCGTGGTCTGGAGGTTGAATATCCGCCAGAAGACCACCTTCAAATCTAGTTCTAAGCCGAGGCTCCAACTTGTCTATTTCTCTAGGTAGAACATCAGATGTGACAATGATCTGTCGCCCTGAATTCTTTAGCTCTTCCATTGTGTGGAAAAACTCTGCCTGAGATCGATCTTTTCCCGATAAAAATTGGATGTCGTCAACCAATAAGATGTCTATTTCATCTCTGAAACGACCTCGGAATTCATCCATCTTCTTGAACCGTAAGGCATTGATCATCTCGTTGACCCAAGACTCAGCCGTTGTGTACCTAGCCCTACAATTAGGATCTTGAGCTATTAGTTGATTAGCTATGGCTTGAGTCAGGTGAGTTTTACCGAGTCCAGTACAGCCATAGATAAACAATGGGTTGTAATTAGAGCCGGGGAATTCGCTCACTGCAAGAGATGCTGCATGGGCAAATTGATTACATGCGCCTATGACAAAATTACCGAACGTCATTTTAGTATCTAATCGATGAGAGTTAGCTAGTTGATCGCTCTGCCTATTGTTCTGCGTAGACCTAGCCTTGAGATCATTGCCATATGTAATGGTTTCAGGAGCCGTTTTCTCAAGCTCAAACGAATAGGTGATTTTCTTTATGGGAGGAATATTAAAGGAGAGAGATATTAAACGGAGCTCATTTAGGATGTCTTCGTTGTGATTCTCTTTGACCCATTCGGAATAGTAGCGATTTGGAACTTGTAGTGCGACGCAGTCATCTTCGATGCTTATAATTTTAATTGGTTTTATCCAAATATCGAAAGGCTGTGATCCAATTCTCTTTTCAAGTTGAACAAGAGTTTTGTCCCAAAACGACTGAATATCAAAATTATTAGACACTAAAACACACCGCTAAGAGAGCCAGCAAGCCCTCTGTAATAATGACGCCAAAAAGCAGATCGTACCTCGTCCTGCCCATAGTTATCAATAGCCACTTTTTTATAAAAATAGCAAGAATTATGATCTAATGGAGAACGCCCAAAAGATCGATAATTCTTTCAAACAAACAAAAAACCACAGATTGAAGTGAATTGTGATCCTTGACCCTTTGATAATCGTGGGCTAATTGGGGTCGCATAACCGATAGTGACAACCAAACTACGGGACTTAGTTTAGGAGCGATATTTACTCCTAGGCATCATTAGCGAGACATTCGCCGGAGAATTTCAGATGAAACGTACATACCAACCAAGTCAAATAAAACGTAAACGCAGTCACGGTTTCCGTGCTCGTATGGCCACACCAGGTGGTCGTAAGATAATTAATGCTCGTCGTGCAAAAGGCCGCAAGCGTTTGGTTGTAAGCGTTGCTGGAAAGCGAAACTAAGATCTCTTCGGAAGGTTTCCCGAAGTCCATAAGAATTCGCAGTACACGCGATTATCGTAGAGTTCAGGGGCGCGGCAAAAAGCTACGCACTCGAAATTTATTGATAATTTATACCGCATCTTCATTAGGTGAAAGCCGTTTCGGCGTCACAGTAAGCAAGAAGGTAGGTAACGCGGTTACAAGAAATCTTGTGAAGCGATGGCTTAGGGAATCCATAAGGCGAAATCAATCCAGACATTCAGCGTCACATTCGCTGGATGTAGTTTTCATCGCTTCACCAAGGGCCGCTAAGAGTGATTTTGCCTCAATAAGTAATGAGGTCAATAAAGCTCTAGACAACCTGCTGGGTGATAGCCGTTGAATCTCTTAGGCTGGATAATATCACTACCAATTCGTTTTTATAGGTATTTTTTATCACCAATACTACCCAAATCGTGTCGATTTCACCCGACTTGTTCAGCCTATGGTCTGGAAGCGATAAAGAGCTACGGCCCTTTTCGGGGTGTTTGGATGACGATTCGTCGTATTGGTCGATGTAATCCTTTTCACCCTGGTGGGTACGATCCAGTACCTTTGATTGATTTGAACAATCTGGAGTCGAATAATGTTGAAGAAGAATGATGAGGGAGAACAGCGAATAATAAGCGCTGTATTATTAAGCCTCATCGTGTATCTACTTTGGATGAGTGTTTATGGACCCCCCCCTCCAACCGATACATCGATATCGCAAGTTGGTGGGACAGAAGAGGTCGTCGTGAATACTGAAAACACTGGAGCTGAAGCACAGGTTGGTGAGACGACAGCAATAGATTCTGATGTTGTCAACGCAGTGGACGATATAGCCGTTGAACAGTGGATCGAAGAATTCGATAGTGATTCGATTGATTCGATTGTCACCAGTGAAGGTGGAGGAATAGGTCCACTTATTCTTACAAAGTTCAATGGAGCGATTACTCCAAATTCTTTCTGGGGACATCTCTTTTCTAAGTTTGGTGATGAACCGGCGGAAGAGTGGCTACCATATGGAGAAGAGCCAGGTCTTGAAAAATTGTTGACTGATGAATCTCTGTTTCTAGCTAGTGGATCTGGCTGGGGTTTTAATATCGATAGATATTCAGTGATCGAGAACTCAGATTCGACGACAGTAAGGCATTTAGGTGCTGATGGACTACAGGTAACGAAGAGCTTCGCTTTTGCTGAACAGGATGACAACACAATAGAGGTTGTAGTCGAGTTCACGAACACCAATTCCTCTACTTGGTCAGGCCCGCTATGGGTGGGTTCTGTAGACAGCTTTGAAGGCAATGCGACGAGATACTCAAACGTAGCCCGCCCAGAGATGGTCGTAGGTGAGGACATCGAGACCCTGTCTGATATTGAAGATGTAGAGTCAAGTATGGTTCAGTTTGAAGGCGATGTAAGCTGGTTTGGAATCAGTGATCGATACTTCATGGCAGCTGCAATACCTCAAACCATAAATTGGGGAGGTGGAGTATTCGCTATGTCTAGTGACAACCGCCCTGGTGTGTTCATGGTCAAAGAGAGCGCTTCACTACAGCCAGGAGCAACTGAAACCCTACGATTTGAGATATACGTAGGAGAGAAAAACCTCAGTATTCTCGATGCTCGGGGGAACAACCTCTCAGCTACAGTTGACTTTGGTATTTTCGGGTTCTTCTCTCATATTCTACTGAAGATGCTCCTGTTTTTCCAAGGGCTAGTTAGCAATTGGGGACTGGCTATTATCTGCCTAACAATTGCTATAAAGACAGCATTTTTCCCTCTCACAAAGAAGTCATTTGTCTCGAGTAGAAAGATGCAGGCATTGGCTCCTAAAATGAAGGAGATCAAAGAGACTCACAAGGACAACCCTCAGGCCGCTGGACAAGCCCAGATGAAGCTCTTTAGGGAAGAGGGAGTCAATCCTTTGGCTGGTTGTCTACCAATGCTTATCCAGATGCCAGTATGGTTTGCTCTATACTCTGTGCTTTTAGGAGCAGCAGATTTATACCAAGCTGAATTCCTCTATATAGATGATCTCACTAGTATTGATCCTTGGGGGGTTCTACCTACTTTAGTAGGTGTATTCATGTTCATTCAGCAGCGAATTACACCAATGAGCCCAAATGCAGATCCAATGCAACAGAAGATGTTTAGAATGCTTCCGTTTGTCTTTGTGATTGTGATGTACCAGTTCCCTGCTGGGTTGGCGCTCTACATACTTGTGAATACTATTTTCTCTATTGCTCAAATGTGGGCGGTAAACAAAGCACATCCAATGCCACAGACTTCATAAGTCATTTTTTTCGGCAGATAACTTAGGTCTATATTGAAGTAGACCACTTTCAAAAAGGACAGATACGATGCAAACTAATATTCCAGAAGGCGTAGAACAACACACAGCAGAAGGCAACAATGTAGCAGAGGCGCTAAGTACAGTTGCTTCAGAGCTCGGCGTTGACAAATCAGGGCTCAAGTGGGCTGTTGATATGAGTTGGTTTAAGAACGAATTTGGTGGAGCCGTTTCTCGCGATACAGTTCGAATCATAGCTTGGCAGCGCGATCCTATGGAGCTAGCGGTATGTGACCGAGCGACTGCTTGGATGACCGAGCTTCTCGAAAAGATGGAGCTAAATGGTACTGTCTCTTCAGCTATTGCTAATAGTGGAGAGGTAGTTGTTACTGTAAATGTTGAGCAGGCAGGTAGGTTTATTGGGCGCGGCGGCTCTACACTAGATGGAACAGTCCTACTCATGAACGAGACACTTTCAGAGGAGTTCGAGGGGCGCACCTTTAGGGTGAAGGTTCCAGATAACCGTGAGCGCAGTGATGATCGTGGTGACCGCAATGACCGCAATGACCGCAATGACCGCAATGATCGTGGTCATCGCAATGATCGCAATGAACGTGGTGGAAGACGTGAGAGAGGCGATCGTAACGACCGCGGTGGCAGAAGGCGTACAAATGAGGAAGATGAAGCTAGACTTCGCAGTATGACTGAAAAAATAGCCGAGCGCGTTTTAGAGACCGGCGAGGCCGAGATGATTAGGAAAGAGATGAACTCTTATGATCGAAGAATTGTTCATATGGTCGTCAAGGACACCGCTGGTGTTGAGAGCCGTTCAATAGGCGATGGCGCTTCTAAGAACATCGAGATCTACCCTGAAGGCGATAGCTCAGAGGAGTAGATAATATGGACACCATTGTTGCTTGCGCCACCCCTTGGGGTCGCTCCGCTGTAGCTATGGTTAGAATATCTGGTCCCAACGCTCTAGAGATTGTTGGGACCATCTGTGAACCGGTTGGTGGGATGCCTCCTTTCAGACGGGCTCGCCTTACAAAATTGAGGGACTCCAGAGGGTTGTTCGATGAGGGTCTGCTCACTATTTTTGAAGCCAAATCGTCGTACACAGGCGAGGACTCAGCAGAGATATCCACACACGGTAACCCACTCATCGTGGAGCGATTGATATCAGCCTGTGTTAGCGTTGGTGCGAGGGTGGCTATCGAGGGTGAGTTTACTCGTCGAGCCTTTCTAAATGGTCGCCTTGATCTAACTCGTGCTGAGGCTGTTTTACAGGCGATTGACGCCTCGAGTACTCGCGGTCTAGAGGTAGCGAGATTAGGGCTTAGCGGTGAATTGGCCAAGTGGATCGATGGACTGCGGGAGCGTCTCACACATCTCATAGCCGAGCTAGAGGCTCGTCTTGACTATCCTGGTGAGGATCTAGTAGAAGATAATGAAGAGCAACTCTTAGCAGGACTTTTATCTATAGCAGCCGAATCAAGAGATGCTGCTAATACGTTTAAGGTGGGTCGAGTACTAGTTGATGGGGCTACTGTTGCTCTTGTTGGTCCAGTAAATGCGGGAAAATCTTCGCTGTTCAATAGACTAGGTGGCTCAGTTAGAGCGCTGGTATCGGATCAACCAGGGACTACTCGAGATGTTGTAGAGCGCAGAGTAATGTTGGATTCTGTAGCTATTACTTTACTAGACACTGCTGGCGAACGTGGCGAAGCTCATGGTCTTGAAGAAGCGGGTATTGAGCTGGGACGTTCCCTTACAAAGAACGCCGATTTAGTGGTTGTAGTTGTACCAGCACACGACGCAGCATCTGGGAAAGGGGTCTTAGAGGCGACAAAAGGGCGTAACCGCATAATGGTAGCCAACCATTGTGACAGACCAGATGCAGATCAAAGTCTTGGCAATGAAATGTTTATGACCTCAGCTATTTCAGGTGCTGGTTTGAGTGAGTTATCCTCGGCGATTACGGAGGCTTTGGTGGGTGAAGCCCATGGAAATGCTGCCGTGGTTATCGCGAGTAGTCGTCAGAGAGACCTACTCTTGAAAGTAGAGACCAACGTTCGCGCCTCTATAGAGGCTCTCCAATCTTTCGCTGGTGTAGCGGTAGCGGCGGAAGAACTCTATGGTGCGCTTGAACCTCTAGATGCTATTATTGGTCGTGACACAAGAGAATCAGTCTTGGATGCTCTCTTTTCTCGTTTTTGCATTGGAAAATAATGTAGCGCTTTGGCCAGATCTTTGGATTAATTACCTCTGATCATTGATAAGGTATCTAAATGAATAAATCCTCCGTCTTTACATCTACTCTGATCTTGTGCGGCTTTTCAGTAAGTACGGCCGCTTTATCTGCTGAATTTGGTGGGGTTTCTGGTTCTCTGGGCATAAAAATTCTAAACGAAGAGACATTGAATCGCGCTTATATTTCGGTAGATAGCTACGTAGATGAAGAGCCAGACGGTTCAACTAGGTGGGGTAGATTAGAGACCAGCATGATTCAAGGAGGCGATAGTTTTTCAGCGCGGTTCGACTCTTTGAATATCGCTGTAGTCTCTGGATGGAGAGCCTATGGCTCTGGTAGGATAGAGCTCAATTTTTCGGCAGTTTCGTTCCAGTTTAGATCCCTTCAAACTCTATGGGATCTTGAGTATGGGAGATCAGGCATCTCTTTACCAATATACGGTGACTGGATAAGAGTGGCGATTGAGGGCGACCTGAGGACTCGAAAGAATTTTGGCACTGTGCCTACGCAGTCTACGTCTATTGGATTACCAATATCTTTGAGTATTACAACGCCTATTGACCGACCTATGATTGTGTCAGGTGAAGTGGATCTTAGAGCGGGGTTACAGGTTTTAGGGGATGAGTCAGACCCAATATCTGTTGACCTCATCACATCATCACGAGCAGGGTACTCTGTAGTTCAGAATCCTGAGATGAATGTCCAGATCTACCTGCAGCATGATTTTGAGTCGTTGTATCTTGAAAAGGATAGTGCTCTTAACAGTCAAATGGTAACTCTCGGTGTAGACCTTAGTTTGTAGCCGGCATGGCTTTTGGAAAGATAATGAAGATACTTTTTGTAATGGACCACCTTGATAAGCTGGACGTATCTGGCGACTCCACCTATGTGATGATGCTCGAGGCTACGTCTCGTGGCTGGAGTGTCTGGTGGTGTACACCTGATCAGATGCGTGTAGACGCGAGCGTTGCCGTGGTCGAGTGTGAGAGGGTTGAGACATCGGCATCTGAGCCGTTTTTCACGCGGGAATCACCGAGAGATAGAGAGTTAGGTGAGTTTGATTGTATATGGATGCGTAAAGATCCACCGTTCAATATGGACTACATATTCACTACCTACATGCTTGACTTGGCTCCAGCGCACACTGTTGTATTGAACGATCCGCGATCAATAAAGTGCGCCAATGAGAAGATGTATGCACTTCAGTGGCCTCATTTATGCCCAAAAACAACAGTCACCAATCGTGTTGAAGATGTCGTATCGTTCGCTAAAGAACATGGAAAGGTTGTTGTTAAGCCATGGGATGGTAACGGTGGACGAGGAGTCTTGGTGACCCATGCCGATGACATGAACTTGCGATCAATCGCTGAAATAGCAACAATGGAAGGAGAGGCCTGGACGATAGTTCAGAGCTATCTTCCAGAGATTTTAAAGGGTGACAAGAGAATAATTCTACTGGATGGTGAGCCCGTTGGTTGGTTTAATAGGGTTCCATGTGCAGATGACCACAGGGGCAACATGCACGTGGGCGCAACGGTTCATGCCTGTGAATTGACTGAGAGGGATCTACAAATCTGCGCGGAATTATCTCCGAGATTGAAGGAAGAGGGTCTCCTTTTCGTAGGGATTGATATCATTGGTGATTACCTCACCGAGATTAACGTCACCAGCCCAACTGGGTTCCGCGAAATAGCGGATCTTCAGGGAAGGCGATTAGAAAGTGACCTGTTTGATCTCGTGGAGGACAAAGTCAAAGGAAGGTAGTGATGAGATCAGCGAATAATTGTTCGAAAGAGATGAGTGGCTTTAGAGGGTTCATTTCAACTATTAAATCAGCGTTTGTTATCTTGTCGCTTCTAGTTTCTCAGGTAAGCTTTGCGACCCCCCCTACAAGCACGACTGCTAACAGGACTTCGCCAGCGTCTTTGTCTCAAGCAGGTAGGATTGCGAGCACTGCGGCATCTCTGGAGGTAGAGGTAGAATTAGTCGCGGCTGCGGCTGCGGGACTAGAATTAATCTATGGTCGAGATTACCGTAGCGCTCGCTCACATTTCTCCCAAATGGATGACACCTACCCTGGAATGGCGCTTGAAAACTTAGGGAAGTTACTGATCTTTCAGTCCCTAATGCTAGAAAATTTCGATTTTAGGTTTGAGACTCAGTACGAGACCTATTCTTCAAGAGCCCTGGAGGAAATTGAGAACTCTTTAACCCAAGAAGGCAACACAAAGTGGGAGCTGTTTATTAGGGGCGGAGTTTTAGGGTTGGAGTCTATACACTTGATGCGAAAAGGAGAGTATCTCGCCTCTCTACAACGAGGTTTGGATGCGATGAATACCTTGGAGCGCCTAGAGGTCATAGCTCCCGATTTTGTCGATCTAAAGCTGGGTGATGGGCTCTACAAGTACTGGCGATCATCCGTAGCAAGAAAGAGCAGTTTGATACCAGATGGTGAAGATGAGCGACAGGCTGGAATTCAAATTATTCGCGAAGTTGAGCAACAGGCGGTGTTTGTTGGTCCTGCGGCAACGTTGGCATTGGCAGCCATACGAATGGAAGAAGCTAAACCTCGAGGCGCACTCAGACATATTCGTATTTTCGGCGCAGAGTATCCCTCAAATGTAATAAACAAACTTTTAGAATCCAGAATGCTCATTCGTTTGAGGCGATATGAGCCGGCACTGGCTGCTCTCAACTCGGTCTTGGAGATTGATACCGACAACCATCGCGTTCATATGTACCGGGCCACTGTGTTGCTGCGAACGGGTGCTATTGACGCGGCTCATGAGGCTATTGATACATATCTAAATTTGCCACTCACGGATGGTGCGCGTGCGACGGGTCTACATAAAAAGGGTGACATCTACTTTAGGTCGCGAAATTATGATGAGGCAATAGGACAATATCAGGCAGCTATAGACCTAAACAACTATGCGCCAAGTCGCAGACTTCTGGTTCGTGTTCAATCTGTGCGAGAGAGGACACAAGAGACACCCGAAGCACTCGAGTCACAATAGCAAAAGATTGGATGGTGGGGGCCGACTCCGTCCGTCCGAGTCGGTCCCACCTGTGATACCGAAGTGGGCCTTGGCACAGGGGTAATCCACAACGGGGAAGGGAGCTTCCGTAGCTCCTCGCCTCCTTTCAATCAATCGTTTTTACTCAATATCTGGTATGGTCAACTCCATTCCTAGACTGAGCGCTATTCCGCCGCTTAATAGGGACTCGTTAGCGGCTGCTATTTCGCGCCACATTGAGCTCTTTCCGTACATTGTACGAGCTATACTGGAGAGGTTGTCTCCAGAAACAACGGTATAAATTCTTGTTCCACTGGTGTTGGATGATGTGGTAGAGGAGACAATCTCAATCTCAGCTGGTGAGTTGATAGTCGTGTTTACCTCTGTAATGTTTTCGGTGGTCGCTATAGTGGCGACCTCTATGGGCTCTACTAAGGGCGCTAAGCCCACTATTTCGTTGCTGATAGCAGATATTTCACCGCTGATAGGTGCCACTATTTCGTTGTTTGTCGAATCAACGCCATACTCGGCGTAAATAGGGTCTATGGACGCTGCCTCAGTGGAGTCGTTACCACCCATGAAGAGAATTCCAAGAGTCGTGAGGGCCAACACACTTGTGAAGACTGCACCCACAGTCCAGACCTGAACTTTTCTTTCTAGTTCTCGGTTTGTGCGCTCTAAGCGAGTCTTCTCAACCCTTAGTTTGCGAGTTTCGTCTCTAAGAGCTCTAACTTCGGCGCCGATTCTGTCTGCGATCTGCTCGGAGCGATTCTCTCTAGAGACTTGATCGCGCGCGGACTCGAACTCCTCTTTCATCCCCTGTGGAATCCGGACGCCACAAGCGGCTGCGGTATCGATCTCGGCGATGGCTTCTTGCCATCGTTTTTGAGAGGCGAAGATCTTTGATAATAGAATGTGTCCTTGCCCATCTTCAGGATTTAGGCATAGCAACATTCTAAGTCGATCACGAGAGCGACCAAGGTGACCTTCACGAGCCAGTTGTAGTGCCTCATCGTAAAGACGAGTTGTTGCATCTAGTCCACTGTCGTTAAGGATCGTTGATATATCTCTTACGGCACCAGCTTCGCCATTGCCTCGAGGGAGTTCATTAAACGGTATTTGTTCAGCCGCGCGCATTGTAATCTCTGAGAATTAATCTTTGTGGTTGGGTGGGGAACCCATAGTGGGGAGTGGGAAAAAGGATATTCCTCAATGACTGTCTAACAGATTACTGGACACGTCAAGAGTTTTTTATAATTAATAATGAGGAATTCTTCTACGAGGCAAAATGTGTCAGGCTGGGTTATTGACCCCATATAGGGCTTAGGCCCTTCTTTTGACATTGCTAACAGATACTGTGAAAGTGAGATCTACGATGGACCAAAGATATAGAGACGATGCTGTTTTAGTACCAGCGCATTGGGCGAAAAATGGCGAAGCCATAGCTGTGGGAAAGAATGGCGGCGTAGATATGGCTGTTTTTGGCGGCATCCCCGGTGAAAAATGTGCCGTTAAGATCTTACACGAGGGCCAGCATATGGTCTTTGGTATCTGGAAAAAAGCAATGCCTCGCCACAGCGAGCGAGTAACGCCCTCTTGTGAGCACTATGAACAGTGTGGTGGCTGCCCGTTGATGCACGTTTCACGTCAGGAGCAATTTCGAGCGCTTGATTCGACTCTGAAAAATATTTTGCTAGAGGAGGGAATCAGCGATGTACCCGTGATGCCTATTGTCCCCTCTCCCGCAGGCCCTCTAGGTTATCGACATGTGACAAAGTTGACCGTGTCGATCTCTGATAGAGGGAGCCCTCGCATAGGAGCCCCCGGACGTAGACGACACATTGTCCCAATCCCCGAGTGTGGGGTGATCACACCACTACTTCGCGACATTATGCGCACGATCTTTCATCTATTTATAGATATGGAGGTCAGACCTTGGTTCGAGGGTGAGGGGTTGCTTCGGCACCTAGTACTGCGTCAGTCATCCTGGACAAATGAGGTGATGGTTACGCTTGTCGCTGGTGGAGGACCTCCAATTCTCGAGGAGATGGCCGCCAATATTTCAGGAAAACACCCTGAGGTGGTAGGCGTGCACCTCCACATTAATAAGGAAGAGGGTAACGCAATTTTTGTTCCTGATGAGTCAGGAGCAATACGTACCAAGCATATTTTAGGTAAGAAGCTCATAGATGAAAAGGTGGGAGGGGTAATCTATCAGGTAGGTCCAGGGGACTTCTTCCAGACCAATCCATCTATGGCCAATAGGATTACCGAAGATGTCATTAAATTCGCTGGGCTAAAGAAAGGAGTGCCTTTCTTGGATCTCTACTGCGGTGTTGGTGGGTTTGCCCTTGCGGGAGCTAAAGTGGCTGGCTGGGCACTAGGTGTAGAGACTGTTGATGGCGCCGTTGACAGAGCGAGAAGCAATGCCTCACTGAACGGAATTCCGGCAGAGTTTATCTCGGGAAATGTATTGATGGTGCTTGAGGATGTTCAGCTACGATTACGGGGAAAGCACCCAGTAATCGTTGTGAACCCTTCTAGACGAGGTCTTGAGGAGGGCGTAATCGACGCGATGATGGAGCTCAACCCATCTAGGATTGTCTATGTAAGCTGCAATCCAGCTAGTTTAGGTAGGGATATCCGAGAATTGCAAAGGCACGGCATGGTGCCGCGCGAGTTTCATCCCTATGAGATGTTCCCAAATACACCTCATCAAGAGGTAGTGGCGATCCTGGATCACCCAGATCGCCCAATCGTCGCTAGTCGAGGTCCACGACGCAAAGTGGTGCGTTAACTGTAGCGCTTGGAGTCGGGAAGAGTTTTGGAAATAATACCCACATTAGCCTGTCCGGTATCTCGGCTTTCTTAGGGATCAGCACCTCATCCAGTGTGCCCGCTAGGAATCTATTTCTAAGCTCTGCGACGTATCTTTTACGATCTTCTGGATCGCTGGGTGCTCCGAACGTTCCATCTCTTCTTACTAGCTTTAAACTTGTCATTCCCGGCCTCATTAGTCTGAAACAGGGTGACAAGGTAGTTGGCTTATCGTCCTGCCTCCTAGTGTACGGTCGACCTTAGGCGAAACTTTAGTCTCTTAATTCCTTGCCCGCGAAGTTGGCAGGCTCGAGATTCGGTAACCCCAAGGATTTCGCCTATTTCCTTTAGAGTGAGACCGTGAAGATAATAAAGAGAAACAGCTGTTCTCTCTTTTGTAGGCAATACGTGAACCGCCTCGTTTACCTGATCACGGAGTTCTTCAGCTGCCCAGATGTCCGTAGGATCATCGTTATCGCCAGATATACGCTCGGAAAGAGGTGTGAGGTTTTCAGAGTCAGCTGGAGAGTCAAGTGACACTAGTCTACGAATCTGTGAGTCGGTGCAGAGTGAGTCGTACTTATCAACGGTTATCTCAAGTGCACTAGCCATGTCGTCACGAGAAGGTTCAACGCCACTACTTCTGAGAAGTTGGGTGCGTGTGTTCTCTATACGTGTGTACTTACGGCGAACAGAGCGAGGAACCCAGTCGTTCTTGCGAAGTGCATCAACAATAGAGCCGCGAATACGAATCTCGGCGTATGCCTTGAATGGAACGTTACGGCTTGAGTCAAACCTATCGACGGCGTCAATAAGACCCATAGCGCCTACGTTGATAAGTTCGTCTACGTCCACACTACTTGGAAAGCGGCGAACCATACGACATGCGATTGTTCTTACGAGCGGGTAGTGCTCAAGAATCAGTTGTTCACGCGGATCGTTTGTTTTGGTTATCGGTGCTATTGCTGCCATGGTTAGTTCCTCCAGTCGGTTGCAATCTACAAATGCAGAAGGCGTGCCAACTTAAGAACCATGTAGTTACAGCTACTTAGAGTGTTTATGGCGAAACCAAAAGGGGGGTACAAATATATACGCGTATACTTTTGTACTCACACAAAGTGTATATTTTGAGGTTGAATTTGGATCGCGGTAGCCTTGAAGGCTATAGACCGGCCCAATATGACTACTCTTAGACATAATCACGAGCCCAAAACCGTCTTCGGACGTTTGGCTGTTTTTGTCTTAAGTCATCAAGTGGCTACGGTTGTGTCTGTTGTGGGTTTGGTACTCGCTTCAGTTGTTTTGGTTATTACTAATCTCGGCATAGATTCTGACCTCTTGAGGTTACTTCCAGAAGAAACTGAAACAGTAGTTTCTATGCGTCATTTCGACGACGTTGGAATGGAGACTCGACGACATTCGCTCGCTGTGAGAGGAGATCCCACGGCAGTTAGACCGTTTTATGAAGAACTCGAGACCTCTCTTATGGAGAGTGGAATTGTTAGGTATGTTCTGTTTGATGTTGAGCCAGACCTCAAGAAACGTCTTGGGCTCTTACAGCTGCCACGTTCTGATTTGGAGTCCATAAGAGATAGGCTAAGGGGGGCCTTAGCTCTTGGAAGGGGCGCGTCTAATCCATTCGTAGCTGCGAGTCTGTTCGACCTTGGTCCGTTAACCGATAGGTTCTCAAGGCTAGATAGCGGTGAGATGTTGTTTTCAGATGGCGATGTCTCTCAAATGGTGGTCCAGCCCTCAACTTCTGCCGATGACGTCGCCTTTGCTCGTGAATTCATGGCTCTGTTTAACCAAATAGTCGCTGATCTAGATCCTGAGGCTCGGGGGGTAGAGGTTTTGTGGGTGGGGGGCTCCTATCGCCACACTGCTGAGGACTACGAGGGTGTAGTTGCCGATATGCGATGGACAGGCTTTCTTGCAGCAACGTTTATTTTGGGTCTTATAGCTTTAGCATTTAGAGACTTCAGGGTGCTCCTGTTAATATTTTTACCCCTAACAGTAGGAACTATCCTTTCGTTTGGGTTCGCTGCCATTACTGTACACGACCTCAATACCTTTACTGGGTTCTTTGGTGCTGTCTTGATTGGAATAGGCATCGACTTCTCTATTCACCTGTTTTCAAGGTACAGAGAGGAGAGGGTTGTCTCTAGCTCACTACACCAGGCGATCGTTCGAGCATGGGACGCCTCTGGTCCCCCATGTTTTGCGGCTGCCCTAACAACCGCAGGCGGTTTTTTTGCGCTAATGGTGGCTGACTTCAGGGGTTTCAAGGAGTTTGGCTTCTTGTTGGGGGCAGGAGTGCTCCTTTGTCTGATGTCAGTGCTTATTATTTTGCCGCTGTTGATAGGCTGGTGGGAGAAAAAACCGACCCCATATAAGAAGAAAAAGCGTCGAAACCTGAGGAGGAGACCCCCTACATATAGGTATGCGACCTTATCTTTGGCGCTGTTAGTGTTGGTGACAGTACTCTTTGGTGCTGGGTTGAAGAACCTAGAGGTAGAGTACGACATCTCTAACCTTAGACGCCACGGCATGTCTTTTGATGAGATGACAGATGTCGAGCGTAAGCTGGCTCAAGATGCATACTCCCCTGTGCTTGTTGGGTTTGACTCCGAGAGAGAGCTCTTAGAGGCACACGACATGGTGACGGACCTGATTGAGTCAGGTGAACTGCCAGATGTTAGTCGAGTGGTCTCAAGGTATTCGCTTATCCCTAACGATCAGTTTGACAGGCTGGCTGTGCTTCGTGAAATATCCTTGATGGTTGGGCACGCTAATTACAGGTTCTTACCCCCAACGGTTCGCAACAACATTGAAAGTCTAACCACTGTCAGCTTAGAACCTCTTACTTTAGCCCAACTCCCCGGCGAGCTTCGAGAGATGGTAGGTGCGCTCGACGGTGTGCACCTCCTAGTTCTAATGGCCAATGGCAATATGTGGGACATGAGACGTACTCATGCTTTAGCTGGTGGTCTACGCGCTCTATTTCCCGATGCTCAGATAGCTGGTGGTCTATTGTTGAGTGGAGACATCTTCAGTATGGCGAGCCGTGATGCGCCAATGATCTGCATAACGGCCTTTTTGTTTATTGTGCTAGCGACCTTTGTAGATCTTCGCAGTAAGCGGCTTACCCTCGCAGCGGTGGGGGTTTTGGTGACAGGGATGATTTGGGCTGGCTCTACGATCGCGTTGTTCGATGTAAGAATATCTCTTCTGAATGTGGTCGGGATTGCCATCCTCTTGGGAATAGGTGTGGGGATAGTCATTCATCTTATTCATAGGCTTAGGGAAGAAGGACCAGGGCGTGTTCGGTTTGTATTATCGACAACAGGCTGGGCGGCCGGACTTTCGGCCCTTACTACAGCGTTATCGTTTGCGGCTATCTCCATGTCGGGTGGCCGAGGCATCCGTGGATTGGGGCTGTTGGTGTTAATCGGGCTTATTTCGCTGACAATAGCGGCCTTCCTTATCCTGCCAACGGTATGGATGACTGCCTGGAAGCTCGGGGGAAAGCTACCAGAAACGATGGAGGATATGGACGTCTATTTGGATGGAGATGAGGAGGGCTAGGAGAGAGTCTTACCTTCAATGTGATATTATGTACGCCACGCCAATGTATGGAGTATCAAATTACGAAACCACTCACATTCAGAGTTCAGCTTGAGTTGTTTGATTCGATCGAATCATGTTGATTCATCCGTCAGGCGAACGCGCTGTTGACGACTGGATTTTAGTTACTGGGTTCGGTCCTTTCCCTGGAGTTGAGGTCAACCCCACTCAGATCCTGGCTGAACGACTGAATCAAGAGCAGTTTCAGGGGTTGTCAGTTGTGTCCATCGTTCTAGATGTGTCCTTTGATCGCGCTGCTAAGCAGCTCCTTGAAGCGCTCTCTAATGGCTGGCCTCGTTTTGTTGTCCACTTTGGAGTCGCCACTAGCTCTGACCGAATTCTGGTTGAAAGCCAGGGGGTCAACTGCAAGTCGTCGGATATTCCAGATGTTGACGAGCAGCAATTCGAGTCTGGTTTGGTAAACGACAGCTACCCGTTAAATTCGATCCTGCGAACTTCGATTCTGACGGAAAACCTGGCGCGTAGTCTAAACGAAAACGGGTATCCAGCGCTCTATTCTGAAAACGCTGGTCGGTACGTTTGTAACGCTACCTATTTCAATTCATTGGCATATGTCGCTGAATCGAAGTCGACCACGGCGAGCTTGTTTATTCATACACCAGCCGTGTGCCCCGATCCCGATCCAAAAGATCAGACCCTGACTGACTGGACTCATGAACGTCTATACAACTCGGCTGCTCATATTATCGACTGGCTAGCCAGCGATATGTAACGGGTCCTAGGCTTGTTTTTGAAGTCCGAACAGTTGTTTATTACCGTCATTTATTTAGGCTATATAGGTGGTTTATAAGGTGTGCGGTTTGTATTAAACCTTACTCAGAAGTTTCCATTACATGATATCGTGGACGCCAATGTAATGGTGCCAACACGCAAGGAGGTCATCATGAGCAATACTTATACAGTGTTTTTTGTTATCAGCCTTTTCATCTCATTTCCAGTTCAGGCTGGTACCTGTGATGAGACCGCCGAGGTGCGAGTTGAGGCTGCTGATAAGTTGATCGTCGACGCACGTGTTGCTGAAGCAATAGACCAGGCCCCGCTTCTCGAGAGAGCCCAGATCCTGCTTGAAAATACACTTGAAGCGGACCCTTCATGTGAGCCCGCACGAGCGCTCCTAGCTCTTATCGAATCTTTGGAGCCCGAGTTTAGGGCCAACTCTGCAGCCGCTGCTGTAGATGTAGTTCTAAGCCGAGCAGGCGAAATTCTATTGAGTCTAGAGACTGAAGGGGTTTCGAATCCTGACGTATTGGAGACCCTTCGTTTTCAGCTAGCCGCGCTGGACAGAGAGTTGGGTGAGAACGAATTATTGGATTCGCTAACCGAGCGCGCAGCTGCTCTGTCGAGTACGCCATGACCTCTTTAATTCTTACAGCATGGCTAGTGAGTACTCCGGCGATCGCCCAGGAATGTGGCGTTGCCGATGGTGCTATAGCAGAGTTGGTCGAGGTGGTAGCCGACTCTCTTTCTCAAACCGGAGTTGAAATATTTTGCCCAGACGATCTACTCGTCCCAATAGATCTTGACCAAGCTGATGAGCTCGCACAAGCTCTAACCTCAGAGGGGCGCCTAGAGGCAGCAGCCGCATTGCTAGAGGCGACTCTGGGGATAGGACCTGAGCACGTACAGGCGGTAGCAAATGCTGCAGCCCTGCTGGATGCGCTGTTGTTGGCGGCGTTAGACAACGGAGATGACCCATCGGCAATGATCGACGCTCTCTTAGCGTTGGCTGAGGAGGCCGAAGATCCGTTACTGCATCGTCAGATCAGCCTAAACCTTTGGCGCAGCGGTGTAGAAGACGAGCGAATCCAGGCACTGATCGAACATTACCTGCCTGAAAGACCGGACTATGACAGCATTTTTCCGGACGGTGCTACGCAAGTTAAAGCAGTCTTCCGAACGGGGTCAGATGGTATCGAACATTCAGATTTCATCTACGCGTTTGAGCGTCAGGGAGCTACGGTCATTGAAGTCGAAAAGGATGAGCGCTACACCATTCACTACGTAGTAACCCCCGACGATCCAACCTTGCCTCCAATCACCTGGGAGATCGATATTATCACCCACGGTTTTCAGCCTTCAGATGCCCTTGATGAATTGGGCGACGACGCAGTAGAGGTCTCGATGTTTGCGGATCACTCCCAGCTTGGGACCTCTCTCGATAGGGCGCTTATGCTCGGCCCCGATGCCGAGAACAGCACGGACTTTTTCTGGGTCAATTCATGTAAGTCCAAGGTGTTCAGTTCTCGACTAAGCCAAGCCTATCCCAGCGCTCATTTTGTCTTCACTAAGGATTCAGAACTTTTTAGAGACATGCCCATGTCTTTTGAAAGGGGGCTAGTCGCAATATCTAACCGCTATGACTACGACGAAATGGAGAGATTGGTAGCTACTGGTTCTGCGTGGCAGCCCAGAAATTATATATTCCCCAATGATCCCCATAAGCTTGTCTACCAAGACCAGGATGGAGACGGCATTGCTGACTCCGAGGACCGTGTCTATGACGTGGTTGCGGGGGGGCGAGAAGATGCGCCTGACGGGGAGCTTGCTTCAAAAGCAGTCCATATCGCAAACACCTACTTGGCTTATTCGAGCGTATATGTTTACCACGGGCATCTTTTAGATATTGATGTGGAAGATCTATACCGACCCGATGGTATCTTTGATGGTGAGCCCGACGGTCCGGCTACGCAGATTGTGACTCGCACAGATGTGTTCGGTGAAGAGAAGTTTTTTGTAGCTGTCTCCGACGAGCTTTTGGAGATGGGTCAAACCGAAAGAACGGCTCGTATTTCTTATGAGCTAGGGTTGCATCAGGGCGTAGAGCAGGGCTGGAGTGAGGAACGAACAGAAGTCGCTGCCTTTCTTGTCGGTACCGCTGTATACGACGTCTGGTACGGTCCAGGTTGGAATGATTATAGAGAAGCGGCTCAGCCCGGATCCGAACTCAGTCGCAACGATGTTGCTGCTTATTTGGATAACCACAATTTCGTTACAGAACAGTCTGTAGATCGATTCATATCTGAAGAAAGGTAGAGTCTAATCTGTAAAGCTAGACCTTCTACCTGATGCGAGAACGAAAAAAATTGTGATACTGTTAATGGCAACGAGCTGGTATCAATAAACAACGAGGTAACCATGAACCCGACCCTCCCTTTGATTTGGTTGAGCTTAGTCTCAATGATTGCGTGTAGTGATAGTTCTGTAGGTCGACATAACGCCGCGCCAGACGTATCGATTACATCTCATGTTGACGGTGACGAGGTCTATGAAGGATACGCAGTGACCTTTCGTGGATCTGCTTCTGACGCCGATAACGCCAACACAGATCTTGTCGCAACCTGGTTTGTGGGTGGAGAGGAGGCCTGTTCAGGTGCTCCAGGAGCTGACGGTTCCACTGAATGTGAAGTGACAATAGGAGAGGGCGATTCGATCGTAGTCTTGGAGGTCTCAGATATTGAGGGATCAGCTGGATCTAGTACTGTGTCACTCGAGGTAATAAACACAGAGATTCCTATGGTATCGCTAGTTTCGCCTACATTAGAAGGCGTCTATTATGTTGATCAGCTTGTTACATTTGCAGCAGTTGTCTCGGATACAGAGGATCAACCAGAGGCCCTCTCTTTGTGGTGGGAGAGCTCTCTTGGAGACGACCTGAGTAATATAGATGTCGCCGTTAATTCGGCAGGAGATCTATCAGGATCAGGATTTTTGAGCCAAGGCGATCACACGATCAGTCTTTTTGCTCAAGATCTGTCTGGTAAAATTGGTTCGGATTCAGTTGTGATAACGGTGGGTGGTGCCAACAGCGCCCCCTCATGTGAGATAACCGCACCGCCAAATACTGAAAGTGGAGGTCAGGGAGAGTTGGTCATATTCGAGGCACTTGTTGCAGATGAAGATGTCCCAGCAGAGTGGTTAAGTGTAGAGTGGAACAGTGACATAGATGGATCGATGGCGAGTAGTACTCCCAACACAGCCGGTGATGTTGCTCTTCCTTGGTCTGACCTTACCGTTGGTAGCCATGTCGTCACGCTTAGTGTGACCGACGAGGTGGGCGCTACGTGCTCAGATTTTGTGATCTATACGGTCGGTACCCCCCCTAGCCTTACTATTGACAGCCCTTTGTCTGGTGATCTCTATTCTGAAGGGGACATAGTTACCTTCTTGGCGACAGTAGCTGACTCGGAATCCTCACCAGATCAAGTCACTCTGGAGTGGAGTTCGAGTTTGGATGGGGTAATCTCAAACCAAGCACCTGATTCGTCTGGTAGCGCTCTCTTTGCCAAGTCAGACCTTAGTGTTGGTGAGCATTCGCTGACAGTGACAGCGACGGACCCCGATGATCTCTATGTTACCGCGATGGTGAATTTTGTAGTAAACGGTCTTCCCTCCGCACCAACGGTGACACTCTCGCCTGATCCAGCTGTCACGGGCGACAACATTGTTGCAACAGCCAGCGGAAGCGTCGATCCAGAGGGCTCATCTGTGGTCTACAGTTTTGAGTGGTATGTGGGTGGTCTCTTGTCGAGTGCAAGCGTATCAGCGACTCTACCATCTTCGGCCACCTCAAAAGGTGAGTCCTGGGAGGCTGTTGTTACGCCTACAGATACAGATGGTGGGGTTGGAGCAACAGGAATGGCTTTGATTGTGATAGGCAACACTTCTCCAGTGATCGCGACGCCAGTTGTCACTCCCTCTACAGGGATTACGACCAGCTCGACATTGAACTGTTCGGCCACCTCGACGGATGCTGACGGAGAGAGCCCTGCGATCACTTACGAGTGGGGCAATGGCTCGACCATCCTAGGTACAGGCTCGAGTTTGACTTTGAGTAGCTCGACGGCGTCTCCATCAGACACCATTACCTGCACTGCAACCGCTACCGATGGATCTGGTGATACCGACTCGGGTAGCGCGAGCGTTTCTGTCGAGAACACTGATCCAGTTGTCGGGAGTGTGGCTATAAGCCCAAGCAGCAACGTAAAGGTGACCACTGCCTTGGTCTGCTCAGCGACAGCGACGGATCCCGATGGCAGCTCAACTACCCTTAGTTATTCCTGGACCAATGGCTCTAGTACGCTCGGCACAGGCTCAAACCTGACGCTTTCGGCCTCCAACTCCTCGACAGGCGATACCATTACCTGCTCCGCGCAAGCAGTCGATTCAGATGGTGGTACTGACACAGGTGTTGCCACCGTAACCGTGGTAAACAGTGCCCCAGTCCTATCTAGCGCGGCGTTATCTCCAACTAGTGCCACCGAGGTCTCGATCCTCACTTGTGCTCCAAGTTCAGCGACCGACGCCGACGGAGACAGTGTAAGCTATAGCTATAATTGGAACGTCGCTGGAACTTGGAATAGCCAGACCGCTGACTCTTTGAGTGGAAGCTACTTCAACCGAGATGATTCAGTCTACTGTGTCGTGACCCCTAACGACGGTACGACAACGGGCACTTCGGTAATTTCCAACACGGTGACCATCTCCAACACGTCGCCCAGCGTTTCAGGTGTGTCGATAACACCCTCTCCAGCGCTCGATAACGACACGCTGACCTGTAGCTACAGCTACGTAGATGTGGATAGCGATTCAGATGCCTCTACTATAGCTTGGACAGTTGGTTCAACGGCAATAGGAACAGGCATCACTGTGAATTCAGGCTTTGTGGCTGGAGATACAGTGGAATGTACGGTGACCCCAAATGACGGGACGGATACAGGAACAGCGGTATCTGCTACAGCCTTGATAGGGGCCTCAAATGCAGCACCAGTAATAAGCTCGGTCACCATTTCGCCCTCTACGATCTATACAAATGATACGATATCGTCTAGTGTCACAGCATCTGACGCCGACGGCGATAACATTACTTATAGTTATGTTTGGTATGTCGATAGCGCACTTGTGGCAGAGACATCTAGTTCAATAAGTGGCGTCACCTACTTTGATAGAGGGCAGAGCGTCTATCTTAGCGTGACCCCATCCGATGGGACCGATACAGGTGCACCAGTCAACTCTAATACCATAACGATTAGCAACACTCCGCCCACTGCTCCTACAGCGCTGATATCCCCACAGTCTCCTGTTGAGGGCATCGATGACCTTATCTGTGAGTTGGATATAGCATCAACAGATGCCGACGGTGACACCATCACCTATTGGGTTGATTGGAAGGTTGATACAGTACCGTATTCTGGTAGCACGTCGACCTACTACACAGGCGACACAGTCCCCACGTCCGATATATTTGCTCAAGAGCAGTGGGAGTGTACCCTCTACGCTGATGATGCCACAGCCAGTTCATATACGACCGATACGGTGACGGTAGTATCTGCAGAGTATTCGCTAACTGAACTCTGCGGCTCCACCACTGGCGGTTTGTATTGTGGCGGAAACTGCACCTCAAACAGTTCGGAATTCGCAGACGCCTACTGCCAGATTGGCGGCTATAGCGGAGCTGTCTCGTACAATGAGATCAGCAGCGGTTCAGTCGGTCCAACTTGGTACTACAACGAGAACGCCATGGCGGCGCCAGACTACCTGCCTACAACCTGTTCGGATCTTGGGTGGAGTTCCTACGGTACTGCATCATATTGTACCTGTATAGATGACCTAGTCTGCTCCTATTGATTTAGATTCACGGTCTATCTCGGGTAACCTTGGCTATATATCCGAACACGACCACCAGAAATTGTAGGGTCAGTACTCCTTAGTTCATTTAGTACCCGCCAGTACGTCCTCTAATTTTGCGATCATTTTTTTAAGATGTGTTTCTGGGGAGAGCTTAAGCTCTTTTGCAATTTTCGATGCGTCCTCGAGTGCACTCTTAGCGACATCGAGATGACCAAGGTGGTGGGCTATCAGTCCCTTTTGGCAGCTCAGTTGCCCGTCGTAATCTGGGTAGTCAGGTCGGACAAAGTTCTCGGCCTGTTGAACCAGGACTTCGGCTTCGTCGAGTTGTCCTAATCGAGTATATAGTAAGGCCAGTTGACCCCGAAGAGTCATCGAGCGGAGTGGCCAGAGCTCATCAAGGATTTCGATCGATAATTTGTAATACTCGCAACTCTTTTCGAATTCGGACTGTAGGTCTAAAATTCCAGCTAGATTACCCAGTTCAATGCCTTCGAAGAAGCGATTACCTACCTCTCGGTGTATGAACAGAGCCTCCTCAAAGTTTGCACGAGCGCTCAGAATTTGCCCTTGCCCATCACGCATGCAACCTAGATTACCTAAAGCAGCGCCCTCAAACACTCGATTACCCACCTCTCGGTGAATGGCTATAGCGGTTTCGAAGTATATGGCAGCGCGCTCAGTTTCATTTTTTTGTTGGTAGAAGTTGCCCAGATTGGCCAGAATCTTTCCTTCATTACAACGGTCGCCTTCTTCCCGAAGGCCAGCGAGAGCAGCCTCGTAATGGGCACCAGCCTCATCTACTTTACCCATGTTTACTTTTACAATTGCGATCCCACTCAAGACGCACCATGCGCTTCGTTGGTCTTCCAGTTTTAGGTACAGTTGATAGCTGTTCTCCAGTTCAGCAAGTGACTCATCCAGCCGACCTACTTGCCTCAACATAATGCCATTCCTAAACCCAAGTCTTGCTTTAAACCGAGGTGTACAGCCGTCACTAGACATTACGAGTTCGGCCAAGCTCAAGCCATCCTGAATGGGACCTTTGCTACGGAACACGAAGATTGCCGCCAGAGCTGCCTGGGCTGCGACGTCGATAGCCCCTTGCGACAAGCCTATAGTTACTGATTGCTTAAGGTTGTCCAGCTCTAGCGTTAGCGCCTGCTGACGTGCAACGCCTCCGTGGATGAAAAGGGCATCCAACGATTCGTCAGTGCCCAGTTCTGCGTAGTAGCGTGCGTGTCGGAGCCGGTGGACTGCTGCCGTCCCCCCCTCTTCTAGCTTCTGAGCGGCATAGGCTTGAATGGACTCGAATATACCCACGCGACAATCGCCTATTTTAGACTCTCGTGTGTGCAGTAAGCTGTGGTCGATCAATGTTTCAATCACATCCATTACCAACTCGGCACAATCCCCAAGATCGAGTACAGCCTCGGCCGCCTTAAGGTCAAACCCCCCCTTGAAGACCGAGCATTGAGCCAGTGCAAGCTGTTCCCATGGTTTTAGCATCTCCCATGACCAGTCGATAGCACCCTGCAGCGTTGTCTGTCGTGCAGTCCGGTCTCTTCTTTTGGCTCGCAACAGTCGAAACCGATGGCTTAGGCGCTCTAGTATTTGGGCTGGCTCAAGCAGTTGGATCCGTGCGGCAGCCAGTTCAACAGCCAGCGCTATTCCGTCGAGCTTGGTCACTATTTCCTCAACCACCAAACGATTCTCGTCGTTCAGAACAAAGTCCGACACATTGGCTCGAGCTCTCTCTTCGAAGAGTTGGACTGCTTCTTCAAAGTCGTGTGGTCTCAGGTTGTAGACATGTTCACCGCCGATATTCAGTCGTATTCGACTGGTCACAATGAAGATCGCTTCTGGCGCATGAAGCATCCACGAGGCTACAGACTTGGCTGCTGCGTCCACTATCTGTTCAAAATTGTCCAACACCACCAGCACTCGTTTCCGCTGGGCAAGGGTATTGCCCAGCTGTTCAAGTATATTCACGTTGTTTAGTGGACTTCCGATCGCGTGCCCCACCGTTTGAATGAAGGCTTCCAAACTGTGAGCCTCACTCAGATCACAGAACCATACCCCTCCTGGAAAATGATCTAGTTGCTCTGCGGCAAAGCGTAGCGCGAGTCGGGTTTTACCAAGACCTCCCGTTCCCAGGATGGTGATTAGATGCTGCCCTTTCTCGACCCTAGAACCCAGTTCAGTCAACGCATCAGCACGTCCGATGAATGAGTCCACTCGAGCGGGGAGGTTGGTCTTGCGCAGCTCGGGGGTTTTAAGCTTCGGAAAGCGACGACTTGAGAGTGAAGGTGGCAATAGCTGGCGGATGCGCTCTCTCGACTCAAGCCCTCGAAGCGCATGCTCACCAAGATCTTCCACTACAACCAGATCCATCGCTCCCAAGGCAGCCCAGGTGGCATCGGAGATCAACAACTGTCCCCCGTGTCCCGCGCTGGAAAGACGCGCTGCGCGATTCACATCGGGACCAAAGAAATCGCTCCGTCCGGTAACTGGATCCTTGCGCTCAACTGGATTGCCCGTATGAATTCCCATTCGCACGCGAAGACCCCTAAATGTCCCGTCTGTATTGGTTCCGGACAAGGACGATATGTTGGGTGAGCGAAGCTCGTCGGGCCAGTTCGCTTCGTTCAGCATGTGCTGAGCATCTAAGCAAAACCTAACGGCGTCACTGGGCTCGGGAAAGGCAATCATGAAGGAGTCGCCCTCGGTTTTGACTTCGTAGCCGCAATGCGCCTGAATGGATTTACGCATGATCCGGTTGTGAATATCGAGTATATCTATGAATTCATCGCCAAAATGTTCCCACAACACAGTTGAGCCCTCGATGTCGGTGAAAACCAGAGTGACGGAGGAGTGAGTTGAAAAGTCGAGCATAGGCAGCACATTGTGGCACAACGAGTGTTTAAACAGGCTCTTTTTCTGGATAAATCAGTTCACAGCGTAAGGGCATCCCCTGCCGCCGACTCTGACCTTGAGTTCTCCGTTTTGGTCATTCATGTGAGCGAGAAATAGCATACGGAGCAAAGCTACTCGATATCAATCTCCCAGAACGGTCTGTTTAATTGAGACTCATTGGCTAGCACTTCCCTTCCCAAGGACTTTGGCAGTACCACAGCGCCCAGACTTCATCAATCCTTTTTAGACACCCAACAATATCTGAGAGAACGAGCCTGTGAGCCCTATTCTAAAATAGCCCGCCACTCTTCGTCGCTGCCCTGCACGAAATCGGCAAACTCTACAAAAAAGTCGTCCATAGTGCGATCAAAATGGAGCTGAAAGGATGCATCTCTGCCCATGGTGGGAACATCCTTGATGAAATCTTTGAGTACTTTATCCACATTGTCATCCATGGCGTGCACTAGGTATGCCCAAGCCCATGAACCCAACTGGTAGTAGACCGCAGCGGCTGAGAAATCGGAACTTTCCCAGTAGCTTTCATCCTCAAGATCAAAACTATCGTTGTCAGCCAAAAAGTCGTCGATACCTTCTGGAGATATATTTCCACCAGCATTCTTTATGCTCATCATCTGACTTACAAAATCCGGTCCCCACCCTGTCTCGTCGCCAAATCTCGCAGCAGAATAGGTTGCTTGACCTTCCATAATCCAAGAGTTCAAACCATAATCTGAGTCCCTATCATGGGTAAGTATATGTGCTACTTGGAAGATGTGGTTGTACTCATGAATGGTGATGGCTCGAACCTCGCTCCGTTTTGGATTGATCATCATCAAGTCCATCAACGGGTTGCAGCCAGAATTGCCTGAGATGCTGAAATATCCGCCTTCACCGCTGTTAGCGGCATCTAATTCTTCTGAGCCAAAGGGGTTATCGAAGAAATCGTCTACCTGATTCTCGACGGGATAGCACGCGTCTTCAACAGCCCGGCGCTCGGCCCGAAGGTGCCAAATATCGTTATTACTCTCCTCGCTGGTTGGACCCATAAAGTAGACGTAGACAGGTCCATAAGCCCCAAAATAATCTCTGCTGTAATTGTAGGCTTCCCAGAATCGGGCTTGGATGGCTCCGTCCGCATCAAAGCCCTCGGTAATGTTGCAGGTAGTGCTGGGGTTTACCGTGGCGTGTCCCTCTTCTAAGGGACAATCCCAGAAGTCTTCAATGCAATCATCAGGAACACTTGGATAAGGCGGGTAGAGGTGGTCACTCTCATTCGGCGTGAAACACTGGTCTGTTATGGGTTCAGACGAACCAGTATCGGCATAGGTGTCCGATGTATCAGCAGGTTGCTTTTCATTGGTCAATGTCGAGCAAGCAACACCCAGTGAAATCGCAGCCAACATCCAGACGGTACGCATACACTCTCCCTACTTGAGGCTCTATTATATACAGTTTTTTCGGCTGAGTCGAGAGGAGCCGCTCATAAGCCCACAGGCTTCTAGTTGGGAAAGTCCGTTAGCTGTCTGCCAAGTTGATCGGCTTGCTGCTCACCACAAAGGTCCCCGAACCTGTGGCTATTAGGCGACCAGATACACTCCTCACCTCCATGCTCGCCACGCACATCCTCTTCCCAGCACGAACAATTTTACCGATGGCTCGGAGATCTTCCTGGTTTGCAGGCTCGTGGAGACGAACCGTCAACTCTGATGTATTGACCCAATTGTCGTACTTTAAGGCAGCGGTGAACCAGCCTGCATTATCGAGTAATGTGGCGATGACTCCTCCATGAGTGTCCTTCATGGCATGGCATAATTTTGATTTGTATGGCATCTCGAACAGAGCATTACCGTTTTCGTCGTAGCTGAGCTCCATTCCGAAGGTGTGCTTCATTGGTGCGAGGTCGAAGAACTTACTGAGTAGTGCTGCGCGTTTGGCATTCTGGGTTGTAGTCATGGTGAACCAGTGTTGAGATAGGTGTCCGATTCATCAACATATTGCATTTCTGCGGCTGATTTGGAGCAAGTATAATCCAGTGAATTTGCAGCCAATATCCAGGCTATACGCATACGCTCTCCCAATTTGAGAATGTATCATACACAAGTTTGTCGAGCTGGGTCGACAAATGCAGGCTCGTTAATGAGAACTGATTATTGAAACCCATTTACTGGGGATCACGCAATACCATCGCGACTGTGTAGTCTTTATGCTTTAGCGTACCCACTTCCTTGAACGCATATCTCTTATGAAAACGCATTGAGCCAGGATTTGGGGGCTGTAGGTTCACCTCCGCGGCAATAGGCCACCCACGCTGCTCTGCATCTTGAATAACCTGAGCATATAAAAGCGATCCGATTTTACGATTTCGGTGGGTTTGGGCGATGGCAATTCGGTCCACATACAAGAAATTATCGTACCGTTCATTGAACCAAGCGTAGTTCAAGCTAGCGTAGCGCGTTTTAGGTAGAAGACAGATAACAAAACCTACCAACTCGTCTTCGTCGAAAGCCCCAAGCGGAAGCACAGCTAAGCTTAGAAGGTCCGCGAGCTCTTGCTTTGTGACCTGACCCACACCAGGGTCTCCATCTACATTGATACGGAATAAGGTTGGAAGATCATCGGTCTGAAGTGCTCTAATCGTCAACGACATGTGACCTCGTCAGTTGAATTTGTCAATCGGGCGAAGTCGACTCCGCCAAGCGTATATAAAATAATGAATAATGTTTTAGACATCTTCTTCAAGTCCTAAGCATTTTCCTAATCAACATTGCCGTCGGATCATGACCTTCCAAGAACGCAAGTCTTACATCGCTATTGGCGTTCTCTACTTTTACTCTCGTTACAGCTGTATAGTCGGTTCCGTCTGTCACAACTCTCACAGGTCTCCACTCCGTGTCAAAGGCCTTAATCTCTACAACAGCGCTCTGGGGCAGCACTATTGGTGGCAGCCTTGGTGAGTGAGCGGAGATGGTGGTTAGCTGGGTGTGTCTCAATGTCGGGTGACAGACAGGTCCACCTGCTGAGAATGAATATGCGGTGGAGCCCAACGCCGTTGCTACAATGAGTCCATCGCAAACCACGCGGTCGACAACCTCTACCCCATCGACCTCTACTCGAAGGTGTGCTGTCTGACCAGACATACGCTCTAGGTAGACATCGTTTAGTGCCAACCCCTCCAGAGTTTCGCCACTTTGTGTCAGCGCCATCATTTTTAAACGAGGTACTGACATCTCGCGCCAAGCGCCACGGTTTACTAGCTCTACAATAAGATCTACGTCATCTACGTCGTTGAGCATAAAGCCGAGCATGCCGCTGTTTAGCCCCAGATATATATATGACTGCCCAAGCTCGGTGATAACCCCCAAGAGAAAGCCGTCGCCACCAATTACTAGGCACAATTCATCGGGTAGCGTGGCAAAATCCAGTAACACCTTGAGCTTTTCGTATAGCTTTGTTGAACTCTTTGATTTGGCATCGTAGCGTATCATTGGTAGTAGAGTATCTCGGTTTGCAGACAAGTTCATAGATAGTGGTGAGAATGTGAAGCTAAGAAAATACCACGGACTCGGTAACGACTACTTCGTTTTAGAAGAACCAAGAGGTCTCTCACTGACTCCGGACTTGGTTGTCCATATCTGCCACCGCCATACAGGAGCGGGCAGTGATGGAATATTAGAGCCCGTGGAGTCTGACATAGCGGACTTCGGTCTGGTTATTCACAACCCAGATGGATCACAGGCTGAGAAGTCTGGCAATGGTCTGAGAATATTCGCTCGTTGGCTATCTGATCATCGGGACGCAGGGGTTAAATTTACAGTCGAGGTTCCCGCAGGTGTTGTGAGTTGCTCCGTTGGCGCCGACCTAATTACCGTGGGAATGGGCGTAGCTACCTTTGTGCCAGTGGAGGTACCAGTCGCTTTAGATTGCGAGGCCATCGACTATCCTCACCCTACCCTACCCCTGTCATTTACAGCTGTCGGTATAGGTAACCCCCACTGTGTTGTTTTCTGTGATGAGCCACTGGATATGCTCCCTTGGCGCAAATGGGGCTCGAGTTTAGAGTGCGATCCACTATTTCCGCGCCGAACTAATGTTCAGTTCGTAAATGTTGTGTCTGAGTCGGAGTTAGAAATAAGGATCTGGGAGCGAGGTGCAGGTGAGACATTGGCCTCGGGTAGTTCATCGTGTGCTGTGGTGGCGGCTGCCCTCAAGAAAGGTCTGGTTAGAACTGGAGAAATAGCAGTTGTCATGCCTGGTGGAGAGATGTCAATTACGATAGATAGCGACTATGATATTATTCTTACAGGACCTGTTGAGTTTGTCGGGATCTTTGAGTGTTGACTGTAATAAGAGATCTAAACTATTGAAGGTTTGCGCAATTCCTCTAATAATGAGGTATATAGAAGAGCGGAGTCATGTATGCGTGTCATGTTAATTAGATCCCCTGCTAACCACACGGTTGAGAGTGAGATCCCAGATGCGGTTGAGGCTGAAAACCTCTCCTATCCGCCTCTGTCGTTGCTTTCAGTCGCTCAATATCTGATTGAAAGGACTGATCACGAGGTAAAAATCCTAGATGCGCAGTTGCATCAGTGGGATCATGCCGAGGTAGAGAGGCGAATAAGGGAATATGCCCCAGAAGTCGTTGGGATTACTGTTTTTACTGTAGGACTAGTGGATTGCCACAAGACTGTTCAGACCGCGAGGCGGTGCCCGTCAGTTAAGCGAGTTGTACTGGGCGGTCCCCACATCAGCGATTTCCCAAAAGAGTCCGTAGGGCTGGACGGGGTAGATGCTGTTGTGAAAGGTGAAGGTCAGAAGCCACTCGAGTCACTACTTGAGGTTTGGGCAAGGGGTGAGGAAGCCAAAGGGATACCAGGAGTAGTCGCCCATAAGGATGACCCTATCCCAGAGCAGGACGTGTTTTTATCAGATAACTTGGACGAATATCCAATCCCTGATCGCAGGCTTATCGACTATGAAAAGTACTACGATGTCATGGGCGCAGGCGGCATCTTTTCTACAATTTTTACCGCGAGAGGTTGTCCTTATCACTGCACCTTCTGCAACACGCCTCGACATAAATATCGGGTGATGTCAGCGGGTAGAATTTGCGATGAGATTCAGGCTTGTCTCGATCTAGGAATCTACGAGATATATTTCGTTGACGACACATTCAACATCACTAATCAGCGGGTTCATAACCTCTGTGATGAGATCTTAAAGCGAGGTCAGAAGTTCTCTTGGACAGTTCGTTTTAGGGTAAAATGGGTTGATCGCGAGCTTTTAGAGAAAATGAAAAAGGCTGGCTGTTCACGTATTCAGTTCGGCGTTGAACAAGGAACTGAAGAAGGGCTAAAGCGATTCAAAAAGGGCGTAAAAATTGGTGAGATAGAGTCTGCATTCAGGCTGTGTCGTGAGGTGGGTATTCGTACAGTAGCCTATTTCATGATCGGATCTCCCACGGAGAAGTCACGCGCAGACGTGATGGAGACCATTGACTACTCCATTAAGCTGAAGCCAGACTTTGTGATGTACAACGTACTCACCCCCTTCCCTGGTACAGCCCTGTGGCGCGAAGGAGAAGAGGCCGGTGTTTTAGACCCAGAACCGTGGTTTGATTTCATGCGAAATCCAAACTCGGATTTCAAAGCACAGGTGTGGGATGAAAATTTCACTCGTGAGGAGCTGCGAGACTTGCTTTCGATAGCATATAGAAGGTTCTATTGGCGCCCAGAATTTGTAGTAAAAAATCTAATCCAAATAAGAAACGTGAGCGACTTTAAGCGAAAAGCGGTCGCAGGCGTTAGGTTGTTAATGGGATGAGTAGCGAAGCACTAGACATGTCGTCTTACCAAGGTCAAGACCACCCACTACTCTCAAAAAGCGGTAAGCCATTCACCGTTGTTTTGATGACTATTTATTCAGTTGAGAATGCTGGTTTACGGTATATTTCTGCTGCCCTTCAGAGAGAGGGGATAGCAGTTGAGATCGTATTTTTGCGGGACTGGGTTCATAATAATTTGGAAATGCCAACGGACTTAGAGTTCGAGATAGCCACAGACATAGCCCGACGAAAGGGTGCCGATTTAATCGGTGTAGGCTTTATGTCTAGCTTATTGCCAATGGCAAGAGAGCTAACAAAAAGGCTAAAGGACGCGCTGCCGAACACCCCTATCTGTTGGGGAGGAATTCACCCTACATCTGTGCCCATAGAGTGTATTGACGAGGTTGAGTTCCTTTGTGTTGGAGAAGGTGAGATGGCGATGATCGACCTCGCCCGCGCCCTCGCTGCAAATGAGCCTACAATCGCTATTCCAAACATTTGGGCAAATCAAGACGGCGTTGTCTATGAAAACAAGCCGCGCCCTCTAATTCAAGATCTAGACTGGCTACCGTGGCCGGACACCGCAGACGATAACAAGCACTACATCGAAAAGGGTCGAGTGACGATAGAGGAGCCTTGGAAAAGGAGCGCCGAGTATCGCATCTATTTTTCTCGTGGCTGCCCGTACAACTGTTCGTATTGCTACGTCTCTATTTTGCGCGACGTATACGATGAAAAAGGTAAAGCGTACTACCGTGCCCGTTCTGTAAAGCACATCATGGGCGAGCTTGAGCACGCCATGAAGACCTTCCCAAAGATCGCCCGAATAAAGGTCGATGACGACACTTCGTTCGCCTTTGGAAAGCCTTGGATGGAGGAGTTCTTAGTCGAGTATCCAAAGCGCGTGAACCTGCCCTTTGAGTGCATGCTCATTCCTCCAATGTTGCGACCACAAATGCTAAAGCGACTTCAAGAGGTCGGACTTGTAAGAGTTCAGACAGGGATTGAGAGCGGTTCAACAAAAGAGAGCAAGGAAATTCACAACAGGGCTCCAGGCAACGTGAACATTCTTAAGTTTGCAGCGGCCAATAAAGAGCTGAAGCTCAACATTGTCTACGATATCATTGTGGACAATCCCCACGCTACAGAAGAGATGAAGATTGAGACCGCAGAGTTTTTATTAGAACTTCCAGGTCCCTACGACATCTTTTTCTACTCTCTAAATTACTTCCCAGGCACCGCGCTCACAAAGGCGTCCTTGGCAGCTGGCACATTAGATCCCGAGTTGGTCGAGGGCCGCAACAACAAGGCTTGGCATCAGTTTAGAGTATCAATGGACTGGCCTAGAGATAATGAAGAGAAATTCTATCTCGCTATTTTCTGCTTGGCATCGAAGTCGTTTGTTCCAAGAGCATTCATTAGAAAGCTTCTCGATAATCGGGAATATTGGAAGAAAAACGTCGAGCCTCTCCATTATCTGGCGTGGTCAGCGAACACCGTGAAAATGTTTTGGGTGGGGATGCGCTACTTTAGGAACGGAGAGCTTACTTGGTTTAAGTTGCGCCAATACGGTGATCTCACAAAGATGATCAGTCAGTAAGAAAGGCGATCCTTTTGGTTAGGAGTACCTTCGAGCAAGTCTCCAGATCTAAGAAAGATAGAAAAACATCTCAATTTGTGGCAGTTTATGATCACTTGCTAAAGTTTAGAGGTGTGTTTGAGTCACGTTAGAGGTTTTTTGATAGGAATGTTGGGGCTGATTGGAACTGTAGCCTCCGCAAATACAGGTACTATTAATGTTGCTGTCAGCTCTGCTCCAGGAGAGATAGAGCTCGATGGTTTTCCGACTGGTCAAACTGCTCCAGCTATAATCGACTCCGTATCGCCAGGGGATCACCTAATTGAGCTTGAATATGGCTGCATGGTTGGCTCGGCCACAGTCACAGTATATCGAGATCAAGAAGCAGCAGCAGATGTACGTCTTGAAAATCGCGGTGGAGAAGGCACAGTGCGCCTTAGAGGTCTTCCTCGTTCCGCCTCTGTCTTCTTTGATGATGCGCCGCTTGAGGGCATTGACAGTGGCGTTCAGGTTGCCTGTGGTGGTCACAGAGTACGTGTAGAGGCCAGCGGGTTTGAAGACTGGGAATCAATGGTAGTCGTTACGACTGGCCGTTGGGTGACCCTTGAAGTTGCGATGATAGAGGGTCAGATTGAAGAGTCTGTATCCCCTGTCGTTGCTGCTAATGATGAGGCTCGCGGCGGTTGGGATGATGATGACGACGGTTGGGATGATGATGACGACGGTTGGGATGATGATGACGACGGTTGGGACGAACCAGTAGGTCAATCGAGAGAAGACCTAGTTCGCGCTGAAAGAGATGCGAGAGCCCGTGCATCTGAAGAAAGAAGGGCTGCCGAGGCAGATGATAGAGCTCGTCGCGAGGCAGAGGAGGCTGAGGATAGGCGCCGTGAAGAGGAGGCAGCTCTTGCTAGAGCTGAACGAGAAAGAGAGATGTACGGTGACCTAGACTCTCTAGATGGTCCTTCCGGTGGCGACGAAGAATTCGAAGAGGAACGCTACGAAGAGGATCGCTACGAAGAGGATCGCTACGAAGATGAAGAGTTTGAGGATGAAGAGTTTGAGGATGAAGATTCATGGGACGATGAGTTCAGAGGCTACTCTGACTCAGGCGACGATCTAGATGACGACTTTGGTGGTGGGAGCTCTATTAGAGGAAGCTCAGACGGTAAGCCAACGCTCTTGGCAGGTATTACAACAATCGCTGGCTTAGGTGGACTAGGGTTCGGAGCTTACACCTATATGGCCTACCAAGATTCCGCTGAAGCTTGGAAGACAGTGGCTGCTGAATTTGGGGCGACTAGTAATGAAGCAGATGGATTTTGGTCTCAAAATACAGAACCCAAATATGTGATGGCGATCACCTCACTTGTAGCGGGCGGGGTCATGACATCTATCGGTGGCGGACTATTCATCTTCAAGGTGATGGGTGACGACGGCGGGTTTGTTGGGTTCAATGGTGAGTGGTAGCTGACCAGACTGTTTGATTAGTAGACGTTGTAGCGCCGGCGGTTAGCCTCGTGCTCTGCCGCTGACCGAGACGGGTGAATTCTCCCATGTTCGTCGTGTAGATAGTACCAGTATCGGCTGTGCTCAGGAGCAAGTGCCGCATTAAGAGCGTCTAATCCCGAGTTCCCAATAGCGGTAGGTGGCAGCCCAGCCCTCAACCTTGTGTTGTATGGATCATCCGGATCTCTGAGTGCGGCTAATAATCCAGATCTGTCGTTCCATTCAATTAGAGAATAGTGAGAGGTAGCATCGATACCCAGATGCCAGTCGTTCTCTAGACGTTTCCAGATGATTCCAGCGACAAGTGGCATCAACCCAGCCTCAGGCTCTTCTCGTTGGACCATGCTTGCCACTATGACAAGGTCATTGAGACCGCGGTGGTTTACAGTCGCTCCAGCAGGGATGAGGAACTGGTCGCGGAATGAATTTAATTGTCGCTGAATAAAGCGCTTTACGAAATTGTCTGGATCGCGATTTGGCTCTACCAGGTATGTGTCTGGAAAGAGATAGCCCTCGAGGCTTGTCAGATCTCCAGCCATGTCTGTTGGCAGGGTGAACATGTTGGGATTGTTGGCAGCGGCGGTGTACTCCCCAGGCTCAGCCCACCCCTTAGCTGCGAGAGCATCGTCTATTTCTAGGATTCTCCACCCCTCCAAAATTGTAAATGGCTCATCGTCGGGAATTGGTGGTCCACAGAGAACCTCAGCTATCTGTGGGATTGTCATTGACGGCGCCACTAAAAAATCGCCTGCCTTTAGGCAGTTGGTCTCTTGTTCGTTTCTTAGAAACCACTTCCAGTGATCGGTAGATTCTATAAACCCAGCTGTTTCGAGCATATCACCAACTCTGTACCCCGAAGAGCCTGCAGGGACGATAAAGACGCGGGTCTCTCTGTCTGCCGGGTTTAGCGCGACGTCTAGGTCGGGCGGTATTAGAGAGCATCCGTAAAGAGAAAATAGTGTGAGTATCATGCTAGATGGCTAACATTTGTGTGGGGCGCTGGTCAAGCAGTAGCTCAATGGATTAAAGGGTAATCTACAAACTCAGATCACATTGATAGATGTAGATTGAATATAATTGAGGTGCAGCTTGGATCAGTTACGAGAACGAGTAGAGGCGGCGTGGCGCGGTGAAACCTCTGCTGCAGAAGCGTGGGCAGCAGCCAGTGAGGCTGTTGCAGTACTGGACCGAGGCGAGGCTAGAGTCGCGGAAAAAAGCGATGGTGAGTGGCGAGTTAATGAGTGGTTAAAGCACGCAATTTTACTCTACTTCCGTCACGCTCCAATGAAGACAATAGAGTCAGCTCCTTTTGAGTTTTACGATAAAGTTCCACTTAAGACTAATCTAGAGGCCGCTGGGGTGCGGGTAGTACCCCCGGGCACTGTGCGCCACGGCTCTTTCTTGGAGCGAGGCTGTGTTGTAATGCCTGGTTATGTAAACATTGGGGCATGGGTTGGCGCTGGAACTATGGTTGACACATGGGCGACTGTTGGTAGCTGCGCACAAATCGGGAGAGGAGTTCACCTAAGCGGAGGCGTTGGAATAGGTGGCGTTCTAGAGCCAGCATCAGCGAGACCAGTGATTATTGAAGATGGGGCGTTTATTGGTTCCAGAAGCATAGTTGTTGAAGGCAGTATTATTGAGGAGGAAGCCGTTTTGGCCGCAAATGTGGTGATTACTTCTTCGACTCAGATAATCGACGTCACGGGAGATAAAGAGATAGTCTATAAGGGTAGAGTTCCCGCGAGATCTGTTGTAATCCCTGGGACTCGTGTAAAATCATTTCCGAGCGGTGACTATGGTGTTGCCTGTGCTCTAATTATCGGGAAGCGAAAAGCCTCTACAGATAAGAAAACCTCTCTCAACGATGTACTCCGTGAGTTTGCCCTCTCTGTCTAAACAAGATCTTCGTGCTTGGTTGGTCGATACAACGCTCCAACTAGTCCAGGTCTCCTCACCCACAGGCGATGAGCGCGAGCTATGCGATATGGTAGAGGCTCGTCTGCGTTCCATATCTGGATTGATAGTTGAGCGAGTTGGAGACAGCGTGGCGGCCCATCGCCCTTGGACTGGACGTCCACGAGTGGCTCTGGTTGGTCATCTAGATACAGTACCTAAGAGCGATGGACAGGAGCCTACGCGCGTAGAGGGCGATCGCCTATTTGGGTTGGGCTCCTCTGATATGAAGGCGGGTGACGCTGTTATGTTAGCTCTGCTAGAGCTGGTTGAGCCCAGTGAAATGGCGTACGATCTCTGTATAGTACTATACGATGCGGAAGAGGGACCATATGAGCAATCGGGTCTGGGTCCGCTGTTTGATGCCCTTGATTGGATAAAGACTGTAGATCTTGCGTTCTGTCTTGAGCCTTCGGATAACGTAGTTCAGGTGGGCTGTGTTGGTAGCCTTCACGCTAAGGTTACCGTTAGAGGTCGAGCGTGTCACTCCGCTAGACCTTGGCAAGGCGAGAACGCCATCCACAAAGCAGGTAACTTAATGACTCGCCTTGGGGCTCTAGAGCCAAAAGTGGTGACAGTTGCAGGTCACAAATTCTCAGAGGTAATATCCGCCACTATAGTGAACGGCGGTGGCGCTAGAAATGTGATTCCTAGCGCCTGTGTGTTCAATATCAACTTTAGGTTTGCACCTGGAAAGAGCGAAGAGGCAGCTCTAGCAGAGTTGGTAGAGTTGGTCGGTGATCTCGCTGACGTAGAGCTAATAGACTCTTGTCCATCTGGTTCTGTTGTGGATAAAAGTCCGCTATTTGATCGCTTTTTGTCCTTATCTGGTGCCGATGTAACGGCAAAACAGGCTTGGACAGATGTCGCTAGGTTTGCTCAGATAGGTGTCGATGCGGTGAACTACGGTCCAGGAATATCTAGCCAAGCTCATCAGGCAACAGAGTACGTTGATATTGATCTAATTGTTGATTCGTACGACTCTTTTTATCGATTTCTTACTACCCCATGATGACGCTGCGAACGACAACGTCGGGACTGTTCTTGGTCCTAATCTTGTTTGTCTCGGTTTTTGCGAGTATGCCACCAGTTGTAGACGAGGAGAGCTACCTCTTTATTGGAGGTATTATTGGTGAACACCTAGGTACTCCATATGATTGGTGGCGAGCATGGCAGCCTGTGGGAGAGATCCCATCAGATGATACGTTCATCTACGCGCACCCTCCCCTGCACCTTTGGTGGAGCGCAATATGCCAAAGTCTCACCAACTCAATTTCGACTCTTCGCATTGCGGTAGCCCTTCCTTGGTTGGCCTTGCTGTCTGGCGCCGTGGCCTATCTTTCTCACGAGCTTTCTAAAAGAAAAGGTTGGGCTCTGTCCCTTTGGCTCTCTAGTCCAATCGTGTTGTTGGGGTGTCAAGCGAGCCTTATGATCGATCTACCATTTGTTGCCCTATCCAGCGCAGCAGTAGCTCTATGGGTTAGGTCTTGTAGGACAGAGGGGTCTTCTAGTCTATCGTTTGTAGTAACAGGCGTTGTCTTGGGTTTGGCCTGTATCACCAAGTATCCGGCGCTAGTTTTGCTGCCTGTATTGGCTATTCACGCTAAAAATAGTGGAAATTTGGCTGGTTTAGTAAGAGCCCTCGTGGGGTTTCTGTTTGTATTTGGTGGGGTAGAAGTTTGGTTGATGGTTCAATATGGTGAACCTCATATTTGGGTCGCTATTGAGTCAGCGGGTACCATTGATCGGGGCCCGGTGTTTGGTCGAGGTTTTGGGTTATTAGTACGGTTGGGAGTGATGTTCTCTCCAGCGATTATTTTCATGAATAGGCGGTTATTTGCGACAATATCAGGGGCTTTTGCAGGCGTTGTTGGGTTGGCTGTAGTTGGTCTTGGTGACTTTGGGGCTGTTGGAATCACTGCCATTTTGATCTGTTGTGCTGTGTCGGGTTTTATTATCTATACGCTCATTACTGGGATTAGGCAGACAAAACTGAAATGCGATGACACCCTTTTATTGGCGTGCTGGGCGGCGGCTGTCTTGCTGTCTGTACTTCTTGGACACAACTATGCGGGAGGTCGATACCTCTTGCCAGCTGTACTACCACTAGCCATCTTGATATCCAATACTGGGGTTCTTGGTGGCACAAGAGTACTGTGGAAGAGGTTGGCAGTTGGAGCCTGGGGGGGGCTAGGGTTACTTTTAGCGGTTGGTGTAGACAGGGAGGCGCGTGCAATTGTTGCTTTGGCGGAGTCCACTAGTGAACACCAGACATCAGGAGATCTTTGGTTCTCAGGTGAATGGACTTTTCGCCACGCTATGGTTGAGGCTGGTTGGAGCTGGTTGGGTCCAGAAGGTCAAATACAGATTGGCGACTTAGTGGCCATCCCATCAAATTCAGGGGCCGGATTCTTGCCGGTAGCGGAACTTGTTTTAGTAGAACGGCTCGTGTCTGCCGAGCAGTACCCTTTTCGACTAATAGATTATCAAAGCGATCTGGGCTATCATTCGGAGCTTTTGGGTCGTTTACCATTTGGGTTTTCGTCAGGAGAATGGCATGTTGTAGAGCTATACAGAGTTGAATCACTCTTTGAAGTAGACCACGGGAATGATCAATGATTAAGGGTGATTTACCCAGTTTTGAGTCGATCTATTTTAGATCTAGCCTAATTAAACAGGCAGTCGTTGGCTCATTTGTTCGGAACCTAAAGAGCTATCCGCTGTTTACCACCGCATTGGTTGTGGCTGTTGTAGCCGTTCATTTGATGGTTTTTTCTCTAGAGCAAAGCATCTGGGAAGGTAGGCTTTTAGGTCCTTTTCCAGACATGAGGACTAAGGCGCTGCTTGTTTTTGGGGCGAGGTTTACCCCAGCTATAAGCGCAGGTGAACCGTGGAGGCTTATCTCTTGTGTTTTCTTACATGGGGACATGATGCATCTGGGTCTGAATATGGTCGCTCTATTCGGTCTTGGGAGGATCTGTGAGGCTGTCTATGGTCCTGCCAGGCTTTCTTGGCTGTTACTTGTGTCTGGAGTCTCGGGTTCTGCACTCTCTATGTATGGAGGGACGCCGCTATCTGTAGGAGCCTCTGGGGCGGTGTTTGGGCTGTTGGGCGCAGGCGTAGTTTTTGGTTTACGTTATCGGCACTATTTAGAAGGACCCCTAAAGAAGGTGTTTGGTCGAGGTCTTATGCCGTGGGTGATCTTGAATATTTCAATTGGGCTATTTGTACCGCAGATAGACAATCTGGGTCACCTTGGAGGTCTGGCTGGCGGAGCCGTAATGGCGCTGATTTTAGGTAATCGCGTGATCCCCGGAGAGGAGGGGCACAGAAATTTGGGGCGGCTAATGACATGTGCTGTAATTGGGCTAACCACGTGGACAGTGCTGATGATGATAGACTCAGTCTTGGCAGCTTTAGGTAGCTAATTAAGATTTGTAAAATATCGCCAAAATTATGATTGAAAGTTGCATATTTTCCATTCGTAGATAAAAACACACGCCTTTGGTAGAATATGAAGATTTTCTACATTTGTCAGGAGATCTTTTGTCGGATTTTTCGAGAATTAATATCGATTTTTTAGTAGATTCCACCTTATCTCTTGCTGACTCTTCATTGGGTCTGCCAAACATAGCCTTGGGGTTGAACGCCAACGTCTCCATAAAAGATCCCTCAGGAGATTTGATATTCGGCTCAATTCGGTGGATTAATAGTGAGTTCATGGAGTTAGTTTCTTCAGTGTCTTTGTTGCCAACCACATCTGTAGAGTTGCGTGTTGAGTTGAAGGGTTGGAGCGAAACAGTCTACGTTCAGGCAGCTGTTTCGAGAACCCGTCCCACAGGCGAGGGCGGCGGCGCTAGGGCTATATTGAGAATCATAGATATGTCTGACTACGATAGGAATCTTCTATATGTCTGGCTGAAAGATTACGATGCAGGTGGAACGAGTGTGGATCCTAGCGCTATCGTGGCTAAGAGTGGTCGTGGTAGGCTCTCTGTAAGGCGGGGAATACTTAGAGCTCTCAAGTAGACTTAGGTAAGCCGTAGTCAGGGCGAGACTATCCAGCGTCAATAGCCTCGATCATGTCTGCGGGAATCGGCGCCTTTGCTGTCACCATTGTTCCATCCATGTGTGGGAACCTTAGCGACGCTGCGTGGAGACAGTGTCTAGGGTGCTCTAGTAGTTCGTCAATGTTTGGGAGCGGGTTCTCTTCGAAAATGGAGAGGAACACCTCAGCTGGTTGACCGTAGATCTTGTCTCCAACAATGGGGAAGCCAATGTGGTCAAGGTGAACTCGAATCTGATGGGTACGACCAGTCCTAGGCTTGCACCTTACGAGTGTTCTCGCGGTAAGCCTCTCCTCCACAATGACGTCAGTTGTGGCCAATTGCCCTCCGTCTAAGACCGTCTGTTTCATGACTATTGGAGAATTCAGATCTCTCTGAATGGCGCCGTCTACACACTTTTTATCCCAAGGTATTACCCCTCGAACTAACGCTAAGTAATCCTTTGAGACCCTTCTCTCTTGGAACATACGCTTTAGATGTCGGTTCATCTCTGGGCTTTTAGCCATAAGCAATACCCCAGAAGTTTCGCGATCTAGCCTGTGTGCGAGGTGTAGGGTGTGGTCAGGATACCGATCTCGAGCGAGGTTTATGAGTGCCCATACAAATTTTCTTCCTACGGGATGACACAACATTCCGGATGGTTTTGAGAACGCTACAGCGTGATCATCTTCCCAAATAACATCGGGACACTTAGGCATTGGAGTCGAAGGAGTGTACCTTTCCGAATAAAGATGAAGCTCTTCATTGGCTAATAATAGTGTTGACGGTTTAACCTTTCTTTTTGTCGAAATGATGCGCCCTGCCTTTATTGCGTTTGAGACAGCGCTCCGCGACCACCCTGGAAATCTAGTCGAGACATACAGGTCCAGCCTCATTCCTGCTGCACTCTCCACTACAATTACTGAACGATACTCCATAGATTAGGATATATCTTATTACATGTGGTTTTACTTGTTGGCATGTGGTGCTGGTGTTGATACCAGCGACAGTTTTGATACATCTGTGATCGTCACAGATGATACCGGTGTGGTGGTGGAGACATCCCTCTCCAATCAGTATGGTTGGGTCTCTACAGAGACAGGTGTGGCTACAGGGGCAGCGTTTGCAGACGTAGATGGTGACGGGTATCAAGAGATGATCGTCTCTTATGGCAATGACATCCAGCGCGGTCCCATAACCGTTCACGATAATATTGACGGTGAGCTTCAGAGGAGCGCATCTTGGGTATCTGATAATTACCACTACCACGGTAAGCTAGACGTAGGCGATGTCAACGGAGATGGCTGGGTTGATTTGGTGGTCAGCCGATTTTTAGGGGACTCTGGCTTTAGTGAGCCTGGTGGCGTCGATCTCTACCTAAATCAGGGCGGTTATTTTGAGTCTACCCCCTCATGGGAGTATTCTGGCGTATACAGTTTTTCTTTGGCCCTTGGTGATGTAGATTTAGACGGCGATCTCGATTTGGCTGTGGCCGTAGGCGAGTCTTACTACAACTTGCCAGATAGGTCGCTATTGTTTGAAAACTCAGGCGGTACATTCGGGAGTCAACCATTATGGCAAACAGAGGCCGACAGGCACAGTTTTGATGTCTCTTGGGCCGACTTTGATAGTGACGGAATGTTGGACTTAGCGTTTGCCAATGGCGGCTCGGCTCATACAATTTACCTCAATCAAGGAGGCGGGTTTGGCGACTCTCCAGACTGGGAGGCGTCAGGTGACCCAGAGAGCTTCGAGGGAAACAGTTTGGCCTGGGGTGATATAAACGGCGACAACACCATTGACCTAGTAGTTACTGAGAACATGCAGCAAGGAGGGGCTGGTGACGTTGTAGGTTGGTGCGGTCCATCATTTGCTCAGTGCTGGAGATCTGAAGATGCTCCACTCTTTCAGTCATCAGTGACCTTCGAGGATATAGACGCCGATGGAGATGGCGATCTAGTTGTTGGTTCGTGGTGGGGTACTGTTAGAGTCTACGAAAATGAGTCAGGGACTATCGCTACTTTACCGAACTGGGAGACAGAGAACGACCTTGTTGTGGAGTCAATTGTTTGGGCAGATATTGACGCATCTGACCAAGCGATAGAGGTGCTTCACGGAGATGGTCTATTGCGAGTTCCAGGCGATGTTTTAGACGTTACAGGTGGAGTGGCTGCTGGTGGTTGGGCTACAGGCCCAGGGGAAATAACTGTGATCTACCAGGTACCATTTAAGAGAGACATGGCTGTCACAAATTGGGAGAATCAGATTGGTAACCCAATCTACTTCTGGGAGTAAGAAGCTCGATTTACTGGGTATTCTCGCTATAGTCTGGATAATTATAGCTGTTGCTATAACGATATTTATGGCTCCGCGATTGGGCTTGAGAGGATGGGTATGGCTCATTGTCCATGACCTCTTATGCCTAGTGGGTTCGGTTCATCAACTCAGTCGCACCGGTTATAAATAGCGATCCTTTCGTATGGTTCGTCGGAGAACCACCACGGAGAGTAGGTCTCTATAGGAACCATACCCGCTATAATAAAGGAGTGATAATTAGCTGCGGCACTACGGCTGTGGACTCTTGGACCGATCCACCAGTCAGGCATCGTGAGGCTATCTATTAGTTCTAGGCAGATGTCTTGGCTTGGGGGTTGAGGCCATGGATTTTCAGCTACGGCGTGTATGAACCTAGTCTCGCCATCCTCGTCTATTGGGGTCCAGGCGAAATCTTCTAAGTAGTGTTGCCATCCCCAGTGACCAGAGAAAGAACCACGCCCTTGGTCAGACACTAAGAAAGCCGCTTGCCTGTGACTCTGAGCCATGGCCATATCGTCCACTGCCAGCCCCAAAGAGAGCCCTATAGAGGTTACAATGGCTGTTTTCGTCCAGACAGAAGATCTATTCAGTCGCTGTGTCTGGTGTATGGCTGCCAGCAGGAACGCAGGCAAGAAAGGAAGCCAGTATCTAGAGGCGCTAAACCGGAGGGTCAATAAAAACAGAGCCCCACCAACAGCCCAAGCTGCTAGGAACCTTGTGTTTTGATCAACCATCTTCAATGTGGAGAAGGCAGCAGCTCCAGACGCAGTAAACAGAACAGTGATGGCGGTCTGTCCTGTGGAAAGCTGCGACACCTCTCCTGCCAACAGCCCTAAGCCAACCCCTATAATTGCAAAAGGAATAGCCCTCTTTGAGATGGACAATATGGGTAACAGCCCCACTCCCCCCAACATAGCTAGGCTGGCTATGCCCTTCCTCAACATATCTCGGGGGCTCTCTGACACGCTTTGAAAGGCAGTCATTGCGACTATATGAACTTGCCCATAGGCTAGCATATCGTGTAAAGCTAGGGCCAAGATCGGGACAAAGACCAACAGAGTCTCTCTTATTCGTTTCTTCTGAATTCCGGCTAACAACAAGAGCGGTATAAAACAGATACCAGAGTACTTAAAGAGTACGCTCGTGCCTACTAATAGAGCCCAGCCATAACCATGGCCTCTCTTGGAGCTCAGGAACCCGCCTAGACCCGCGACAACACAAGCCAACAGAGGCAGATCTGGAGTGAGACTGTGTGTCGATAGAACAAAGAGAGGCGATGACAGTAATAAGAGAGCTGCGAGTTTCCCAGAACCAAGAAGCTCCTCTCCTAGTCGCCGCATTCCCCAAATGGCTAAGAGGACCCAAGGGAACATCATTAGATGCATAAGCCACACTGGTCCATCTGATACCGCGGCTAACCACCAGCCTATGCCAGGGGGGTTTGATAGAACATCAAACGCTGATTCTAAAGTCCCTTGCCAATTAATCTCTACAGCGTGAGGTCTCCACATGTCCGCACGAGCCCCTTCTGCCAGACGAATGAAATTAGCGTCGTCTACGTGAACGGCTTTCCCTATGAATGGGAAAAACAATGCCGCAGCCAATAGATACAGAGCTAGTAATGGTGATTTTGTAAGCACAAAGCAGCCTATCATTGAACCATACTCCTCACAAAGTAAGAGGCGAACAAGCTAATATATCGATAAAGGGTCGCAATAAAGGAGTACAACGGTCGCTATGGAGAATAGAGATTTTGACATTGTCGTGGTTGGAGGAGGTCACGCTGGGTGTGAAGCGGCCGCTGTAGCTGCTCGACTGGGGGTGCGTGTTGCTTTGGTTACCTTTGATACAAAGGCTAATGGGAGGCTTTCGTGCAACCCCGCAATAGGTGGGCTCGCCAAGGGAAATTTGGTGCGAGAGTTGGATGCCTTGGGTGGTATAATGGCTCAAGTGACCGACGCCTCGACTATTCAATTTAGGCACCTCAACACTCGAAAAGGCTTAGCCGTTCGTTCATCGAGAGCTCAGGTCGATATTGATCTTTACCCAAAAGCTATGCAAGAGGCGCTAGGTTCAATTTCTAACTTGGAGATTATTGAGGACGAGGTGGTCTCTATTACGACTAATGGCGCTGAAGACAATCTCTCTATTAGTTCTGTCGGACTTGGGTCTGGAGGAGAGCTCACGTGTAGTTCAGTAGTGCTTACAACGGGTACATTCCTGTCCGCCATGCTCCATTGCGGAGACTCCGCCACCATGGGTGGAAGGGTTGGCGAGGGTTCAGCGATGAGTTTGGGGGAGGCTATGAAAAGCCTCGGGGTGAAATTAGCTCGTTTGAAAACGGGAACGCCGCCTCGCTTGAGGGCTGACAGTATTGATTTCTCTCAGATGGAACCACAAGAGAGTGTTGGTGGACACTTCTCCTTCTCCCCTCCAGACAAAATACTTCCCAGTATCATCTGTCATATGGTTTACACCAATGAGAAGACCCACGACATTGTCCGCGAAAACTTGGCTAAATCGTCTGTATATGGTGGTGGGGTCAACAGCGTAGGTCCCAGATATTGTCCGTCAATAGAGGACAAGGTGGTAAAGTTTCCAGAGCGATCAAGGCACCTGTTGTTCCTAGAGCCAGAGGGGCTAAACACCGATAGAATATACGTGAACGGGCTATCAACTTCGATGCCAGCGGATATACAGGAGCTTGTTTTACGTTCTATGCCAGGGATGGAAAACGCTGTTATCGAACAGGCTGGTTACGCTGTAGAGTACGATTATTCCGATCCGCGTCAGCTAGGTCACGATCTCCAATTTAAGGGTCTAAAAGGGCTATACATGGCGGGTCAGCTAAACGGGACTTCTGGTTATGAAGAGGCCGCAGTTCAAGGCTTTATTGCTGGCGTGTGTGCGGCTCACTCCGTTCTTGATCGAGAGCCACTTATTTTAGGGAGAGATGAGGCCTACATTGGTGTGCTTATAGACGATCTTGTCACTCGAGGTGTTGGTGGAGAGCCATATAGAATGTTTACCTCTCGTGCTGAGCACCGGCTAAGCCTTAGAGAGGACAACGCTGATCGCAGGCTCATGAAGAGAGGTCGGGATCTAGGGCTGATTAACGACGAGCGCTGGCTTAGGTTTGAGCAGAAAATGGAGGCTATTAATCGCTCAAAGGACACGTTGTCTAAAAAGGTAAGTCCAACCAAGGATATGATCGAAAAGTTTAAAAATGCTGGGCTTGGAGAACTCAATAAACAGGCGACTGTAGAGCAGCTTTTAAGACGCCCTGAGTATACCTATGAGTTGCTTAGTAGAGTCATAGATCTTCCCGAGTTGACAGCTGAAGAGGCGGAGCAGGTCGAGACCGACGTGAAATATGCGGGATATCTTCAGCGTGAGAAGGTTCGTGCCGAACAAGCTAAGAAGATGTCGGGAGTATCCCTTATTGGGGTTGACTTTGCCTCGATAGCCGGTTTGAGTAACGAGGTTATTCAGAGATTAGCTCGAGCTTGTCCAGCGACATTAGACGCCGCGTCTAGGATTCCTAGCGTGACACCAGCGGCCATTACAGTATTGGCACTATTTATGGCTCGTAGTCCAAGATCTAGTAAGAACCAACCGCTATAGGGGCGTCAGTGCTTAATCTTACACCTCTTGAGCAGGTCCACTTTGATACATTAACAAAGTGGAGAAAAGCTATGGATCTAGTGGGACCTGGCCCGCTGGAGCCACATTTTGAGGACGCAAGAAGAGCAGTGGGTTGGTTAGCTGCAGAAGGTAGTTGGGCTGATCTAGGTTCTGGAGCGGGGTTCCCTGGGGTGGCGTTGGCTGCTTGCTATCCAGAGGTTTCAGTTACGCTGGTGGAGTCTAGACAGAAACGAGTGATGTTTTTGAGAGAGGTGGTTTCGAGGGGTGGAGTAGATAACGTGAACATTTTTCACGGTAGAAGCGAGACTTTGGAGAAACGTAGCTACGACGGTGTCATTTCTCGAGCATTTAGACCACCAGAGGAGTTCTTGGCAGAGGCGAGAGACCTGTTGGTTATGGGAGGTACAGCTGTGTTGATGCTGGCTCTTGGAGAGCCGCCGACCGTGGAGGGACTTGAGCTGTTCCACGTGGAACAATACCCTCTTGATGACAGGACCCGTAAGGCTTGTGGGTATAGGAAGATAGCCTAAGTACGGCGACGGTTGACTAAACCAAGGGCTATTAGAAGTAATAAAGGAAGCCCTGAGTCGCTAGTCTGTGAGGAACAACCACCACAGGTATCTTTATTGTCATCACCTGTGTCATCACCTGTGTCATCACCCGTGTCACCAGAGGTCGGTATTGGCAAGGGATCTCCGTCACCAAAAACCTCAATAGCGTCTATGTGAAGACCTTCCCCAGATGTTTGAGTTACGACCAGTGTTATATCTTTCCAGCCGCCACTGTTTACTCCACCATTCGGTCCACTGTGGGGACCAGAGTATAGCTTAGTACCATCACCCGTAAGCTCCTCTACCTCCACTCCATCTATATAGACTGCGATCATGCCGTCGCCCTCTCCTACTCCTAAAATTGAGAAAGTGTCCCCTGAGAAGCTGAAATCAAGCGTATCCCCCTCCTGAAGTAAGTAGCCACCCATGAACCCTTGATCGTGATCCTCATATGTGTCGCATTCCTCGTGTTCGTCACCTCCAGAGGCGTGGCAATCTATGTGATACGTCCCCTGCTCAAACCGTGAATATCTGGGTAACTGAGCCCAAGACTCTCCTCGCGAGTTCGTCCAAAATGTTCCGCCTGTTGTGGATACAACGGCGATCCCCGTCTCTTGGAAGTTTGGGGCAGTGGAGATAGCGTATGGTGCAGGAGCCATAGGCTCTCCAGATGGTTCCCAGTTGAGCCCACCATCGATTGATAAGAATACCTGTCCCGCTCTATTCACTACTAGGAGTGTTCCATCGTCAGCTTGATCAAATAGGCGAGGTCGACCCGTAGGAGGAGTCTCGGGATTATTCCAGGTTGTGCCGTTGTCGTTAGAATAGATAATTCCCGATGTAGGGGAGGCGAACAGGAGGCGAGTGGTCTCACCATCCACCCACAAGGCTCCGCCCCCAGCAGTCTCTAGCGCTCCCTCATGAACCCACAGCCAGCTGTCTCCGTCGTCTGTGGAGATCAACATGCCGGCAGGCATATCTACGACAACGGCGATCATGTCATCAGTTTCAAAGACATCTCTGGGGACAGCGCCATCCCAAGTGTCGTATAGTGACGGCACTTCCTCCCAAGAAGCTCCCTGATCAACAGTGAATGCGAGTTTGCCAACCAACCCTTGGGTGTCGTCCTCTCCAATAGCCCAAACGCGATGTCCTTGGGCTCTGTAGTTTCTGACTCTCTCCATTGGAATGTTGTCCACACTGGACCATGTGTATCCACCATCGAAGCTCTCGTGAGGCCAAGTGGATCCAGAGTAGTAGACATGGTCGTTGTCTCCAATGTTCGGATCAGCGAGCACATCGTAGGTGTACGGTCCGACTAAGCCCGTAGCAGACCCCTCCCAGCTCAGCCCTCCATCGTCAGTCCAAAAAGCGCCTCCGCCATAGCCTCCTGTGAATATTCTGGAGTCAAATGGGAAATCAGGAGATATCGATATTGATCGTGAAAAGTCCCCCGGTAGAAGTTTTGTCTCGTGCCAACTGTTACCGCCGTCTACGGAAGAGGTGATACCGCTGAATGTTGCTATTGTACCCACATCTCCAGTCATACCTATGTATACGACCCCCTCTTGTGGATCTACTGCGTTACCTATTCCGCCAAAGGGTACCCAAACTCCCGTGTCCATGTAGCTCCAGCTTTCACAGGAGTCATCTGATACAAAGAGCCCCTCTCTAGCATTTGCCGCGATTAACCTACCGTTTGGTAGAGCTACTATCTCTACAATGTGGGTGACGTAGTCGTTTCCTGTAGAGATAGGCATAGAGCCGCAAGCGATCCAAGAGTCTCCGTTGTCGTCAGACGCTGCAACCTGCTGATTCGTTCCCGCGAAGACTCTGCCGTTGTACTCGGTAACAGAGAGAACGTTGCGACCTCCTGAAAGAGGACTGAAGCGCTCAAACATTGAGCTTGGTCCCTCTGCTCGCCAGATAGCGCCCCCGGCATCCACGGCTAAAATAGTGCCTGTGCTGCCCCCATCAGTGTGTATTGAGACTAGATCGCTCGCCAACCCCATTCTGCTGAATGACGAGAGGTCTGAAATAGGAGCGTGATAAAGCCCTATACTGGAGGCGACATAGAGTTCGCCGTCAATGACCTCGAACTCACGCGCTATCCCACCAACATCAAGGGCGTTGTGGTCTAGCCACTCCCCCTCTTCGTTTTGCTGCCAAACAGAGCCGTCCTTTCCCAACAGCAGTAGCCCGAACAAGGTGTCTTCAGCGTCTACAAGAGAGTCATCAGTGGCTGGACTGTACTGGTAGTCCCAGTGCCGCCCAAAGTCCTCGGAGCGCATCAATTGAGAGACATCATGGGGGTCTATTATTGCCCAGGCCACGCCACTAATCTCAAAATCGATAGAGTTTGCATATGCCTTAGCTACCGCGTGGGGTCTGTGGGCTTGTGCTGGTGAGGACAAAAATAACAGACTAAGCGAAAATAAAAATGTAGACATGAGCCCACTGTTGCTTTTAAATTTGTGCAATGTCAAACGATCCGGATTTTTTTCTTTGAGCGACATTAAAATTGTGGAGATATTATGCCGATTATGATTAGTCAGTGGGCTTGAAACACTTGTGAGGACTTTATGAGAGAATTTCGTTTAGCGCTTTTTGCACCTGTAATAGCTGTGACTCTATTTGGGTGTGGCGGAGGAAAGGATGACACCTCTATCGTCGGTACTGGAATCGAAGATACGGGGGAGGTCGATCCTGGTGCTCCTGCTTTGCTTGAATCTGGCGAGGCTGTAGTATGCGCGGAACCAGAGCTCAGGACCACCTTAGGCCCGTACTTTGAACTAGACGCAGGGGCGAATTGGGCTAGTCAGGTTGATCCCTCTACCCAGTACGGTCGAGGCGTAGCTGTCGCCGATTTCAGTGGGGACGGTGCTTACGACATATTTATACCAAATCTAGGTCGTGACCAGCTTTATATAGACCAAGGTGACGGCTCTTTCATTGACGAGGCTGTAGACCGGTTTGACACTTTTAGTCAGATGGTCACTGAGCGGTCGCAGGCAGCGTATGCTGTGGATGTGGATGACGACGGTGATCTAGATCTGTTCGTGGCTAATCGTGGCAATATCAACCGAGTGCACCTCAACGACGGATCGGGTAATTTTACTAACGCCAATGTGGGAATGGCAGCCCAGGGCGCGGCTTCATTGGCCGCTACATTTATGGACATCAACGGCGATGGACATCTCGATATGTTTGTCTCAGCACATTTTTTAGGTCCTTCGGAGGGATGGAGCTTGGAAGATCCAGGTGATGCCACACCAGCCGAGCTGTACCTCTCAAATGGAGACGGCACATATAGAGATATCTCCCATAAGCTTCCAGAAGCAGCACTTCTTGGGTACACCAACGCCGCTGGATTACTTGATATCGACCAAGACGGTCTTGTAGAGCTTTATGTAGCTAACGATTTTGGTGCCCTTACTCACCATAATCATCTCTACCGGATAACTCCGAGCGGTAACACGGTGGTCCTTACAGATATTTCTGAGGAGACTGGTACGGAGATGCAGATGTTTGGCATGGGGATAGCATACGCAGATCTCAATGGCGATACTCTACCGGAGCTTCTTCTCACATCTTGGGATGAGTTGATTTTGCTTGAGAGTACCCCTGGTGCTCCATACTACGACTCCGCTGCATCTCGGGGTATTACTCACGAGTACGGTCTACGGGACGTAGCGTGGGGTCCAGAATTTGGTGATCTAGACAACGATGGCGATGAAGACCTCTATGTGGTCTACGGCTATCTTGAAGGTGGCGAAGAGGATGGGTTGGCTAATCCGGTTGAGCAACCAGACGCGCTGTTCGTACAGGAAGAGGATGGAAGCTTTACGCAGGAGGCAGAGGCTTGGGGGCTCGATAATAAGGGAGTAGGACGCGGCTTTTCGTTTGTAGATCTCAATTTTGACGGGTTCTTGGACATCATAACAAGAGATCTAGAGGGTCCAACGGTTATTACTATGGCTCGATGTGACAGCTCTACTTGGCTCGAGTTGAGGCTTCACCAGCCAGCGCCCAACGTAGGGGCAATTGGGGCAAGAGTAGAGGCGTACGTTGACGGTCGAGTGATGACAAGGTGGGTAGTTTTAGGCGCTAACAACTTCTCTGGTAGCTCTATGACAGACCTTCATTTTGGGCTTGGCGGTGCAGAATATTTGGATCTTTTGGTTGTACATTGGCCCGATGGTGAAGTATCTAGGTTTGAAAAGGTAGATGGAAACCGTCTAATTTCAATAACAAAGGAGTAAGAGTTCATGGTGTTTGATCGGTTTTTGGTTGTCGCGACCTTGGCTGTGCTGGTTAGTTGCGGTAAGGGAGTCGATGGTACTGGGGAAACTGGAGAGACCAGTACCACCACTGACACCACTGACACCACTGACACATCAACAGGGACAGAGACTGGTTCAACAGTGGTTACACCCCCAGCGGGCTTGGATTTGGTCTCAGTAGATGTCGATAAATTTGCAGAGTTGGGCTACGAGCTCGCAACATATGAGCTTGGTGAGGATTACGAGGTTCAGTACACAACCCTCACGGGTGCCAGACCGTTTTTCCATGTATTTAGACCAATTGGCGGTACAACCGATTCGCTGGACATCTTAATGTGGTTTCATGGGGGACATATAGGTAACGATGAGGTGGAGATACCGAACAATTGTTCTGATGAGACAATTAGGTACAACATCAACCTAATCTTGGGTACCGGATCTATGGTCACCGGGTTTGTATCGGAGCGTAATTGGGCTCTAGTAATCCCGAGCAATAATTGGTGTGATGGTGGGGTTGGTTTGGGTAGCGATGATCCAGTCGATCCTGAGAATCACTGGGGTTGGGTACATAGCAAGAACGTTTTAGATCTAGCTACCGGGGGATACCTTGGGTTTAATGCAGGAGGTGAGCTTTACTCATGGGGTACGTCTGCAGGGGCGACATCGTCTGCGACGGCGGCATACCGTTACACTGGTTTTACAGGAATGATAGTAGATTCGGGCGGCTGTGATCAGTTTTTGATGCACGATCGCGACCCCGGCATCATGTCACATATATTTGGAGGCGATCCCTACCTGCCCGATGGTACGGAATCTCAATTTTTCTCAAATTATCAAGAGGCGTCATGCACATGGCAGGTGGCGAATGGTCTCCAGGCTCCAATATTTATTCCCTATAATCAGGAGGATCTAGCTGTCCCTATTGAGCAGCCTCAGGCACTGTTGGCAATTCTTGAAGAGCACTACCCAAGCGCTGGGATCAATTACGGTAGTCATGACTACAACCACCTCTCTCCAGGTGGAAATTATCACGTTCAGACTCGATCTAAAATCATCCCGTTTGGTTACTCAACAGGTCTAATGATGCAATTTCTTGAAGGAAATTCTATTTATTGGCGAGAGGCAGAGTGGGGTTGTTGGAGCCAGGACTGTAGCGTGGGAACCGTTCGTGTAGGAGGCGAAGATTGGCAGAATTACTCCAACGCAGGTGGAGTTGAGATTACTTCAGAAGAGGACTCTGGCACGGCTATGCACTCTCGCCTTGACCCAAACATAGATAATGGTGACACTGTTGAGGCGGTTATTGTTTTGAAGGCATTAGAGCTGGCTGATGTAGACGATCTTACTGAAGTACTACGCATGACCTACACTGATAACAGTGGAACTAGTGAGCGAGTTTTTACCGCGGGTGATTTCGCGCCAGAGAGCCAAGCTACTGATCAAGAGTTCTTGGATCAGTATCTAGACAGCCGCCTAACATTTGTCCCAGAAGATGTTGATTCGGGGTATGTCTCGTTAGATTACCTTGGAGCAGGAGCGTTTAGGCTAGACGCCATCGTTTTTGTAGTCTCCAAATAGTACTCAGCCTTATGACGTGTTCCACGTGGAACAGTAAAGAATAAACACCGTAGGGCAAAATAATCCCACCAAAGGTCTTGCCACGTCAAGACTAAATGTGTAGAGTACATTATTCCTTCGCGGGCGACAGGTCTTCACGTCTCCCCATTTTGGTTCAACGAGCCGCTCACATACATTTATTCAAAGAGATCTAATGACCGTAATTTCATCTAACGGATTTTCCCGTATAGTCTCAATCGCCAACCAAAAAGGGGGGGTTGGGAAAACGACAACATCTGTGAACCTCGCCGCTAGCCTGGCTCACTTAGGGCAAAAGACACTGCTTATTGATCTAGATCCACAGGGCAACGCATCTTCTGGCTTGGGTTTACCTAAAGAGGATAACGAACAAGGAGTATATGATGTACTTATGGGGGACGTTTCGACAGCGGAAGAGATCCACTCTATAATTAAGGAGACCAACTCTGAGAACCTATATGTCCTCCCAGCAACAAGAGATCTGCTGGGAGTAGAGGTAGAGCTGACTAACAGTACTAATCGAGAGACTCGTCTCAAGTCAGCGCTAAAAAAGATCGTTTCAGAATATCAATGGGTGATTCTAGATTGCCCCCCGTCTCTCGGGTTTCTGACAATTAACGCTTTAACAGCATCAGATGGACTCCTGGTACCAGTGCAGTCTGAATATTACGCACTAGAAGGGTTGGGAGAGCTTCTAAGGACCCTCTCTGTTGTAAGAAAAGGGCTAAACCCACAGTTAAAACGCGATGGGATTCTGCTTACAATGCACGATGGGCGGAACAACCTTTGTGGTCACGTTGAGGATCAGGTGCGAGAGGTCTTTGGTTCAGAGGTGTTTGACACCGTCATTCCTCGCAATGTGCGACTAGGCGAAGCTCCATCGTATGGGTGTTCAGTGTTGGAGTACGATCCGTTCTGTGCGGGTGCTGTTGCTTACTTGGATGTGACCAAAGAGCTACTAGCGAACCACTCAATATCTATAATCAATGACTCGATTGAGTCTCAACCAGCTATTAGCCTGGAGGTCATGTGAACGTAGTGTCTACAAAATTCAACGATAAAGGTAAAGGGCGTATGGGAAACATGAGGGGTTTAGGTCGCGGTTTAGCCGCGCTAATACCCGACGATCTAGTGTCAGATACACCAGTATATGATGGTGATCGTATTGTAGAGGCCTCCCTCGCTGAAATAATACCCAACCCAGAGCAACCAAGGGTGTCATTCTGCGAAGAGACCCTACGCGAGCTGTCACAGTCTATAGATGAACACGGTGTATTACAGCCCCTTATCGTCCGTAGAGGAGAGAACGGCGGCTACATTCTTATCGCCGGTGAGCGCCGTTTTAGAGCTGCTGGTTTGGCGGGATTAAAAAAGGTTCCAGTTGTCGTTCGAGACAACATGGACAGCGCTATTCAGCTCGAATTAGCTCTTGTTGAGAATCTCCAACGTGAAGACCTCAACCCAATCGATGGTGCAAAGGGCTACCTTAGACTGGCGGAGAAGTATGGATATACACAAGAGCAGATTTCAGCCAAGGTTGGCAAAGACCGAGCGACTGTAGCCAACGCAATGCGCTTGCTAAAACTCCCCGAAGAAGTTTTGGGTCTTATTTCTAGTAGTCGCCTGTCAGCCGGACATGGAAAGGCTTTACTCGGTGTTTCTAAGAAATCAGATCTGCGAAGACTGGTGGCACAGGTATTAACTGGAGGGCTCTCTGTTAGAGCTACAGAACGTCTAGTAAAGAGCCTAAGTCCCTCTTTTAGAAGAGCGACTTCTGAGCGTGAGCCCGACAAAGTTCTAGCGTACGCCTCAGACATGTTGACCCGATCACTATCCACACAGGTAAAGATCAGCGGTCGCGCAAAGGGTGGTGGGAAAATAGTGATTGATTATCACAGCAATGAAGACCTAGAGCGTCTGTTAGAACACCTCAGGCAGAGCGGTGAGTAATCTGGGTCGCCCCTTGAATGCGCTGTTGGGACGAGGCGCTACATATGAAGGAGATCTATCCTTTGAGGGAAGGGTTCGAGTGGATGGAGTCTTTAGGGGACGAATTTACACGGATGAGCTTTTGGAGGTCGGTGAATCGGGTCGCATTGAAGGTGAAATTGATGCCGAAGAATTGATCGTTGCAGGCGTCGTTGACGGTAAAGTTCGCGTTCGAGGTATTCTCACCGTAGAGTCAACAGGCGCCCTCTTGGGAGAGATTGATGCTACCTCAATGGTCACAAGAGACGGGGCTAAAATTAAGGCCACCTGCCTTGTAGGCAGTTGATTCGTCGAAGTAATAGCTTGAACCGTGATAATTGCCTTGAAAGAGGCTTCAGTTAATCTTAGTTTCGAATATATGAAGGTTCAAATACTCGAACAGTCATGACACGGAGGAAATTTTGAGATTTTTACTGTTCTTTTTTATGATCTCTTGTGGAAATGTTGATTCTAATGTTGAAGAGGTATCGGAAGTCCAAAATTCCTATCCAGTAGTAACTACGTCCCCAGAACAAGCACCTCAGCCGTCGCCACTTATGCGACAGGCTGTCATGTGTTGTGGAGATTTGAGGTTTGAGCGTGTAGTCGGTAGTTTTTTAGCGCTGACAGAGAGCTTGAGTACAAATAATATGGATTTGGTTTCCTCGTCACATTTGGAGTTTATTGAAATAGTGACCGGTCAGGAGCACCGGGTCGAGTCACTAGAAACGCTGCTGCAAAGCTCAATAGCTCTGGATCGTTCCTCTTTGGAAAACTACAGGGCTGGGTTTGGACCTATTTCTGATGATTTAATTAATTTGGTACGAGACTCTTCATCGGCATCTGGTGAATACGATATAGCTGTTGGCTATTCTAGACATGCTGATCATCACTGGATTCAGGTCGGTGTGGAGCCTAAAAGTCCATACGGAGACGGCATTGACTCATATTCTTGGGGAACTAGAGAAGATGTACTAACAGCTGATGCCGCCCGTGAAATTGAGATGGGTAACAATCAGCTTGGTGGGCAAAATTAGTCCGATTGTAGTCGGAATAGCTGGGGGAACAGCCTCTGGAAAGAGCACACTAGCCCATCGTCTTTCTCGATATTATGGCGATAGGTGTCTGTTATTGAGTCACGACCGATACTATCTAGATGTAGATGATCCTTCGGGCCATAATTATGACCATCCGAGCTCCCTGGAGACTTCGTTGTGTGCCGAGCACGTGCGAGCCTTAAAATCCGGATGCCCAGTAGAGCTTCCAAATTACGATTTTTCAACCCACTCACGTATGAACCTAGCAGATCCTGTCAGCTCACCTGAAATTCTTATTGTAGAGGGAATTTTGGTTTTATCTGAGCCAGAACTTAGATCTCTATTCGATCTGTCTGTGTTTATATACGCGGATCAAGCGGTTCGGTTAGAGCGCAGAATAGCTCGAGATTTAGCGGAAAGGGGTAGAGACAGGGCGGGTGTTTTGGCCCAGTTTGAGAGTACTGTAAGACCTATGCACGACCAGTTTGTAGAACCCAGCCGCACACATGCTTCAATACAGATATCGGGGGAGGGGTCAATAGAGGATGCTTTAGCCACACTGGTTAGCGCCATTGAGCTTCGCACACGGGCGACTCTATCTAGTAGAGCCCTCTAGTCCTGGCGTGACTTGGATTGACAGCGGTAACGATGCGCTTTCCCCGCTTGGGTCTGTCACTGTGATCGTCATGTTGTAATCTCCACCGACTGAAGAGTCCTGAGTGGCGATGTAAGAGAGTACGCCAGAAGCGTTGTTTATGGTTAGTCCATCAGGAGCATCATCGATGGTAAAAGACAGCCGGTCGTTGTCGGGATCTGAGGCTTCTACTTGGTATCCATTTAGAGAACTTATTTGTCCTGGGAACTCCATGGTTGGCGGGCTGTTTAGCACCTCTACCTCAGGGCTTAAGCTAGAGACTGAATTTTCGCCGTCGGAGACAGTTAGCTCTACGCTCAACTTATCCCCTCGTCCAAAGTATGAGCTTGGGAGTCTGCGAGAGGACTGACCAACTCGTCGTCTTCCGTTGATGTACCACTGAAAAGAGGTATTAATCTGAGCTCTCTCGGGATCTT
>CAWVYO010000002.1:0-41063 GCA_963934385.1 uncultured bacterium
TGGAGTCTAGGTTACTTAGGACGCGCCCTTCTATGTCTACGCGCTCCTCCAGACCTCTTACATATGGGAGCAGGTTCTCGGCGTACGCACTCGGACAAAGCGGCCCAGGGTTTCCATCAGAGACCATTCCCAGTGTTCCACCAGTGTGGATAAACAGAAGCTTCTTTTTAGCCATAGTTTTGGCCTCGGTTTAAAAGCTGTAGAGGATCTCATCATAGCAGACGCCATCGTTTAGCTCACTGCACGAGGATTCGCTGACACAGCCGAGGTAGTCAGTGAACGCCTCATCTAGCTCGGTACCATCCCAAACGTCTTCTTGTACGGCGCAGTCTAGTTGACAGGTCGCTTGAGTTGAAGAGGCGTTATCGAGCAAGTCGCACTCCAACAGCGCCTCACATGCGCTAGAACAGGTGTCAGCGCAACCAGAGATGCCCCATAGAATGGTTAGTGTAAGTAGTCCCTTCACAGTTACCAAACCGGCTGGCAGTAACCGCCGTTAGCTGTATTTGTATCTAATCTATCGCAAGCCTGCAGGTCTACGCAGTCCATCCAGGCAGCAGCCTGCATCTCATTATCTAGAGAGATAGAAGAGGTTGAGCCAGAGCGGCTATATGGGTCGTAATCACCTAGGTCGCCTGTATTGTCGAGTGCGAGTTCACAGTAACCCATGCACTTTTCAAACAACTCTGTTTGCCCATCAGGAGCGGGGAAGCCGGCTCTCATAATGTTGCATTCATTTTCCATGTAGAGTTTTCGACATGTAGACTGGCAGGTGGGGCCAGCGAGACCACATCCAGTTATTGTGAGGGATCCTAATATGGAAAGAAGTGATAAAGCACGCATTTTGAGACTCCAAGTTTGCTCGAAGCATGGTATTTGACCCATAGAGAACAGTCAATTGAAAAACAGTCAACTTACAGAGGTCTTACCTTGCATGTTTTACAGGTAACACCGTATTATCCGCCTACGTGGGCTTATGGTGGGATACCACGTATTGTTTACGGGCTCTCAAGGGCGCTTGTCACTGCGGGGACTACTGTCTCTGTTTGGACGACTGACGCACTGGATGAAAGTAGCCGCTCCAAAGTACCAACTCATAGGGTTGATGAGGGTGTGAATGTTTTTGTCTCTAAGAACCTCTCGAATCGCCTAGCCTATGGTCAACAACTCTTCTTGCCTTTGAATTACAGGGCGGCGCTAGAATCTGTAGGACCGGTTGATTTGATTCACCTGCACGGGCACAGGCACCTTCTAAACAACGCAGCGATAGGTTTTGCTAAGCGCCATAATATACCGTGGGTAATGACACCAAACGGGACCCTGCCAAGACATGAAAACAAGGTAGCCCCCAAGGCAATCTGGGATGCGCTTATCGCCAACAGAGTTCCGGCTGGGGCGAGCAAGATGATAGCGGTGTCTGGAGTAGAAGTAGGTCAAATGCGTCGAGCTGGCATCCCTCAAGATAAGATAGCTCAAATTCCAAATGGGTTGACATTGGAGGAGTTCTCGAACCTCCCGCAAAAAGGATCTTTTCGAAACAAGTACAAAATTAAGGGTCCTATTGTCGCGTATCTCGGCCAGATATCTCCAAGAAAAGGGGTCTCACATCTTGTAGAGGCGTTTAGAGATCACAATATGATGGGGGCTACACTGGTTGTAGGTGGAAACGATATGGGTGCCATGGCTCAAGCAAAGAGCATAGCCTCAACTGTGTCAGGCGAGCGGGTGATTTTTACTGGCCTGCTCGAAGGTGACGATCGCTTGGCTCTCCTGGTCGATGCCGATGTTCTCGTGTACCCCTCAACAGATGAGATCTTTGGTCTTGTCCCTTTTGAGGGTTTGTTATGTGGTGCGCCAGTTGTCGTGGGTGGTGACTGTGGTTGTGGGCAGCTAATCCAGCAGGCTGGCGCGGGGCTACTGGTAAAGCACGCTGACGTTGAGGGGCTTAGAGATAGAATATTGACTCTGCTGGGCGATAGAGTTGCAGCAGAGGCCATGGTTAATAGAGGGAAGAGCTACATTAACTCAAACCTGGGCTTCTCTAAGATTGCCCAAGACCACATTGCGCTCTACAATGCCGTATTAGATCGTCACAATAAAGAGAGGAAAATTTGAAGGACGCGCCAGAGAAACAGGCTGATGATAGCGCTCAAACCGTAAAGGTTTGGTTGCTCTGGGCTGTGTTGATTGCGCTAATAGCTCTTGTCTGGAGTAACGGTCTCCACGGCGAGTTTACCTACGACGACAAACTGGAGGTCGTTGGGAATCGAACCATTCGCATGTTGAGCGAGTGGGGTGTTGTGGCCTCCTACAACCCAGCAAGGGTGTTTGTCATTGGCTCTTACGCTATTAATTATCACTACGCTGGGGCGGACCCATTTCTATATCATATGGTAGATGTCGCTATTCATATGGTGTGTGCTGGTTTGGCTATGCTGTTTGTCTCGACATTGGCGAGAAGCATAGGAGTGGCCAACCACCTTCGTGTCGGGTTTGTATCGGCTTTACTCTGGTCGCTTCACCCCCTAACAACCGAGGCGGTAACCTACACAACAGGTCGATCAGAGCAGCTGGTGGCGCTGTTTGGGTTGTGGGCTTGCTGGCTTTGGACGAGGTGGTTGGTTGAGAGAGAGCGTAGCCTCTGGATTACTGCTTGGTTGGGTGTCGCTTTAGCTTGTCTGTGCAAGGAGAATGCGGTGGTTATTCCCGCTGTGTTTTTGGTGATAGACATAGCCCTTTCTAGTCGCCAGACTACCAAGGGTCGCCCTAGTATTTTACGTAGAACAGCCCCTTACCTTCCAGGGTTGTTCATGTTGATCTTCGCTTTCGGTCTGAGGTTAAAACTTCATGGTGTTCTGACTACACCAACCCCTATGCGGGATCTTTTAAGCCAGGTGATGACTGAGGCAATAGTTACGTGGCGGTACCTGTTTTTGTCTGTATTACCTATCGGTCAGACCGTATTTCATGACCAAGCTGAAGTTGGGGTTACCCCACTGTCGTTACTGGCTCTGGTTGGGATGTTGTCGGTCGTCGCTTTCGCTGTTGTTAGGAGATCTCGGAACCTGTTTTTATCTGTGGCAGTAGGCTGGTTCTTGCTGTTTTTGGCGCCTACTTTTATTGTTCCACTCAAAGAGACAATGGCCGAACACAGAGCGTTTATCGGGCTCTTAGGTGTGGCATGGTCTGTAGCTTGGCTACTAGAGCTATTGGGTAATCGCCCTCGGCAGGTGGTAACATTTGTTATCGTTGCGGCGCTGGGGTTAGCCACTGTCCAGCGAAACAGTGTTTGGTCTACAGAGGTAACGCTCTGGGAGGAGGCAACACAGAGATCTCCAGAGTCAGCAGAGGCTTGGTATGGCTTTGGAGAGGCTCAACGATATACTTTAGCGAACCCAGAGCTCCCCGAGGCCGAAGCAGATAGATTGAACCCCGTTTCTGCATTTAGTAGGGCTGTTGAGTTAGACCCAGAGTACAAAGAGGCCTGGAACAAGCTCGGAATATCACAGGCCGAGTTGGGTAATACTGACGTGGCAATCCAAGCTTGGCAGGAGGCGCTTCGAATAGACCCTCAGTACTGTAAACCACATACAAATTGGGGTAAGGCTCTTGCGCAGATGGGGCGTAACGTAGAGAGTTTAGAGGAGTTTCAGAGTGCACTGACGTGGTGCCCAGACAACGCGACTGCCCACTATTTCGCGGGATTGCTGTTCGATCAACGCATGAATGATGTAGAGAAGGCTCGCTTTCACTACGAGACCCTTCTAGAAATAGAGCCTACATTTGGCTGCCCGTTTGGGTTGGCTGGAGGGCAGTGTGTTGCTGAGGAGGTTCGTCAGCGGATCTTAGAGCTGACCTGGTAGTTGAGCATTATTCCACCTAGCCTCATCATCTCGCCTACACTGCCAGAGTTCACAGCGTCTCGCCCAATACGCCACATGGGGGTGGGTCTGAAGTAGAAACCTCTCCAAGCATCACGCATTAGTTTGGAGAGCTCTCGGGCTGGTATTTCGGTTATTGTAGGTCGGCTGAGGTCTGAATCTACAGGGCTCAACACATTGACAGGCTCAATGTCGGATCCCAACTCAGTGCCTGGCAGTGCCGAAAGCGTGGAGTATTGAACGTAGTCAGCGCCGATCTCTTTTATAAACCTAGTAGTCTGTCTTACCTCTTTGGCGGTTTCGCCGGGAATGCCCAAAATGGCATATGCCATTGTTCTTAGTCCGGCCTCACGAGTTTCGGAGAAGGCCTGGATTACTCTCTCGATGGTCACATCTTTTCTCAACTTGAGTAGGCTTTCTCGGTTTCCTGACTCAACTCCGTATGCGACCACGCGGCACCCAGCGAGATACATGAGCTTTAGTAGGGCGTGATCTACACCGTCTACCCGACCTTCACATTTCCAGTGAATATCTAAACCACGCCTAATTATCTCATTGCAAATATTCACGACCCTTGAGCGTTTCAGGGTGAAGTTGTCGTCATAGATATTGATAAAACCCACGCCACCGCGCGAAAGCTCCTCCATTTCGTCGACTACGTCAGTGGCATTTCTAGCTCTCCAGCTGCTCCCAGAAATAGATTTGTCGCAGAATGTGCACCGGAACGGGCAGCCCCTAGATGTGATTATCGTTGCAAAGCCACGTCTCGTAGCCATTAGGTATCGATATTCTGCTCCTTGAAGCAGGTGTCGTGCAGGTCTAGCTATATCTTCGATGGATCTGGATATTTTTGCTTCCCTAAATGAGGTGCTTCGCGTCATCACTCCATCTGGCGGGGTTCCAGTTTCACCCTGCTCTAGCCATTTCACATAGGGGGCTATCACCTCTTCCCCTTCTCCTATAACTAAGTGGTCTATTTCGTTGCATTCTGTGAAGATTTTGGCTCTAACAGCGGTGGCGTGAGGCCCTCCGACTACAATCCACTTCGTATATGGTCTCACTATCTTAGCAGCTCTGTAGGCGATGTCTGCCGTGGGGGTCATTGTTCCAAGACCTACCATGTCAGGTCGAGTTGTCTCAATATACCTCTCGAACTCTTCCCAGCCTACACCTAGACCAACGGCGTCAAAAATGTCAACGTCATAGCCAGCTTCGACCAATGCGGACGCTACGTAAGCGAGACCCAGCGGTGGAACAGGTAGTCCAGCGTCTCGAGCATCTCGCCTTGGGGGGCGGGTAAGTAGGATTTTCACTCTATGAGTGTAACCCATGGTTATGCCTCAGGTAAACTCATTTAGCCTTGAACCAATCGCCCTTTGGTTACTTTCCAGCCAGTTGGTGGGTTTGCGACCATGTACTCCTGCGTGTCGCCAAGTAGCCATCGGCGCCCACCCGCTATCTCAGCGATCCTTACACGAACTCGGTTTGATTCTTCTCTATCATTAGATAAAGCGCCGAGTAGCCCTTTTCGAATCTCTTCAGTCTCTGTTTGAGCAGCTAAGACCTCTATGGCGCCAAAGCGCACACCTTCGTCAAAGTCCCCTAAAAATGGTAGCGCTTTGGCTCCAGCACGTTCGTCTTGGAACTCGGCAAGCTTAATGAGTAGAGATTTTTTCTTGTCCGGTTTCAACTCCGATTTTGCGGACTCAATAGCGAGTAATTCAAATATCAGTTTTAACGTTTTATCATTGCCAGATATCTGCTGATAGAGAGCTAGAGGTCTAGCGAACTGCTTGCTTCTTCTTAGGAAATGTTCGATAGCAGGGAGCGCTGTTTGGTCTAATTCTAGTACAAGAGCTTGAACAGCATCCTTTTCTTGAGAATCCTTCATGAGGTGCTCGTAGGTCATCTCAAACCTGCCCAATAGGGCCATTATTGCCTCGGTCGATCCGTTCTCAGCCAGCCAGTAGGCCGAGGCTATACGGTCCTCTTGTTGAGCATCCTTTTTCTTAATTCTGGTGGCATGCTTACCAATTTGCTTCTCAATTGATCCACCACTAAAAAAATCGAATAATCCCATCTTTAACTCCTTTCACGTACTCTCTAATTCACTCAGAGTGGGTTTAATCACCATTTGCCGTAGGACAAGCCCACATCCTGTGAATTGAGGCAGAGATCGAGTAATCGCCCGCCGCCGGTGAGAGACCTGCGGTGCTATTTAATCCGTACCCCCAGTTCCCATGTTTTCGTTCAACCCCTAGCCCTACCTTTAGATCTAGTGGGTTCCTAGGCGATTCTAGCCTAGCTATTACTCTGCCACGAAAATTAAAATTACGGAGACTTGTGTCTATGGCAGCCCCAACTAGCATCACGTCGTCTTGGTTTGCGTACTGGAGTGGATCCCCTAAAATCTGTAACTCTCCTCCTGCCACTAATCCTATGTGGTCGTTACTCCAGCGCCCATAAGCACCTACTGAGACATCGGTCTCGTCTGTGCCTAACCCAGAGGTGTCTTGAGCATTTGGCATTTTAGTGCTCCAGTCGAGCCATAAGGAGCTGTTTGAGCGTTCAAATATACGCCATGACGTACCTAATTTAATGTCGCCTGGACCGCTTATGGTCTCGCCGTTTGGCCAAGATACGCTCTGTGCCGAGCTAGTAATTCTAACTCCGACTGTATCGTTAGTGTACCACGATCCTGAGAGCTCAAGTTTTAGCTCATCTCTTGGTGAGACTGAGAAGTTGGGAACAACACCGCTTATTTGCTCGACATTCAGACACACTTCGCATGAAATTCTTTCACCAAAAACACCCAATGGAGAAAAAGGATCGACCTGTACGCTGGCAAGGGTTGGTAAAGACCAAAAAAGCGGTACTAATACTCTCATCTAATGATCTTTAAGTATGATATTTTGTAGTGCTTCACTTGTGTTTCAACTTGTTAGGTTTACTGTATTATTGACTATAGTTATAGCTAAATGTAGAGTACCTCGTCTAAGTGTACTAAACTATATTTCAACGGGTTCTTCTGTTTTTTAGGTATTAGCCGCTGCACTTTTGTCGGCTTGGAGCAGGATATGAGAAAAAAAAATCAAATCGTCGATTTAGCTTCAGCAGTTCTTATAACTGTTGTTTTGTCTGGTTGTGGCGGTAAACAGGACGATTCAGCCATGGCTTATTGTAAGCCTACAGCCAACGCTGGTGAGAACTTTAGCGTGTCTCTGGGGCAATCAGTGACCTTAAGTGGTAGTGAGTCAGGGTATGGAGATGGCTGCCAAACATACTCAAATACATATGTTTGGGGGTTTGACGCTGTACCTGTTGATTCAAACGTAGATGAAGGATCACTCACTGACAACAACACTGGCAACTCAGTAAGCACTGCATTTGTTCCAGATAACGTTGGAACATATGTGATCTCACTAGTCGTCTGTGACATCGTTGAATGTTCTGATCCAGACCTTATCGTCTTGACGGTTTCAGTTAGTGATTCAGTGCCAACTGCAGACGCTGGTCCGGATGTCTTCAGCATGGTGGACGAGAGAGTTGAGTTGGACGGCTCAGGATCAAGCGACCCTGAAAATTCTCCAGTAGAGTTTTCGTGGTCTCTATCTTCATCTCCAGAGTGTTCATCGCTAGAGTCTGACGCTATCTACAACCCGAGCACTGCGATACCGGCATTTATACCAGACTGTGAGGGTGTATTTGTGGTCGCTCTTGTTGTAACAGATGGCACGTCGTGGTCTGACCCAGACTTCGTAGCAGTCACTGCCTCATCAACAAACCAGTCGCCAATCGCAGATGCCGGTGATTCCGCCACACTTGAGCCATGTGTGGGTGCCTCTATTCCACTGAATGGGTTTGGCTCCTATGATCCAGAAGGCGAAAACCTTGAGTACGCTTGGTCTCTAATAGAAGTTCCAACAGATTCTGTGTCGACTGACGCCAACTTCAATGACCACACTTTAGGTGATGCTAAGTTCACTTGGGATACAGAGGGTAGCTACTCTTTCCAACTCCAAGTATTTGATGGACTATTTTGGTCGGCACCAGATGTGGTAACATATACTATTCAAGCTGATTATCAGAACCATCCACCCGTAGCCAATGGTGGTGGTGATCAGACAGTAGACATTGAGACTGACTGCACCACTTCAGATTACACGGCTTGGACCTGTGAAGATTGCGGAGACGTCGAGTTTGACCTAGACGGATCTGGGACCTTTGATCAAGACGGCGACTCTCTTGATTACGGCTGGACTGATGTTGATGGGGGTCTAACGATGACAGGTACCCATACTACTTTCGCGACAGCTACCGTGCCATCTCAACCTTCCGAGTATGAAGTCACTACAAGCGAGAGCTTCAATGTCTCTCTTGAAGTCGAGGACTGTATGTATTCCGATACTGACTCGATCGTTCTAACAGTGACCTGTACTGGATCTTCAGCTAACTAATATAATAGACTGGAACTCATTATGACCGTGAGCAACAAAATGTTTAAAATCACCACGTTATTTTCACTAGGCGCTTTAGCTCTGGGCACTATGGCCTGTAAGGGTCGAACATCCGATACCTCAGTAATAAATAGTGCACCTGTAGCCGTTGCTGGAGATGATCAAACCGTCCCGTCGGATGATTGGGTAGAGCTAAGTGGCGTCGCCTCTTTTGACCTCGATGGTGATGATTTATCATACTCCTGGACCTTTGATCACCTACCAGAGGGATCAGGGCTTGCGGACAAGGAGATGCCGTTTACTAGAAATGGTTCTAATGACGCCATGGAGACAGCTTTTTCTCCTGATATGACGGGAACATATATCGTCAGTTTACAAGTCTCCGATGGTCGCGATAATTCAAACATTGATTTTGTGATAATCACAGCGGAGGCTCCCGAAGCTCGACCAGTCGCAAACGCCGGTGCTGACGTATCTGTTGTCGCTGGAGATAGCGTACCTGTTGACGGTAGCCTATCCTATGATCCAGAAGGTAGAGAACTTACTTATAATTGGTCATTTGTGCAGATAGCCACAGACTCCAATGTGACATCGTCATCCTTTAGTGACAACAATACTAATACAGCTAATAACGCTTCTTTTATTGCAGACAGTAAAGGGGTCTACGTTCTGAACCTTGTGGTTAACAATGGTTTGGTTGACTCTGATCCAGATACTGTGATGGTGACTGCTACAGGGGACGACAACGCTCCAGTGGCAAATGCCGGAGAAGATATCGAAGCTGAAGATTGTAGCTTTATTGAAGTTAGCGGCTCTAACTCCACAGATCCAGATTCCGACACGCTTACCTTTTTCTGGGAGCTTCAGTCAAAACCAGCGACCTCCACATCAAGCAACGACTCGTTCTCAGATCGAACGGCCGAATCTCCCCGTTTCTGGACTGATGTAGCTGGTGACTATGTGCTATCTTTAGCAGTGTATGACGGGATAGCTTGGTCCACAGCGGACCTGGTCACTCTGACAGTCTCTGAGCGCATGGCTAACTCCCCGCCAGAAGTGACTATGACCACCTTGTCGACGGTTACAGCCGGTGACGCAGAGTGTGTTGAGTCTGGTTACGCATATTCCTGTGATGACTGTGAAGATCAATCCATTACTCTTGGTAACAATGTCTCGATATCGGACGTCGATAATGATCCTTACACTGTTCACTGGGAGCTAATCTCAGGTAACGGCTCAGTCTCATCACCAGAAGAGCTAGTCACGACAGCTCAGATAACAGACATTGAGGCTATTGAGCCCCTAGTCTGTGAGAGCAATGAGTTTGTGTTCCAGATTACTGTTACTGATTGTACTGGCGCCTCAACGAACTCGAGCACAACAGTCACAGCCGATTGTTGTGGTGTTGAGGCTACCAACTAGCTGCACCAGTGTTTCTACTCGCTATTGTACTGTCCGCAAAGGCCGATATAGCCGATGAAGTTGCAATACCAGTACCGTGGGTGTCTGGTGAGTGCATAGATGAGCGCTTTCCTAAGATAAGCGGCGACTGGGTAGTGGGCTGTAAAGGTCGCGGGACAATCACGCGAGCGTGGAACTTACGGGGTAGGTTCGGTGTGCAATTTGAGGCGATGGGGACGCACCCAGCCCTGTCGGGTGGGCTTATCATAGACTTCGAGAGCGGCTTGGTGGTGGATCTAAATACGGATTCGTGTTTGGTGCCCAATGGTTCTGTTTGTACTGCGATTCCGAGTCAGCCTCTAAACACGGCGATCGTGGGTCCGTATCATATGAATGGGGATAGTGTTTCTGTGACATTACGGGAAGGTGTCTCTTTCTTCACTTATGGTTCCAACCAGAGAGAGGTTTTGGCAGCAAACCCATCCAGTTGGTATCCCTCAGCGGTGGGTTCGGGGTGGGTAGCCTGGACCGAACCGTCAACAGAGTCCGGAGTAGAGCGGGGTATGTTTTGGAGCCGTGAGATAGTCACGCCAGTGGAGATTGGAAACCGGGAAGAGAATGTACGTCATCTCACTTCGAGTGGTGGTTACTTGGCTTGGGTAGAGGATTCGTCAGTTGTCATATCTCGTGTCACAGACGGGGAACTGGCGACTGAGACACGTATATCAAGTGACGCTCATACATCGAGCGGGCTCTCGTTGAACGGCGGTGTTGCCTGTTGGGAGTCGTGGGGTGAAGGAGTTGATGTCGAGTGTTCAGATGGCAGGAGTGTAGGTGGCGATGGACACCAGCGCTACCCGAGCCATAATGATGACTGGCTAATCTATCGGGTTGATGGTGTAACAATGGTAGAGGTTTTTGTGGTAGCCTCAGGTGTAAATCAACAGGAGGCAAATGAACCGCTGGATTAGCACTATTACTGTAATAGCCGTTGCTGGTCTACTAAGTGTGACCGCACCTATGGTCGTAGCGGCTGAGCTAATGGTGTCCGCGTTGTCCGCCTTAATTTGGGCCATATCGGCCGTGGGTGTTGGCGGCTCAGTCTTGCGCAGAGCGAGTCTCGTTGAGGCCTTTGCTTTTGGTTCAGGACTCATGGGTGTTGTAATTGGTGTCATAGCCATGGTTTTTGGACTAACGGTACCCATTCTGTGTGGTGTAGTTTTGTTGGGCCTTTTTGGTTGGCTTAGAAAGGGCGAAGTAGAGATGCCTAGCCTCCCTTTGTACGCGGTGGTTGGAGCTGCTGCCTGGCTACTTGTTGGGCTTGTTGATGCCACATCGGTACCGGTTGATACGGATGAGATTTATCAACACCTGGCGATCCCTTCTCAATTACTGTCCGGTGGTGCTCTGTTTGGTGGCTTAGAGAATCCAGATTCATCTAGACCTCTACCACTTCATATGCTCTGGAGTGGACCGATGGCTCTGGGTGGATTTGCCGCCGCTAAGCTGTTTAACTTGCTGTTTTCTCTGGGTCTCTTGTTACAGGTTTGGAAAGTAGCTCAGCACCGTAAAGCCTCCTCTGCCTTGGCGATAGGTGTCTTGCTGGGTAGCTTCACTTTCGTGCGTGAGTTCGGTTTAGCATACAACAACATCCCCACAGCCCTTTGGTGCCTGTTGGCACTACAGTCAGGTATACGAGATAATACTTGGCGCATGGCCGCATTCTCTGGAATGGCTCTGGCAGGTAAATATACCGCCGCGCCAGTTGTTGTTGGAATCTACCTTTTCTGGTTTTTAAGGTCTACTCGACGCTCTGGTTTAAGCCCCTCTGTTCAGAGGGTTTTTGTTCTGACTGTGGCCGCCCTTGTGTGGCTTGTACCATGGTGGGTCAACAACGTAACCCAAGGGCTTCACCCTCTTTTTCCATATGTGGGTTGGCCTACACATGAGTTCATGATGCTTGAGAAGTATGGCATGGGTCGTTCCCCTTTGGATATGTTGTTGTTGCCGTGGAACATCACTGTCCACGGCGACCCGACTACCTTTGAATTTTTAGGTCGTGTCACACCAGTTGTGTTGTTGCTTTTGCCAGCGGCCCTGTTTCATGGGATAAAAGACCGATCCCCATTCCTTTTTGTTGGTGCTATTGGGTTTGTTGGCTGGGCTATTGGTCCCCATTGGCTTCGATACCTAATCCCAGTTGCCCCCATCGTAGCAATCGCTGTGGCAGAGGGTTTTTCAAAACTCCCAAGACTCCCTCAATATGCGATCATATTGGCTTGGTTCGTGGGGCTGCCGTCAAACATCTCACCTTGGGTTGATGGACTCAAAGAGAAGGCTCACTCTATTGTCAGCGAAGAGGCAGAGCTAGAGCTGTTGGAGAGTGAGATAAGCTCCTGGCCGGCTGTTGAGTGGATCAACAACGAGACGCCACTAGACGCTAAGGTGGCTCTGTTGTTTTCATGGCCTCGAGCCCATCTTCAGCGCGCATGGACACTTGGTTCGGTAGAGGACCACATCCCTACTCGCACTCACCTAGAGCGCTATGGCGACAGAGCTTTGATCCAGCTAAGAAACTCAGGTGTCACTTATGTGTTGCGCGGTGACATTCATTTTATTCATAGGACCTACCCGTTTATGTCGGAATCGGAATTTCAGGAGAGTTTTGTCGCCCCTGAGCGGTCCTTAGATGCCCTACTCCTTAGAGATGCGGTCTTGGTGTTTGAGCAAGGTAGGTTTAGTGTCTGGCGGTTGTTGTGAAGGTCCTCGTGTTAGCGTTGCTGGCTTTGGGTTGTGGTAACAGGTCTGTAGCCCCACAAGAGAACAGTAATTTTAGAGCTACAATTCAACTGCCTAACAGAGGCAGTACTCACTCGAGGGTATCTAGAGTAACATTTAATCTCTCCGAAAAAGAGGTCGCCTCACACGCTGAATTGTCGATCGTGGATTTTTGGTGGAGCATAGCCATGACCATCAATGGACAGTCCGTAGAGCAAGTTACGGGGGGGGTATATCCAGCTTCAATAGATGTTGGACAGTACCTTCGTGTGGGTGAGAACACGATTGAGATGAGGTTTATGGCTCCGGTAGGGGTGTCGCCAATAGTTACTGGTGGTAGGTTTGAGCCGAGGGTTGTTGGTGGAAAATGGGTGGGCTCGCTTAATCTGTCACCTAGCAATGGGTTAGAAAGTCTTGAGTTTCCAATGCATAACGGAGAGATCACTCCTAGAGTGACCTTGCGTGAGGGAACATCTACCGGAGTCGTTAGGTTCTTCGCGGCGCTCGATGGAGAGATCATTCAGGAACTCGGTCGTGTCGATATTGGCGAGCAACGCCAAGTGGTCGGAGACAGCGTTGAGTGGTCGGGCGAGTCTTGGGGGTTTGAGACGGGTGGCAACGCTCTCTATGAGTTTGGTGCAGAGTTACTGGGACCAGATGGCACCGTAATTGATCGCTCTATGTTCAGGACAGGAGTGCGAGATGTGGGGATTGTGGAGGGCGCACTTCATATTGGTGGAGAGAGCGTAAAGTTGATTGGTGTTCGTGTGGAAAGTGGATGGGATAGCCTCTCTCGAGAGCTTGAGCCGATAGCCCCGCTGGGAATAAATGCTATGGAGTTACACGGCATGGCCTTGAGGGATGGGTGGCTAAATGAGGCGGATGAACTCGGTCTACCTCTGGTTGTGTTGCCTCGCTGTGATGGTAATGTGAATGTCAGAGCGGAAGATGTTGAGAGCAATATTCAGAAGCTAACTGCCCAAGATGAGGCTTTAATTGGTTCAGTTAACGCTCACCCATCGGTGTTAATGTGGACCAATGAGGGAGATGAGCATGCAGTGGGGATGATTAGTCGTACCTATCAAGGTGATCCGCATAATCGCCCTATCGCAGGTGTGGATATTCCATCGTGGACAATAGCCATGAACCGTAATCAGCGAAATGGTAGCTACTTTTCCAGCTGGATTGTGGAGGTAACACTAGGGCGTGGCATGGAGCCAAGTAGAGCGGTGGCAGCCCTGGGTGAGGCTATGGAGCAGGGGGCCATAGGAGGAATACTGCCGCTTCCAAAAACGATCCGCTACAGCGACAACTGGCGCATTAGTTGGAGCGATGTTTTAAGTGAGTTGAGCGAGGGATTAGACCGAGTTGAGCCCGACGGTTTTAGAGGTATGTCAGAGGTTAGAGTGACGGGGTTGACCCCCGGCAATGTCGTATATTTAGAAGCACCTCTTACGGAGACGGTGGGTGTAATCGCAGGCGCAGATGGCTCGGCTTTTATCAGTACTTGGTACAAGGGCGATGCTACTTTGAGGGTAGGCGAAATAACTCAAACAGTGTCAATTATGCCCAATATATGGCGAGGTTTCCAGTTGAGCCGAGCGACAACACAGGCTGTCTGGACTGGGAATAGACTGTGAAGTTACGTTCAGCCCTGATGTTGGTGTTTGACCTACTTGTGATCTTAGCCTTGTTAGCGGTTAGATGGGGGGCTCAGCCTCATGGGGTCCCGGATACTTCTATACAGGCTATAGCTGAGCTACCAAATTGGTGGTGGAATTACGGTTCATTTCACGACTGGCTACTAGTGGGGCCAGATGCGGGTAATTGGGCTGCTAACGCACAGAATTGGATTGATGGAGCCACTCTAGATTCACATAGACTCCCAACCTATACTGTACTCGCCGCGTGGTTCGGTGGGTGGTTTGGGGATGTGGTGTTCGGCGGTCACATGGCTAACCATGTGATATCGACGATGACGTGTGTAGTGGCATACGGGATAGGCGTATCGACCACAAACAGAGCCGTTGGTTTGGGGGCGGCTCTGTTAACGGCATGGTCTCCAGAGCTCGTAAATAACCAGCTGCTTTACGGAGTAGACCCTAGCCTGCAGTTGCTTGTCGCCACCTTGTGCCTTTCAACGTGGTTAGCAGTCTCCAGAAGGTCAGTATGGTGGATTGTATTGGTTGGAATAGTCGTAGGCTTGTTGTCAGCTACTCACTATCTAGGGCTCTTGTTTGCCCCTATCCCCCTGTTTTTGCTTTTTGTGTGCCGTGGGGCGGCTCCAGACTATTTAGATCCAGGGTGGAAGATTCGAGCTGCACGAGCTGTTGCGACATTGGTCGTTGGGTTTGTGATGTGGAAGGTGGTGACAAACCCTTGGCCAGATCTCTCATTGGCAATGGTGGCCTCTGTGTTTACCCAAGGTGTTGCTGGGTCTGATGGTCGAGTTGTCGGACCTTCTCATATGGAGCAGGCCACAGCGGCACAGTTGGTCCTATCAAACCTCCCTACTGCACCTGGATTGGCGGTACAGCGAGGGTTGCGATCATTGAGCGTAGGAGTCTTACCTTGGGGGCTACTGCTCGGGATGTTTTGGTTGGGAGTAGCGTCACCTTATGTCAGGAAAGAGGGTGTTCGGGGTTGGAATTGGCAGTCAGGAGTCGTCTTACTCTGCTTTTTGGTGCCTCTTGTTGCCCTTGAAGCATCTCGAGCCCCTGATCGATACGCTCTCTTTTCACGACCGATAATTTTTGTGATCGTTATGCGTGGTCTTTGGAATGTCGGTATTGGCGTCTTGAAACTCTATGGTTTCGTTCGTAATACGTCGGCTCACGAGAGGGTCGGTCAACTGTTTTCAGTGTCTATTATAGCTTCTCTGTTGTTTACTATTCAAGCTCCATTGACCTCGAGGTGGAACCTTTCTCCACCAACAGATGAAGGGCTCGCTGAGAGATCAATTGCTGCTAAGATTTCAGAATCTATGCCCAATGCTTTGGGGGTGGTGACTTCGTCACAATCAATCCCTTTCTATGCTGGTATGGATTCATGCCCCCAATCCCAGTGTTTGCCAGGAGGTGCTCAACAGAATGCCCAGTGTATCGAGAGAATACTATCGGAATGCGCTGGTAGTGGGGCTATTCCATACCTGGTAATTGAATCCCTAAATGCCGGTTTGGGCAACCAACCGCTAACGGAGTTGGACACAGTTCTGGCCTCGGAATTCACCCCAGTTGATGTTGCTAGGGCCAGAAATTATTCGGTAACTTTGTATGGTTTGGATAGAGCTAAGCTTCGAGTAATCCAGCAGAGTCTATCTGTTCAGCGGTGATTTTGTTTGTAAGCCGAAGCTTCCTTTATGGCCACCACGCTCCTCACAAAGTTCTTCACACCTGTCACCCCGTCGTGCATTGATTCACCAGTGAGTCGGTCGTTCATTGTAACGGGTATTTCGCAGATTTTTAACCCGAGTCTGATGCCTAGCACCCTCACGTTTGCGTCCGCAGTCTGCGCTGGAAAGTGCTCGGAAAAAAGTGACAGGGCTTCTGTGTCCAACCCCCAGAAGCCAGAGGTAACATCCCTGATAGTCTCTCCAGTTGTGAAGCGAACCAACATGGATAAGAATGCGTTTCCTAATTTTCTACTAAGAGCACCCTCGGAGTCTGTGTTGTCCCTGCTACCTATCACCCAGTTGGACTTGCTTAGGGCTGAGAAAAGCTTGGGGATATCTGCTGGTGGGTGCTGACCATCAGCATCTATTTGAACCACCTTGTTAAAACCATTGCCGGCTAAATAGCGATACCCGACCCTTAAAGCGCCTGCGTATCCCGAACCATTTTGATCGACTACAGTAGCCCCGAGTTTTTTTGCCAAAGATTTGGTTTCGTCGGTGCTACCGCTATTTACGACTACGATCTCTACATCTGGTGAGGAGTCACGAATTCCCGCAATAACCAGCCCTAAAGACTGCGCTTCGTTTCTAGCGGGAATTAAAACCGCCCTTTTCTCAGGCGCATTAGACAAGAGGTCTGACTCTACTCTGGGGCAACTATAACGGCTGCGTACCCGAGTTCGGTTACGGCGGCTATAAGGGCCTCGGCTGTTGTTAGGTCGGCATTGAACACCACAGAGCCAGTCCCTGTAGAGTGATCTACATGTGAACCCGCGACTCCATCGATCTCGTTCAGTTTGTTCATTACTTTCGCGCTACAGTTTCCACAACGTAGTCCATTTACGGTGAAGTTCATTGTATTACCCTCTAAGCTATCTGAAATTGGCGGCGGAGATGGAATCATTGAACATGCTTCTTGATTACAGTTCTCACCGCTAGGGCACGCGCTCGCTACTCCGCCGAATAGTAGTCCGATAGTTAGTATTATTGATGACGAACTCACTTTTAGATCCCTTGGTTTTTGTATGTAATTCCAATAACATGGTGTAGTCGTGAAAGTGTTTAGAGACATTGAGTGTTGTCTGGTACATGGTTGGCATCATTTAAAATAACGTTTTTTACGACAACCAGTTAAAAGCTACTGACAACATACTTAGGAGTACGAAAATGAATAAGTTTCTCTTGGCTTTGACTCTCTTGGCCCCTTCTACTGTATTGGCTGATGGCGCTAGTGATTTCGCCGCTATGTGTTCAGCGTGTCACGGTGCAACAGGTGCTGGAGATGGGGCTGCATCAGCAGCTTTACCGGTTAGACCTGCAGACTTCACTGATGTAGCATTTTGGGCTACCCGCACAGACGATTCAGTCGCAAATGTAATAAAGAACGGCGGCGCCGCTGTAGGAAAGTCACCTCTAATGGCACCGTTTGGAGCAGCTCTAGATGACGCTCGTATAGCAGAGATAGTGGCTTACATCAGGACGCTTTCACAATAGAAAAAACCCTAAACTCTTTGGGTTATTTAGCCACCGCTGCAATTTCTGCAATGTCAGCCACTGCTGTGGCTGCGCCTTCGGCTCCAAGTCTCTTGGGTGCTTGGCAAGAAGCGTTGCCTTTTTTGGGCGATTTGTCGTCAGTATTGGATGTCACAGAGAGTGACTGGCAAGATGTAAGCAATGGGGAGATTGTCGCAAGAAGACTGCCCCAGATATCTGGACCCGACAGAGTGTTGGGGTTGTCTTTTGTAGACGAATCTCCAAGAGCCGTCTGGATTGCCATTATTGATGATCCTCACCTACACCTTTCAGCGGAGCTTGTAGAGCACACTATGGCGGGGTCATCTCCTGAGAGAAAGGTACTTTATCAACTGTTGAATTTGCCGTTCCCATTGTCAGATCGGTGTTGGGTAATCGAGATATCAAGCGATAATGATGTTTATGAGGGTTCTGGCGGATTGATCTGGAGGAGAGAGTGGAGGGGTGTTGAGAACGGACCAGCATCTCTATATGGTCTACCTTTGGATCTTCAGAGAGAAGCCTTAGCGGCAGTTTACACACCAGTAAATGAAGGCTCTTGGACTCTATTGTCTATAGATGATGGAGTTATAGTTGTGTACGAGGGGCGAGCGGATACCGCTGGAAACCTACCAACGGGTCTGGTAGACAGGTTCGCACAAGATAACGTCGAGCGGACTCTCTCACGACTTAGCGACATAGCCGCTGAGAGCGAGTCGCACTATGGCGAGGAGGGGCACTATACAATATTCAAACCGAACTACGAACCGCTGGATCGACAATGACTACAGAGCGCTGGCAAGGAACAAAAGATATTATAAAGGTCTACGGGTTAGGCTTAATTGCTGTGATATTCGTCTCAATTGCGTGGGACTTTTTACAACCAAAACCTAAACTGCCAGAGTTCGCTCCTGACTTTACTCTTGTAGATGTAAACGGTGAGGAACATCAACTATCTCAGTATCTCGGCAAAACAGTTGTTCTTAATTTTTGGGCAAGCTGGTGCGGCCCGTGTGTTTCTGAAATACCAGATTTTGCTCGTTATGCCTCTGAGCACCCCGAGGTTGTTTTGCTTGGCTTGGCTACTGAGAGGAGTGAATCCGATGCAGTCTCTACTGCTGAGCGGCTAGGTGCTGAATACCCGATCATAATGGCGGGATCTGTCTCAGATGAGTACGACGTTTCTGTTTTACCAACAACAGTAGTCGTAAGCCCAGATGGTAGGGTCAAGCAGGTTAGCGTTGGAGCGATGTCGTACCGAGCTTTATCAGCCGCAGTAGAGCGATAGTTATTCTTCGCGCTCTTCGCAGAAATCACTAGTTCCAGCGGCGGTGATACACAAAACTCTGGCAACAGAAGTTTCTTGTCGGCTCGCAAAGGCGTAGTCGAGCCACTCACGAGCATATTGTTTTGTGTTGTTTCTCCAAAGTTCAGACACTTCGGATGTCGCCGGATCTCTATCGACAACGTATGCGGCATCGTAGTGCACCCATAGTTTGTTAGCCGTCTCTGTTTTCAATCTAAACAAGTTATAAACCCTGCTCTCATAGGTTTCTCGACGCCACTCCTGTTTGTTTTCAAGCGCGTAGTCCGCCCATCGAATAGCCTCTTCAGCACGATCCAATTCTAACTGTGAGAGGCTTAGTGCATACATGAAACAGAGGTCTGGATCCGACCGATCTATGTCCGCTAGGTGCCTTCCCATGAGCCTCAACAATTCAACTGAGTCTTGCCTGGCATCTGCGTCAACCATGAGGACTCTGGATATGTCTTTCTTCTCGGTCTGAAGCTCAACTGTTCCTATTCTCTCCTCTAGACATTGGCGCAATTCTTCACCAAGGCGCCCCATAAGAGCGAAGGGTTCAATAGCCAGGAGATTGCTACAGCCCGGTGGTATACCAGGTGGTCTAGTTGAAGCCGTAGGAGCTGGGGCTTGCGCTACTGTGCTGTTTTCGGTAGCGGTAACGACGGGGGTGGCTTCGACGACCGCGGGCTCGGTATCCGTTTCAGCTTCAACCAACTCTGTAGATGTTGTTGGTTCAACCGCTATTGCCACAGGTGCAGGTTGGTTTCTAAGGGCGTGAAGCGCCTGTGTAGCCTCGGCCATCTCTGGTACCCATACTCCAACGGTTACCTGTGCTGTAGGTCTCTCGTATTCAGTAATGAAGTTCTCCAGCCATTGTATTCGTAGTTCATCACTCTCAATCTCCATGGCTGCCTGGAACGCTTCAGTCCCGCGTTCTCTTATTTGTCGAACAGATTGAGCCAGTGTTCCGCCTCTATAGACTCTCTCGAAAGGTGTCCAAATATCGTCGTTTGGAGGTGTTTCTAAGTCACCGACGGACAAAATTATGCCTTTGTCATCATTTACTGACGAAACGTGTCGTCGGGCTAACCTTGTATTTTGTTGGCGAACCCATGCCTGTGCTTCATGCAGAGTTACAGTACCGTCGGTCTCGCCACTTAGAGATCCGTCGGCCCATCCACGAATGGCTGCGGTGACCATCCAAGTGAATAGTCCTTGGTTTGCCGTCTCCCAGATCGGAGCCAGCAACATGTCTTGGTCAGCCGACCAAACAGTGAGACGATCGTTATCGGTCTGAAATGTCTCCAGTCTCGCGACAGCGCGGTCTAGAACAGGTTCTCTAGTTCTTCCTCTTCCCGAGAAGGTGGCATCCAATACAAGGACGATATTTCCTATATTTTCGCCAGCGCCCCACTCTTCAATTTCAGCGATTGAGATACCGTCTTGATTTATCCTAGATCCGTCGGCTCGCGTGTCTTTGCCCAGCATGAACCAACCGTCTTCGTTAGCGAAACCGTGTCCTGAGAAATACACCCATAGTGTCCCACCGTCGGTGACGCGTCCCGCGGCACTTCTTACAGCCCTTCTCATCTTTGAACGGTCACCACGGCTGTTGGTGATGATGTTTCTCTCGGGAATACCCATAGTGGCCATAGCCGCGCCCTGAAAGAGTGCAGCATCGGATTCAGTTCCAAAGGCGTTTCCGACATTTACATATTCCTCTACATGCAGTATCGCTGCGGCAGAGGTTGGAGATTCTGTCCCAATGACAGGTGTTGATATGTCAGGGACATCATTAGCTTGGGCGACCCCTAAAAAAAGGAAAGACCATAACAAAGGGATCGACGAAATCATTGTTGCACTCCAGTGCCATGCAGAGTTGATTTCGGATGTTGCCATGATCAACAGCAAGATCGCAAGGTTGCTTTTTTCAATAGATTTATCCATTGGCTACACTCCGTCGCAAAACCAGATACAATAATCAGGCAAAACACCGAATGTGGGTCTGCATCATAAAAGACTCACCAGCGCGCGAAATACATATGAACAGGAAAAACTAATGCGAATCAGCACAATTTTTACGGCCGTCATCATGCTTGTTGCATGTGGTAAAGGCGATGACACTGGCGTGACCAGTCACACTGGTGAGACTGGTCACACCGGTCAGACAACTCACACCGGAGAGACGGGCACTACTTCAGTTAACGATGTAGAGCTCCTTGAAATAGTGAACCCAAGTGATTCTGAAATCATAGTCCCAGCGACAAGCTTAGAGCTTACGGCTGACTTGACTGGAGTATTTGACCCCGAAGGGTTGGTGGCGACCGTCGAAGTAAACGGCGAAGCAGTAAATTTTGACATAGATAGCAGCGGCATTGTGGCTAATATTACATGTGAATATGGTCAAAACACGGCAGAGATGTCAGTGCAAGATGACGAAGCGCTTCATACAGACTCTGTGATGTGGATCGGAAATACGGCGCCGGTCGTATCTTTGGATCCTACCCCAGTAACGTTGGTTCAGGGAGATTCGGTGACCATAACGGGCATTGTTTTTGACGCTGATACGCCTGAGGATCTCTTGTTGACGTGGATGTTGGATGGCGAGGTCTATCTTACCGAGATGGCGCCAGTTGATGGTTCAGTCTCACTCTATTTTGAAGAGGCGCCAGGTGGTGCACATACAATTGAGTTGATCGCCGAAGACGAGTGGGAGTCAACGAGTGACGAAGTTGCGTTTGATGTAGCTTGTGCAGTCACTGATAACGTTCAAATGTTGCTACATATGGATGATGGATCAGGTGTGGCTATCGCTGACTCTAGTTATGAGCCTAGCGAGGTATCCCTGATGGGTAGCCCCCTTTGGATTGACGGGATGGACGGCAAAGGAGTTGATCTTGGAGGTAACAGTTACTTGGCGGCGCTCGATCCAGAGTACCCTGACCTATGGACCATGGACTTCACATTTTCAGCGTGGCTAAAGCCGGATTCTGAGGTTCCAAATGGCAACGAAGCTATCTTCCAGCAGCTTGACGGACAGGGAGTTGGTCGTACGCTTCTCTACCGCTCTACAAGCTGTGGAAACGCTCTCACATCGTACTTGGGTGGCGCTACTCTGTGTGGGACTACGCCGCTGAATGCTGGTCAATGGAACCATGTAGTGCTGACGAGAAACCGCACGACAGGAAAGATAGCAATCTACTTAAATGGTGTGCTCGAAGGCGAGGCTGACAGGTTTATGGAGCTAGCAGATGGGGGTTACCTGTTTGGTGTAGGAAAAACAGCATCTAGCCAGTACTTTGACGGAGCGATAGACGAGGTCGCGATCATGAGTGTCACATTAGACGAGGCAGATGTTCAGGCTCTATACGCCACGGGCTTGCCGACGTGTGATCCAGGTTGTTTAGAGTTGCCAGAGACACCGTATACTTGGTTTGATGGTTCGGTAGACGGAAACGGCGATTTGTTGGATCACGGTCAGAGTCAGTCTGTTCAGGTACAGGGTGGTTTTACTATAGGTGACGGGACTTCAGGCGATGCCGTACATCTAGATGGCTCAACTGGTTACTTTGAGCTAGCAGGTGCTGACTCGTACTCCGTATCAACAGGTGACTTTACCGTATCTCTTCGGGCAAGGTTTGATGGTTCGAGCTTTGTTGGCGAGGACCGCACCTTGGTTCAGATTTTAGACGGTACAGGCTTAGGTCGTACCCTTCTTTATGTAGATGATACCTGTGGAGGACAGATCTCTTCATTCATTGGTGGGCAAGAGTTTTGCAGTGGTACTCTTACAGCCGGTCTTTGGCACCATGTGGCAATTACCCACACTCAGTCGGACGATATGACTCAGATCTACATAGATGGTATCGGCAAGCCAATAGCACCTAGGGCAATGGCCGCATCAGATGGCGGCTTGAGGTTTGGTACTGGCAAGACCTTCAATGGGCAATGGTGGGACGGACCTATCGATGACATTCTAATATTCGATAGGGTACTTACCGATCTCGAAATGGAAGATCTGCACTCCGATGGCACAGGATATTGCCCTCTTTAATAGTTGGGCACTTCAAAAAAATGATTGATCGCATAGTCGACATTATTACCAAACCCACTGGTGAGTACTGGCAGAGTGTGTCAGACGAACAATTAGCCCCGAAAGGGGTGCTGTTTGGGTATCTGCTGCCACTGACGGCGCTGGCAGTGGTATTACCCTTCTCATTCATGACGCAGGCAAGCGGAGTGGGCCCGGCGCTGTTGTTTATCGGAGACTGGATCACGGGCGTAGTCCTGTTGAGTTTGGTGTTGGGGGTTATCTCTAATCGATTAGCGCCATTGTTTGGCGGTGAAAGCCGTGGATATCAAGGCTTTGTTCTTTTTGCCCTACTTCACACGCCGGTGTTGCTCTCCTCACTTTTGGGCGTATTGCTTTCTTTGGCTGGCGGTGAAATCTTTGGATCAATTCTTGCCAAGATTGGCTTGTTTTACGGCATCTACCTAATGTGGATAAGTGTCCCTGTTTTCTATAAGGTGAAGGGAGCCACCGAAGTAACGAGTGACTGGAGGGTTCCTGGTTTCGCTGTAACCGTCGCGGTTTTTTGGTTTTCGCTACGAAGTGTGAGTCTTATTATTTGGGGTCTCGCGTACCAATTGAATTTCGCTGCAGACCCTATTCAAGAGGCTATAGAGGCTCAATACAGTATTGGTGCCACCTCTATGGGTCTCCTGGCTCAGCACGATTTTTCACTAGTAGAGACCACGCTGCTCCAAGGTAACTCCTACCGTTTTATAGGGTTGTCAGAGGTTAGAACAACTGTGAGTTTGTCTATCGTGTCGTCTACAGGTGAACATATTGAGCAATCTACATCTAACGAAAGTAGTCAGTATACGTATTTGGATTTTGAACCAATCGAAAGCGGTACCTATCTGATTCAAATGAATGTAGGTGAGCTAACTGGGGCGGGGTCATCTACTGAGTCCGCAGTAGTGGAGATGTATCGATCCACGACGACAGACGCGTTACCTTTCATAGGTAACGAGTAACGAGGTTCAAGCGTATGATTAAGGCAATAGACAATGCCATGGATCGAATGGGGGCGCTTAACTACACCTTACCCAAGGTGCTGCGCGTTGTGAATGATCTGAATTCTTCGGCGCTAGAGCTCGTTCGAATAATTCAGATGGATCCAGTGTTGACTGCACGCGTGCTAAAGGTCTCCAATTCCTCCTATTTTGGCGTCAGGGCCGAACCCATTAGTAACCTTCGACGGGCTACGATCCTTATGGGAATGAATACTATTCGCAACCTGGCACTCGCCACTGCAGTGAAGAATTCCTTTGAGATACAGGCTGGTGGCGCCGTATCAAGTGAGGATTTTTGGCGGCACTCGGTAGCAGTTGCGGTCTTGTCGGATATTATCTCTAAAAGGAGTCCACTAAGTCGCAAAGACGGTGAGAAGTGCTTTGTTGTTGGAATGCTGCACCTGATAGGTCGAGCATTATTGATACAGCACTTCTCAGATGAGTTCAAGCGAGCAGTGATGGAGGCAAAAGCCAACAAGTGCTCTGTTACTGATGTAGAGCAGTCGGTCTTTAGCACTAACCACAAGAAGATAGGCATGCGTTTGGCAGCACGTTGGAAGCTACCGGATGAGTTTTTGGATGGAGTAGCCTTCTACGATACCCCGAACGAGTCTGATCGAATGACTACTTGGATTGTAGCGATCGCTTCTGCTGCGGTAAAGCGTAGAGGTACAATGGGGTTTGTTGGAGATTTTAAATATCCTGTAATCCCCGATGCAATATACGAAGCAATAAATATTTCTGAAAGAGAGGTTATGAGTATAGTAGACTCTATTTTGGTTGTTGAGTTAGATAAAGCTGACGAATTTATCAGAGGAGATTAGGTGGAGGTTCAATTTTGGGGAACAAGAGGCTCGATCCCGACACCAGGTCCTGACACTGTTCGGTATGGTGGGAACACCACATGCCTAGAGATTCGCCACAATGATGACTTCATTATTATAGATGCTGGCACAGGGATAAGAGGTCTTGGCAATAAGTTACTCAGGGAGCGTGGGACCAGTGCTGATGTGCACCTATTGATCACTCATACTCACTGGGATCACATTCAAGGGTTACCATTTTTTCTGCCCGCCTTCATCAAGGGAAATAAGCTTAGAATATTTGGCCCACACAACCATCAAAGTTCATTCGACAAGGTGTTGGCTGATCAGATGCAGTTCTCATATTTTCCGGTGAACTTCTCACAGCTGCAAGCGGACATTAGCCCTCGTACACTTCACGAGCTCGAATCGTTTCAGGTTGGCTCTATTACTGTGACGCCGAAATATGTGAACCATCCAGTCCCAACACTCGCATACCGTATGGAGTCCGACGGAAAGGTCATTACGTTTATGACCGACGTAGAACCATATCGTGACATTATCTATGACGGTGTATGTCCGACAGAGGACGAACGAGAAGAGTTCGATGACGTACAGAGTGCGGTAAAAGAGCAGAACCAGAAGCTAATTGACTTTGCTAAGGGTTCAAACATTTTGATTCTCGATGCTCAATACACAAGAGAGGAGTATTTGAACGGGAGAGTGGGCTGGGGGCACACTTGTATGGAGGACGCCATAGACATTGGGGCGGCTGCAGATGTGGAACAATTGTTGCTTTTTCACCACGACCCAGATCGAACGGACGCACAAATGGAGGCGTTAGTAGAGCTCCATAGGGGAAGAATAGCCGCGATGCCTAATTGCCCCATAAAGTTCCTGGAGGGTGCCGAGGAGGGTAGGACGTTTGTCGCCTAAGAAGTTGGTTCTTGTTACTCGCCGCTTATGATTCTGTTACTCATCGCATGTATGCCAGCAACTAATGATGATACCGCCACTACCACAACTGTCGACGACGATACCGTAGTTGTAGGAGTACCTGAATCGTTATCCTCGATGAACCCGGAGTTGTTACCTCAGAGTGCAGATGCATGTAGGGAGCCAGAGCTTGTAGAGGTCACTTATGTGGTTGATGGGGATACCTTTGACGCCGTAGCAAAGTGGGGTGGAGAGACGGTTCGTATTATCGGTCTAAACACACCCGAAATAGATCACAATGGAGGTGATAGTGATTGTTATGGGCGAGAGGCTGCAGACTACACTGAGAGTCAACTAGACGGTAATTGGGTCTGGTTGTCGTTTGATGTTGAGTGCGAGGATCGATACGAGCGAACTCTTGCCTACGTAACGGTGAGTGATGAACCAATAGTTGGTTTTTTTCAGAGAGATCTTCTCCGTCAAGGGTTCGCGGAAGGTTTCGAATTTGAGCCAAATGTTTCGTACGCGGATCTGTTAAGTGCTGATGAAGCCTATGCTAAGAGTAGGGATATAGGGCTTTGGGGTGCCTGTGACTGACTCGTCTACTCAGACTAAACTCTAGGTCTGGTAGAGAGTTTACGTTGTTGTATTAACCGTTCACCGCTGGGTTATAATTCAACTACTACACCTAAAATCGCGGTGCACATTTCGTCAACCGATTCTTCACCAACAGAGATATCCGCTATAGATTCTCCATCGCTATATTCCATAAGTGTAGCGTTGCTATCGCTGTTGTTGTAGGTGCAACTTACAGTGAGTACGTCGCCGTCAAATAGCTCTGGCATCTCATCATAGGTGCCATCTAACAGATAAGATCTCTGCCACCCAAAGTCCCAAGCGGGGATATGAGAGAGGCAGAGTTCAGTGCCGTCAGCTCGATTAATCGTTACTTTTATTTCGGTCCCAGTTAGGTGCATGTGTGGGAAGATACCCCAGAGTCTTACCTTATATTGAATTGGGATATAGAGCGTCTCCTCCCAAGCTTCAGTGTGGTTGGTGGCCCCTGCTGGTATCATAAAAGGAGTGTCTACCCAGTGATCGCTGTCTACTTGTGATGCATCGACACCACCGTATACAAACATTGCAGCCAGCTTGCTTGGAGTTACGTCAAGCCATCGTACGGAAATGTCCGTTTGGTCTACCTCTTCTCTGCCGTTGGGGTGGTAGTGGATCTGTACGACAAGCCTACCGCCAGCCTGGAGGTAGGAACCAGAGTCTTCCATTAATGTTAGCGGCTGGCTACCAGGTGCCCAGGCATATGCTACGGCGCCGGAGCTGACTTTGGAGCCCCCAAAGCAAGGGTACATACCGTCATCTCCCCCTAGGGCTTCACTCTCCCCCTCAGGATCTACAAAGACAACCACGTGGTGAACCACCTCGGCGTTGCCAGCGTGGATCTCTATACCATCAAACCATCCGTCCTCAGAGAGCTCAGGGTCTACAGAGAAACATAGGAACTTGTCGTCGAATTCGCCAGCGGGAATGGTGATGCCGCTTGTAGAGTAACGGGTGATTCCGTCTCCCTGAAGGGTCAATGGAGATGGGATGTCGTAATCTACAGTGTCGTTAGGATCACCCTCTGGGGTACCAGCATCTATCCACTCCCCAAATACGGTAAGTTGCTCTTCAGATAGGCGACTGTCATCTCGCCAGTCCCCCAGCTCCTCACACTCGTCTGACTCCCTGTGTCCAAACGGTGGCATTAGGTATGGAGGTTCTGTACTGCCCTCCATCTTCTCCAACAGAATAGGCGCTAACCCAGAGACGGATTCGTAGTCGGTTAGGGCAAATGTAAAGTTATCCGTGTCTGAGTGGCACCCCTGACAGTGGGCACCAATTATTGGTTGGATGTCCCCATACCAGGTCGGATCGGCGACCGTTGCTGTATCAACCGTTGCTGTTTCTTTATTAGTTTCGCTACAGCCAACTGCAGTTAAAGATCCTGCAAAAATAATAGCCGTCAAAAAATGCCTCATCATATTCTCCTGTTGAGTAGCGGTACCTTACCCTCTAAGAGCGGCGACCACACCCTGAATAGTCTCTCGTGCATCACCAAACAGCATTTCAGTGTTGTCGTTGTAGAATAGCGGGTTCCCAACACCTGCATAGCCTGCTCCCAAGCTTCGCTTCAGAACTACTACAGTTCCTGCTTTCCAGGCTTGTATTACGGGCATTCCGTAGATCGGGCTTGACTCATCGGTCTCAGCCCCTGGATTTACAATGTCATTGGCTCCTATTACAATCACAAGATCTGTGTTGGGGCAGTCGTCGTTGACTTCGTCCATCTCAAAGACAGTGTCGTACGGGACACCAGCCTCTGCGAGGAGTACGTTCATGTGACCTGGGAGGCGACCAGCTACTGGGTGGATGACGTAAGACACGTTTGCTCCGCCCTTTCGTAGCATGGTGGTCATCTCGTGGACAAGGTGCTGGGCTCTCGCGACAGCCATTCCATATCCAGGAATGATGAATATCGATCTGGCTGAACTGGCGAGTTCTGCGAGACCTGCGATATCTGTCTCTGTAACTGTGCCTGTAGGCTCACTTCCGTCAGAGGCTGGTTTCTTGCCAGCGTTAGCCCCAAAGCCACCAAAGATCACGTTCCATATTGAGCGGTTCATCGCTTTACACATAATGAATGAGAGTATCGCTCCTGAGCTACCGACCAGTGCACCGATGATGATGAGTAGGTCGTTCTCTAGCATGAAGCCTGTGGCCGCCGCTGCCCAGCCAGAGTAGCTGTTGAGAAGTGAGACTACAACTGGCATATCTGCGCCACCAATGGACATCACCAAGTGGATACCGAGTAGACCAGCTAGCACGGACATTCCAATGAGTATGTAGAAGGAACTTGATGAGGTAATGGTCGCCATATCAAGTTCAGCGGCCCCACTAATAAATGGAACAGCCAAGAAGATAATGGAGCCAGTTATAATGGCGTTTAGAAGATGGCGTGCTGGGAGGATAAGAGGTCTTCCTGAGATGCTTCCCCGCAACTTTCCCCATGCGATAATCGAGCCTGTGAAGGTGATCGCGCCAATAGCGACTCCTAACCAGACCTCAATTTGGTGGACTGTACCAGCATGTGGGTGTGCCAGCCAAGTAGACATACCAACCAGCACCGCAGCGAGCCCTACAAAGCTGTGGAGCAGGGCGACAAGTTGTGGCATGGCGGTCATTACGACCCTGACAGCCAAGAATGTTCCGATGGCGAAACCGATTACGACGGCGCCGATCATTACGTTGTAGGCTGCGCCAAAGCCAGCCTCGTCGACTACAGATCTTACGCGTGGATCAATGGTTGTGGCGAGCATGGCTATGACCATGCCTATAATGCCAAAGAGATTTCCACGGCGGGCGGTCTCTTGGTTTGAGAGTCCCCCTAGGCTTCTTATGAATAGGATTGCGGCTACAAGATAGGCTGCGTTTGGTAGGTTTTCTATACTCATGGCTTAGTTTGCCTCCTTTCGGAACATCTGAAGCATTCGTTGCGTGACCAAAAAGCCACCAGCGATATTGATACTAGCGACAAGGATTGCGAGGGCACCCAGCCAGACTGAGGTTGAGAGCGCGGGCGCTGCTGCCTGTAACATTCCACCAACTACGATAATTCCACTAATAGCGTTTGTTACGCTCATTAGCGGTGTGTGTAGTGCTGGAGTAACGTTCCAGACTACTTGCCAGCCCACAAAGCAGGCCAATATGAACACGGTTAGATGCTGAACAAAGGTTGCCTCTGCGTAGAGTCCTACGGCCACCATTGCTGCAACTGCGATCGTCATCCCAAACGCCGACGCTAGTTTTGAGTTGCCTTTTGCAGCCTTTTTCGAGGTAGAATTGTCCACCTGAGGAGTTGGGGCTACTGCAGGTTTTTCCACTACAGGGTCTGGCGGAGGAGGCCAAATCTTGTCGCCGTTATGTAGCACTAAGGACTTGCGAATCACCTCGTCTTCAAGGTTAATCGCGTAACCATCCTCACTAACCATGTCAGATAGTAGGTTTACTATGTTGGTTCCGAAGAACTGGGAGGCGTGAGTGGGAAGCCTGCTTGTTAGGTCGGTGTATCCAATAATGTTTACCCCGCTCGCAACAATTACTTTGTTGGCCTCTGTGTAGCCGCAATTTCCACCCTGAATGGCTGCAAGGTCGACAACTACCGAACCTGGTTTCATGGTGTCGACCATCTCTTTTGTGATCAGTACAGGAGCTTTACGACCTGGGATGAGTGCCGTCGTGACGATAATGTTGACCTCTTTTGCTTGAGCTGCAAACAACGCCATCTCAGCGGCTATAAATTCTGGAGACATCGTTTTAGCGTAACCACCGGAGGTTTCTCCGTCGTCATCTTCCTCAAAGTCTAGTTCTAAGAATTTTGCGCCCAAGCTCTCTACCTGATCTTTTACAGCAGGTCTTACGTCGAAGGCGCGGACTTCAGCTCCCAAGCCTCGAGCAGCTGCTATTGCAGCCAAACCAGCGACCCCAGCTCCGATGACTAGGACTTGTGCGGGCCGTGTCTTTCCAGCAGCGGTCATCTGTCCAGCAAAGAAACCGCCATAGAGGTTAGAGGCCTCTACTATAGCTCTGTAGCCAGCGATGTTTGCCATGGAGGAGAGAACGTCCATCTTCTGTGCACGAGATATGCGTGGGATTTGATCTAAAGCGAGGGCTGTGACCCCTCTTTTGCCCAAACGCGCCACTAACTCCTCATTTTGTGCGGGAAATAGTAAGCTAATGATGTGACCGTTTTCTCGTATGATGTCGGCCTCGTGAGTACCATCTTGGCGCTCTCCAGGTGCGTTGACCTTTAGTATTAATTCGGAGTCACTCCAGATTGAGCTTATGTCAGTGGTTACGGTGGCTCCAGACTCGGTGTAATCCGCGTCTAAATATTGCGCCTGCTCACCAGCACCCGCTTGTATTGAGACTTCAAAACCCATTTTTACGAGCTTTTTAATAGTGTCAGGAGTTGCTGCAACCCTCCGCTCGCCGCTTTGCGTCTCAGCCGGAATACCTATTTTCATGGTGGTTACCTCTCATATTTACATCTGTTTGTAGAGCACAATAATTCTGCCATTTGGGATAACCCAAGCGTCGCCAACTGCCATAGTTTGATTCTCAAACAATATGGGTTTTGATAGACTGTTTTGGTTGGCAAAAAAGGAGGGTCTCTTTGTTGCTGTTTTGTCTATTTTTATCGTGGTTGTCAAACCCGGCATTTGCTGGTGATAATGCGGCAGGTCAGCCCGTTTTGACGCTAACGGTCCCGGCAAATGGAGACACTAATTTTCCACTCAATGGTAGTTTCTGGCTCTACGGAAAAAACCTAGACTCATTGCCACAAGAGGTCACTATTCCTACTGGGTATGCAGGCGATGAGATTCCGCCTTGGGAAACAAACACCGAGTTGACCGACCTTTGGAGGGAGCCGCGTAGAGCCCAGTGGCGACGCAATAACGGTCAACGCCGCCTTAGAACCTTGACCGACGGTCTAGAGGGCATTTCGTTGGTACTCGTGAGCAGTGGCTTAGGAGTAGAGATAGAGGTGAGCACGTATGGTGCAGTATACAGACCCTCCCTCAGGTTCACAGCAGATGGCTTACCAATCGAGCGAGCCTTAGATAATGTTTTCGATCTGTTGGTTGTCACCCCTCTTGAACGGCTTGAGCCCGACACTGAGTACGCCCTGTTGGCCAATGGCAGCCTTAGTGTCTTTTCGACGGGTCAGTTAGATGACACTACAGCCCCCGACTGGGGTGGTATCGAAGATGTTAAGCATTTGGGCGAAAGAAATACGATTTACACCCTCACCTCAGCAGGGGATGATTTCTCGTTTCCAGTTAGGGTTGAACTCTACAGAGGTCAGGCTAGAAGTCCCCGTCTGAGGCAGTTTGCTCTCGTCGGAAGTCGCCCTGTGACTGGTCGGTTATCGCCCTTGAATCGAGACTGTATTTTCACCAGAGCGGTGGATGTAGCAGGAAACTATACAGATCTGTTCCCTTGTTACCCTTACCCGGAGCCTCCAGAAGTGGAGCTTGAAGAAGAGACGATGTTTGGGTGTAATGTAGCGGGAGTTTTACCCACTCGGATTAGTGGGTGGCTTTTGATATTGTTGGGAACCATGTTCTCTAGAAGGATTGTAACTAGAGATATGACTTGATGTGACACGCGACCCCTTTCCGCTCATGTTATAGAAGTAGCCTAAAGATTTCGGACCAATGAGGTCTGTAGGGGCACTCAATGAACTCATCGCGGCTGCTAGCAATGCTATTTTCAACTCTTGTCGTTGGGGTAGGATCATCATGTGGGGGAGAATACTCTGCAATCGAAAGGGGTGACGATCGTCCTAGGCAGACCGTTGAGACTCTTAAAACTATTACAGGTAGTGTGAGCGCTTGGTTGGAGACAACTGGAGTCGTAGAGTCTGAAGCCGAGGCGAATATTATCCCTGAAGCCTCGGGTATAGTCCTTTCTATAGCGGTTGAAGAGGGTGATTCGGTTCGACGTGGGGAAGTGTTGGCTACGATTGCCAACGCGAACTTGGATGCTGGGCTTTCTAGGGCTGCCAGCGAGGTCGCACGTGCGGAGAGAGAGTTGGCTAGAGGTGAAGTGTTAGCGGGTCAAGGAGCGCTCTCTGATAGAGAACTTCAGGAATTGCGATACGGCGCCCAGACAGCTGCTACTACACTGGCAGAAGCTGAGGCCACAGAGGGTCACACTAGACTTCGCAGCCCAATAGCTGGTACGGTTTCCATACGGGACATCCGCGAGGGAGAGCTTGCAGGAGCCGCCCGAGCCTTTCAGATAGTAGATTTAAGTCGCCTTAGAGTTGTTCTTGAATTGCCCGAACGAGATCTTCATTCTTTGGCTGTTGATCAGACTGTAGAGGTGGTTTCTCTCTACGATGATGAGTTGATGGTCGTAGGTCGGATCGAGCGAATATCTCCAACCGTAGATCCAATAAAAGGTACGGTTCGTGTGACTGTTGCTTTGCCAGTTGAACAGGCGACCCTAAAACCAGGTCAGTTTGTGTCAGCTAGGATTGAGGTGGGGCATCATGAGGATGTGGTTATTGTTCCACGGCGAGCCGTTCGTCTAGACGAGGGATTGGCGGCGGTCTTTTTGGTTGGCGAAGAGATCGTTCCAGAGCCCGATCCCGAGGAAGAAGACGGTGAAAGTGAAGAGGTTGACGAGGCGATACCCGAGGAAGCTATCGACGGGGACGAAGAGCCGCCTGAGCCATCTATGCAGGCTTTTCGTACACCTATAACCTTAGCAGACCAGTATGTGACATCCTTGCGCTCGGACTCGGGTCAGGTTTTGGAGTGGATAGAGGTGGTCGAGGGACTAGATGCAGGCACACCAGTAATCTCACGTGGAATGGAGCTAATTCAAGACGGCGCTCTGGTTATCGTGGCAGACCCCATGGGTTCTACTGTAGCCACCGAGGAAGCCACCGAGGAAGCCACCGAGGAAGCCACCGAGGAAGTCACCGAAGAGGTTACGACTGATGAGCAATAAATCTGGTTTCTTCGACCTTGTGGTCGATAGGCCAGTCACCGTTCTTATGTTTGCCATCGGCATGGCGGTGTTTGGGCTAGTTTCCCTGTCTCAATTACCGGTAGATCTCATGCCTGAGATCAGCTATCCGACCTTGACCGTAAGGACAGAATACGACGGCGCTGCTCCCCAAGAGGTGGAGCATCAAGTCTCTCGTCAGATCGAGAGCGCACTCTCTACGATTGATGGTTTGGTTGAGCTGGAGTCTCGCTCTCGGGCGGGTATATCAGATGTAATTCTGGAGTTTAATTGGGACACAGATATCCACGTTAGTTCTCAGTCTGTAAGGGAGTCGCTACAGACCCTGAGCATGCCTGATGGAGCGACAAAGCCACTTATCTTGCGTTACGACCCCTCGTTAGAACCGATAATGAGGATAGCTCTATCTATGGAGTCGACCTCTATCGCGACGGGTGAGTCAGCCATAGACAACACTGCCACGACCCTAGCTCGCCTACGAGAATATGCTGATGAAACACTTCGTCCAATAATCGAGAGCGTCAATGGTGTGGCTGCTGTGCGAGTTGGAGGTGGGTTAGAGTCCGAAATTCAGGTGGAGGTAGACCATGATCGTCTTATTGCAAGAGGGCTGTCAATAGAGCAGGTCCGCCAGACACTCTCTAGCGAGAACGTAAATATGGCGGGCGGCTTGGTTAGAGATGGAAACAAAGACTATCTATTGAGGGTTGTAGGGGAGCTCACGACACTAGAAGAGATCCGCGACATTTCAATTCGAAGGAGTGACGGTTGGGCTGTCCCGCTTCGAGACGTCGCTGTAGTTTCTCAGAGCTATAAAGAGCGAGAGGTTGTAACGCACTTGCGTGGTCATGAGGCGGTTGAGTTGGAGGTCTTCCGCGAGGCCGAAGCGAACATGGTTGAGGCATCAAATAGTGTAAAGTTACTCTTGTCAGGTAACGATGATTTCTTACCACCAAATATGAACACAACCGTACTTGATGACAGCGCTACATTTATCGAGGCGGCAATGGGCAACCTCAGCAAAACCGCCTGGTTCGGCGGTTTCTTGGCAATAGGTGTGTTGTTTCTTTTCTTGGGCTCCATGCGAGCCAGCTCTATAATTGCCACAGCAATACCCCTCTCTGTGATCGTCACTTTTGCGCCCTTGTACATACAGGGCGTCAGCTTGAACATGATGTCCCTTGGAGGTTTGGCGCTAGGAATAGGAATGTTGGTCGATAACGCCGTTGTTGTGTTGGAGGCTATTACTGTTCATGTTGAGGCTGGCAAAAGCAACCGTGACGCTTCAGTTGCTGGGGTAAGAGAGGTCGCTGCAGCAGTTACGGCCTCGACATTGACCACTGTGGCGGTGTTCCTTCCTATAGTGTTTGTTGAGGGGGTTGCCGGACAACTGTTTGGCGACTTAGCCATGACCGTGGTGGTGAGCTTGCTTGCTTCATTAGTGGTGGCTTTGGTCTTTATCCCAATGCTGGCGGCTAGAGAGGTGTACATCCCCCGTTCACACGGTCTAAAGGGGATCACGCAGGCCGCTAGGTTTAACTGTTTTAGGGAGTTCAAAGAAGGGCTCAAATGGATGAGAGAGAAGAAGTGGCGCTACCCTCTTTTCTTCTACTTCTTGTTGCGACTGCTGCTCAATTTGGTTTGGAGTTTGGTTGTTAGCTTGTGGGTTTACCCCGCGGCATTTACAGCTAGGATTGCTACCGCTGGCTTTAGAAAGGGTGGCGGCCCTTTTAGAAGATTTTTCATCCTTTTCGGAGGTCTGTTTAACAAGGGCTGGGGGGCTCTTTCGGGTGCTTATCCGCGGTGGTTAAGTAGTGCGTTAAAGCACCCAAAGTCTGTCATAGCAGGTGCCGTTTTGGCGTTGGGTTTGTCTCTTGTTGGTATAACTCAAATGGGCTCGGAATTACTTCCAAACCTCTCACAGGGGCGCTTCACTATAGAGACCTCTCTACCTGTTGGGACACCCCTTACCGAGAATTTGGAGCTAATAGGTCAAGTTGAGGAGATAGCCAATAACCATCCAGATATTGCGACCGCGTGGACTGTTATTGGAGCTGAAAGGGGTGCTGACACTAGCTCAGATGAAGGACCGCACACGGCTAGAGTTCTGGTAGAGTTAGAGGGGCACGCAGTGGCACAGGAGGATCGAGTAAAGGCGGAGCTTCGCAGGTCTCTGTCGCAAATAACTGGGCTAAGTCAACAGATTAGGAGCCCAACCCTGTTTTCATTCAGGACTCCTATCGAGGTAATAATTCAAGGTGACGATCTCTATGCACTTCAAGAGGTTTCAGATTTAGCTGTCGAAGCTTTAGAGAGTGTTGAAGGTCTAGACGATGTTCAGAGCTCTCTCTCTAGAGGGTTTCCAGAACTTCGGGTTATTTACAGGCGTGAGCTCCTAGAGCGTCACGGACTGTCTGCCGCGGATGTGGCCACCTCTCTGCGCAATCAAGTTCAGGGGGTCAGGGCTACTAGTATCCGCCGAGGTAACCGCAGTGAGGATCTACTTGTTCGACTGCAAGAGGACGATCGTAGTTCATCTAGAGAGATAGAGAACATAAACGTCAACCCGCAGGTCACCCCCCCAATCCCTCTTTCAAGTGTTGCTTATCTAGAGTCAGGAGTCGGCCCTTCTGAGATTAGACGAGTTGATCAAGTTAGGGTTGTAGTTGTAGAGGCATCGCTAACGGGCTTTGATCTAGGCTCTGGGGGCGAGAGCGCATCTTTAGCCCTCTCACGGGTGCCATGGCCCCCGGGCGTCACCTGGCAGCTAGCAGGTCAACAGACAGAGATGGAGCGCTCAACGGCGTCTATGAAGTTTGCGATCGGCATGGCTGTTTTCTTGGTCTACATCATTATGGCGAGCACTTTTGAGAGTCTAGTGCATCCGTTTGTTATTCTTATGTCCCTGCCTCTAGCGCTCGTGGGGGTTGTTCTAGTGCTGCTACCCCTTGGAGTTCCGCTCTCGGTAGTAGTAATGATAGGGCTTATTGTATTGGCGGGGGTCGTTGTTAACAACGCTATTGTTTTGGTTGATACGATCAACAGACTCCGCGAGTCAGGCTTAGAGACTGTAGAGGCCATTGAAAAGGCTGCAGCATTGCGTCTACGTCCTATTATCATCACTACAGCGACGACGGTCTTAGGGCTTCTCCCGCTAGCCATAGGTGGCGGACAGGGTGCAGAGCTTCAGCAGCCTTTAGCGCTGACTCTTATCTCTGGATTGTTGGTCAGTACTCTGCTTACGCTAGTTGTTATCCCCGTTGTGTATCAGCTGTTTGCTTTAGTCCTCTCTGATGCCCGTGGTGAGGGCTCTGCTAGTGGGGTTTAGACCATGAGCTATATATTATGAGGAAGCTGTTTCCAGCGTTTGCCATTCGTCGCCCTGTGACGGTACTTATGCTCCTAGTGGCTATCTGCGTGGTTGGCTTAGGAGCGATCGCGAAGATTCCTCTGCAGATGATGCCTTCTGGTTTCGCTCCTCCGTTTTTGTGGGCTTGGATACCGTACGAACAGAGCTCAACTATTGAGGCTGAGCGGACAATTGTTAGACCTGTTGAGGCTCAGTTGTCTACTGTCGCTGGAATAAAAACACTTAGAAGTTCGGCATCAAGAGAGTATGCAGGGTTTTTTATTGAGCTTCATGGGTCTACAGAACCAGCAGACGCCTACAACGCAATAGCTGACCGAATGGAACGGGTGATGATGGAGTTACCCGACGACGTTGGTGACTATCAACTCCGTAGGTACAACCCAGACGACGAACCTGTGATTTGGGCGGGGGTATCTCTTCCAGAGGGAATATCGGATCCATATGCTACACTTAAAAGGGGGCTTTTAGCTGAGCTAGAACGGCTTCCAGGAGTGGCAAAGGTAGACATATGGGGTCTAAATCCTAAGCAAGTCATAATCGAATTTGACCGAGAGCAGCTCATGGCCCACGCTGTTGACCTTGGGTCTGTCATGGGCTCTCTGATGTCGGATAATTTTCAGGGCGCCGCAGGAGTGGTCACTGATTTTGGCTCCGAACGCTACCTGCGCTCGCTAGCGGTCTGGGAGAGTGTAGAAGACATAGCGGAAACCCCTATCGGGGGCGGGCTAACCGTTAGCGATGTAGCCACTGTAAACCTAATGGCGGAACCAACGTCGGATATTGGTAGAATTGAGGGTCGACCTGCGATCGGTGTCGCTATCTACAAAGAATCCACAGCAAACACTGTCTCAGTCACCTCTGATGCCAGGATGCTTTTGTCTGGGACGAGTGCATCCGATTGGAGCTCTGAAGAGACATCTGAATCGGGGAAGTTAATCCAGACCTTTATCTTCTTTGATCAGGGTGAAACGATCACTGAAGCCATAGACAACCTAAAGAACAGCGCCTTTCAAGGAGGTATATTAGCTGTCTTTGTGCTGTTTTTGTTCCTGAGAGAGATTCGAATGACTCTCATGGTAGCCGCAGCTATTCCTCTATCGATGCTGGCTACGGTAGGGGTCGTCTTTGCCACTGGTGGGAGTATGAATCTACTCACCTTGTTGGGTCTGATGATTGCGGTTGGGATGGTAGTGGACAATTCAATCGTTGTTATTGAGACTATCTTCAAGCACCGACAAATGGGAGAGTCCCCTAAGGAGGCGGCTATTGCGGGTACGGGAGAGGTGTCCTTAGCTATACTACTCTCTACTATGACCACCATGGTGGTCTTTTTACCACTAATTTTGATGAGCGATGACGCTATGTTTTCGTTCTTTATGGGTCAGCTCGGGATGCCTGTTATCTACGCTTTGGGGGCGAGCCTTGTCGTGGCGCTGTTGTTTACTCCCTTATCTACGCTGCTCGTAAAAGATCAGAAGATGCATGAACCTAAGTCTATATTGTGGTTGACAAAACACTACAAACGAGCGCTCAAGTGGCTACTTTTGCATCGCAACGACAGCTCAATGGGACTCATAGGGCTGGTGTTTATCACTGTGATGATCCCAATGAGCGTAGTGCAGTGTTCGGAGTCCTCCGATGGCATGATGGGGGAGTTCACAGTCAATTACCGGGTCGGTAGTCACTTCACCCACTCCGAAGTGGAGGATGTGACCGACGTATTAGAGGAATGGGTTGATTCTCGTCGAGAGGATTGGCAGGTCGATGTTTATCGAATTCGATATGACGGAGGTAATGGTCGTGGTCGCCTGCAAGTTCAGTTGTCGGATGATCTCTCTGCATCCGAGCGCGTTTCTGTAATGGAAGAGGTGGAAGAGACGCTTCCTGTTGTTGTCGGAGTAGATATCTATGTCTCTCGTAGCAATGGCGGTGGAGCTAGGGGCAACAGTATCAATTTCGAGATTTTGGGCGACGATCCAGAGGTTTTGGCTCAAGTCACCGAGGAGGTTCGTCAACGGATTATTGACTTGGACTCAGTTATGCAGGTTGAAAACCCACTCGAAGGAGGAGGTAATTCAGAACTACTGCTTCAGCTTGATCGTGACGCTTTAGACCAGTCTGGTTTAAATGGGGCGTGGGTTGGCCCCACGATAGGATTCGCGATGCGAGGTCGCAGGCTGAGTGATTGGAGGGACGGTGATTCTGAGTACCCCATAATGGCTCGTTTCTCGGCTGAGGATCGCTCAGGCATCGACGCTCTAATGAACTTACCGATCTATGGCACTACAGGGGTGCCAGTGCCCTTGAGAGCCGTCACGGATCTTGAACAGGCTGAGGGGTTTGGGACTATCCGGAGAGTGAATGGGGTGTCGGGGTTGGAGCTTAATGTGGAGCTAAAAGAGGACATTACCAACGAAGACGCGATGTTGGAGATCGTCGATGCGATGGAACAAGTTGTTTTCCCTCCAGGGGTAAGTTGGTCTAAAGATCGCTACGAGTCTGATAAAGAAGGTGATTATGGCGCCCAAAAGAAGGCTATGATCCTTTCATCCGTGTTGGTTTTTCTCCTTATGGGCATCCTGTTTGAGAGCTTTCTGTTGCCATTCGCGATCATTATGACACTGCCTATGGCTGGCATAGGAGTCTACTGGACTCTATTCTTTACGAACACGCCGTTTGATATGATGGTTGGGATCGGCTTGGTCATATTAATAGGCGTTGTAGTAAACAACGGGATCGTTCTTATTGATAGGGTGACCACCTTGCGAGATGAGGGTCACAGCCGAGAAGAGGCATTGATAATGGCTGGCGAGCGCCGGTTGCGCCCAATCCTTATGACAGCTATGACCACGATCACAGGTCTCTTGCCTATGGCATTTGGCACCCGATCCTTTATTGGAATACCATATGCCCCGCTGGGTATCTCTGTCGCAGGAGGCCTCGCCACGGCAACCTTGCTCACTCTCTTTCTTCTCCCTATTCTCTACACGATTTTTGACGACCTTAGGGGCGTTGTTATGAGATACTGGGGTTACGTTTTGGCTAATGCATCGGAGCGCGAATGACTCTCTCTTTTTTATTACTCTCTGTCACTATGGCGAGAGAAGTCTCTTTGAACGATGCCCTTCAGGCAGCGTGGGACGACAACACCGACGTAGCAGTGGCTATGGCGGAAGTTCTCGCTAGCGAGGGGCGTGAGTTGAGCGCTCGCGGAGTGGGTGACATACAGCTCGGTCTTAACGCCAACTACAGCCCTATGGTTAGTGAGGGGCGCGGTCAGGGGTTTGTCTACAGGCTCGACCAGGCAATGGCGGGTTGGGGTTCTAGTCTATCTCAGACCCTGCCAACAGGGACGACGTGGAACCTTAAATTCAACGGTATTCGAACACCCCCAGCAGAATACAGTTTCTCAGTTTCGGGTCAAGAAGTCACAGAGACAACTGACACAACCCACCAGACTAACTTTGCCCTTGAGTTCAGTCAGCAGTTACTCGCAGGTCATCGATTATCATATAATCTTAGATCTATATCCACAGCGGAAAATACGACTAATCAGTCCGAGTTGAGGCTACAATCTGCGAGGATAGCTGTTGGGTTGGATACGGCTAGGGCCTATTGGGATTTAGCGTTGGCGTCTGGCTCTAAGGATCTGGCAGAGAACGCGGTTGTAGTCGCGACAGAGGAGTCCCGTGTGGTCAGTGCGTTGTTGGAGGGGGGGAGCGCTGCTCCGGTTGACTCAGCACGCGCTGCGAGCGCTCTAGCGACCGCTGAGCTTTCTCTCTTAGATACTGAAGAGGGGCTATTGGCGGCGATGGACAACTTAGCGAGGCTTACGGGCTGGGAAGTAGGTGAGGAATTGTTACCGAGCACACTTCCTGGGGAGGTACAAGTAGGATTGAACGTAGATATGCAGAGCTCTGTTGAGGCTACACTAGCCTCAAACCCCAACATCGCCCTTCAGAGGCTTGCCCTTGATCAGGCAGAAGCAGAGGTCTCTTGGGCTCGCCATGCGACCCTGCCGAACCTCTCTTTGGTAGGTCAGGTGGGCTGGAGTGGTTACGAGGAGGGTAAGCTTTCAGCCTCCTTGGCTGAGCTGACATCTATGGCTCTGCCGAGCCATTTTGTAGGTATTGAGTTCAACGCGCCACTGGGCAACAGAGCTAGTACAGGGATGCTACACACCCAGACTGCGATGTTGGCAATGTCGCATGCTAACGCTGAGGCTGCCACTAACGCACTAATCCAACAGGTGGCTTCGGCGGTGAGGACTCTCCAGAGTGCGGATCAGCGAGTGGAACTATCTGATCGAACAGTTGAGTTGGCTCAGCAGACTCTGGCGGCAGAGGTAGCGCTACGCGACGCTGGGCGCGGTCTTGAGCGAGAGGTGTTGCAGGCTCAATCAAGCCTAATCCAGATGAGACAAAACGCCCTGCGTGCACGAATTGACTATCGCAAGGCGCTGGTTGAGTTGCGGGGGTTGCGCGGGGAGTTGTTGCAGTAGCAGGTGACCGTTTTTTAACGGTTCACTACTAGCTTTTACTTGGTCACGGCAT
>CAWVYO010000003.1:0-35894 GCA_963934385.1 uncultured bacterium
CACCTGCACTAGCAGTCACAGGAGAGCACTGGTTCCAGGGCGAAGCCCCAGACGTATCAAGCGGTACAACACTAGTAGTTTTCTGGGAGAAATGGTGTCCACACTGTCGTCGTGAGGTCCCAGCACTTCAGGCTAGGTCTGAGGCATACGCTGGCCGCATGGAAGTCGTAGGACTCACCAAGCAGTCACGTGACACAAGTGACGAAGCCGTAACTGAGTTTATAGCGGAGAACAGTCTCACATACGCTATGGGCCGTGAGACTGGTGAAATCTCTCGAGCATACGCGGTAAGTGGAATTCCTGCAGCGGCGCTCGTGAAAGACGGAACCGTCCTCTGGCGTGGTCACCCTGGTCAGCTCTCTGACGAGATGATCGACGGTTTCTTGGCGAACTAGATCTTTCGCCGGCACGTCTCAACCCTTTGTGTCTCGCTTATATTTGTTCTGTATTAGGGGTGGTTGCTCTAGCCAATCCTAGTATCGATGAGCCACAAAGGGAGAACGACGAGTAACGCTTTGATTGAGAAGATTTTAGGAGAGAGAAATGTCGACCTCACAGCTTCAAGCCATCTTAGGCGCCGACGCAGAGTCTTTGCTGACACATACCTGCGAGGGTGTAAAGAAGAGCCAGATTCACCAGCCAGGTGTCGACGTGATCGACAGGATTTGGCGTGATTCAGATCGCAATATTCAGACTTTGCGCTCCCTCCAGCAGCTATACGGTCACGGTCGGCTGGGCGGAACGGGGTATGTCTCAATACTTCCTGTAGATCAGGGTATTGAGCATTCAGGTGGCGCGAGTTTTGCTCCAAATCCAGAGTATTTTGACCCAGATAATATCGTCGAGCTGGCCATTGATGGTGGCTGTAATGGAGTCGCCTCTACCTACGGTGTGCTCGGCTCTGTGGCGCGAAAATACGCCCACAAGATCCCGTTTATACTTAAGATCAACCACAATGAGCTTATCTCTCACCCGAACACTTTTGATCAGGTGATGTTCTCTCAAATCGAGGACGCTTGGAACATGGGTGCGGCGGGTGTTGGGGCCACAATCTACTTTGGTTCTCCAGAAACAAGCCAGCAGCTTGTAGCCGTCTCAGAGGCCTTCTCAAGGGCTCACGAGCTAGGCATGTTTACTGTCCTTTGGTGCTACCTTCGAAGTGGCGCCTTCAAGGTCGATGGCGTTGACTATTCCGCTGCAGCAGACCTTACAGGTCAGGCTAACCACCTCGGTGTTACGATCCAGGCGGATATCATCAAGCAGAAGATGGCTACTAACAATGGCGGCTACGTGGCCTTAAACGCACACGGCGCCTCTTATGGTAAGTTCAACGACAAAATCTATTCTGAGATGTGTGGTGACCACCCTATCGACTTGGTCCGCTATCAAGTTGCTAACTGCTATATGGGTAGGGTTGGGCTAATCAACTCAGGGGGAGCCTCTACAGGAGCTGGAGATTTATCACAAGCGATCCGCACTGCTGTCATTAATAAGAGAGCTGGCGGCACGGGGCTTATCTTGGGGCGCAAGGCGTTCCAGAAGTCACGTTCAGAAGGTGTTGCTATTATTAACGCCGTACAGGATGTCTACCTCAATGACTCGGTAACAATCGCTTAGGACGCTATTTTTCGCCCTAGCGTATGTGCTCCGAGCCCCTTGCGTCGAACGTCTCGATCCCGTAAATCCCCCAAATTTCTGGGATGTTTGCCCAAATTGTGATACCCAATGTCGCGACTTACACACCCATTACTTGGACTGAATAATGAGTAGTTCTACATACCGAAGTGCCCCACTAGCAACCAAGACGATGCCTAAGGGTATCCCTTACATCGTCACGAACGAGGCCGCCGAGCGGTTCTCTTTTTATGGGATGAAGGGGATCTTGGTTGTGTTTATGACCAAGTACATGGTCGACGCAACAGGAGGTGCCGACTATCTCACCGATGAGCAGGCGATGACTTGGTATCACTCCTTCACGTCGGCCGTCTATTTCTTCCCGCTTTTAGGTGCCATTATTGCGGACGCCTTTTTGGGCAAGTACCGCACAATTCTATACCTTTCGGTTGTCTACTGTGTTGGGCACGCTGCCCTTGCGATGGACGAGACTCGTACAGGTCTCATGATAGGGCTCTCCCTAATAGCCATAGGCTCGGGAGGAATAAAACCCTGTGTCTCCGCCCACGTTGGTGACCAGTTCGGTAAAGAAAATGCAGGACTTCTAGAGCGAGTATTTGCCTGGTTTTATATAGCTATAAACCTAGGCGCTGCGGCTTCAACGCTGTTAACGCCTATTCTTCTTGCCGAGTATGGTCCAGCTATCGCGTTTGGTGTTCCAGGTGCCCTAATGGCTATCGCAACCCTGCTTTTCTGGATGGGTCGCAATGTATTTGTTCATATCCCTGCGGGTGGAATGGACTTCGTGCGAGAGACCTTCTCCTCCAAGGGGCTTAGATCCATCGGTTCTCTGTTATTGATCTACTGCTTTGTTGCCATGTTCTGGGCGCTGTTTGATCAGACTGGCTCCGCCTGGGTTCTACAGGCCGACAGGATGGACAGGAATTTTATGGGCATTGAGTGGCTACCTAGTCAGATTCAGGCCATCAATCCGATCCTAATCCTCACGCTAGTGCCTCTATTCTCCTACGTAATATACCCGGCAGTTTCAAAGGTTTGGGTACTCACTCCCCTAAGAAAAGTCTCTATAGGTTTCTTTGCTACCGTGCCTGCCTTCGTGTTGCCGGCATGGATCGAGAGCCAGTTGGTAGCGGGAGAGGTTGTCAATATTGGTTGGCAGCTCGCCTCTTACGGGCTCATCACGGTCGCTGAGATCTTGGTTTCGATAACTATCTTGGAGTTCTCATACACACAGGCTCCTAAAAAGATGAAGTCGCTAATCATGGCGGCAAACCTAATGAGTGTTTCCGTTGGAAACCTCTTTGTAATGGCTGTGAATGTTTTTATTCAGAACCCCGACGGAACATCCAAACTAGAGGGGGCGGACTACTACCTCTTCTTTGCAGGGTGTATGTTGATAACCGCTATCGTGTTTATTCCTGTTGCGATGATGTACAAGGAAAAGCGTTACATACAAGACTCGTCGGCTGTTGAGCAGGCGGGCTGATGAGCGCTTGGACTCCAGGCTCATGGCAGCCATTCCCGATATCTCAACAGCCTGACTGGCCCGATAAGGAGGTCTTAAAGGGTGTGATCTCACAGTTGAAGGATCTCCCTCCGTTGGTTCATGCGGGCGAGGTTGACGCGCTGAAGGCCAACCTTGCAGCCGCGGGGCGCGGTGAATGCTTTCTATTACAAGGGGGCGACTGCGCAGAGCAATTCGCCGATTGTAAAAAGACTCCGATTGAGAATCGCTTGAAGGTATTGTTAGCTATGAGCCTCGTGTTGACATGGGGGGCTCGACTCCCTGTTGTGCGGGTAGGACGAATGGCGGGGCAGTTTGGAAAGCCTCGATCTAAGCCTACAGAGACGGTGGACGGCGTTGAGCTTAACACCTACCGAGGCGACATCGTTAACGGTCACGATCACGCTCATAGAACACCCGATCCGTTTAGAATGCTGACCGCTTATCACTGCTCAGCGGCAGTTTTGAACTACTCCCGAGCGCTGTTGGCTGGTGGGTTCGCCGACCTTCAGAACCCCTCGAATTGGGAGCTTGGGTTTGTGGCTGCCTCAGAGCGGAAACACGAGTATGAGGACTTAGTGGAGCGTATTCACGACGCTCTTGCGTTTATGCAAGTGACTGGTGCTGGAGCTGCTGATAGCCATAAGAGCGTAGAGTTATTCACCTCTCACGAGGGGCTATTGCTGTCGTATGAAGAGGCTCATACAGAGGCTGTAGGATCAAAGTACTACAACCTTGGCGCTCACATGCTCTGGATCGGTGATCGCACTCGAAAACTCGACGGAGCTCACATAGAGTACTTCAGAGGTGTCGCTAACCCCATAGGTTTAAAAGTCGGTCCTTCAATGAAGCCACAGGAGCTGGTTTCGGTCGTAAAGACCCTCAATTCAACCAACGAAGAGGGGCGACTTACGCTAATTACAAGATTTGGTGCGGGCAAGGTTCGAGAGCTTTTACCGCCGCTTGTAGAGGCCGTTAAAGAGGCCGGGCTGAACGTAGTCTGGTCTTGCGATCCTATGCACGGGAACACGCGCTCCACAGCCTCGGGCGTAAAGACCCGCTCGTTCTCGGACATTTTAGATGAAATAGGTGGGGCTTTCGACGTGCACAAAAATGCAGGCACGTGGCTTGGTGGCGTCCACCTTGAGCTTACAGGCGAAGACGTGACCGAGTGTACTGGTGGGGCTCAGAACCTCTCCGACGAAGATTTGAATAGGAGCTATCAGACTACTTGCGACCCTCGTCTGAACCACGCTCAGAGTTTAGAGGTCGCTTTTAGGGTGGCTAAACGCCTACAGCAAATGAGGTAGTTAGGGTTCCCTAAAAGTGGGGAATAATAAGCCCTACAGCCAAACCAGCTATTAGTCCCGCCGACTGAAAATGAGGTGAAGCCACGCATTTTCTAGAATGGAATAGAACGTGTAGGAGCATGCCTCCGACAGGTGGAATCAGCCATGGACCAAGGTTGGAGATGAAGTCCAATTCCGAACCTAGTAATACTCCAGCTATAGTCGCTATGCTTAGAGCAACAGCCCCGAGCCATGGACCCTTGTCACCCCATGCCTGTTGTAGCCATGTAGCTAAGACCAGTGCTAGGGGGAGACGATGAGCTATTACTGCTATTGTGATGGGTTGTGACTCTCCAGCTGTTACGGCTACGGCTAGTACTGCCCCATCCAATAGGGCGTGTAGCGATAGCCCTGCCACCACCATGGTCACACCACCTGCCGACGAGAGCTTGTCGCCTAATAAAAGAGGAGCGGCCGCTCCGATGACAGCTAGGACTATAGCCGCTGGACCAATCGCTTCAACTGACTCTGGAAGTACGTGTCCAAGCACAAGTGTGGCAACCAATCCCTGAGCAACACCTCGAATTATAGCCATAGTCCTTGGTGTTTTAGCCTCTATTTTTGCTAAGAACACACCTGCAAATAGGGCTAAGATGGCTACGAAGGTCGCTAATATTGGCACCGAGGCTCCACGGGCAGAACGCTGTTTCTGTAACTGCGCTTTATTCGAGTCTGGACGCTTGCGCCACTACAGCCTGTTTCGAGTTACCCTTGTTTTATGATTAGGACTTTATTTTTGTTGTTAGCTGCCTGTGGAAAGGGCAGCCCATCTATTGAAACCCCAGATGTTTCGCAACCAAATGGTTTAGTGGAAACGGAGGCTGAACCAGAGTCTCATGAAGAAGAGGCAGAGCTAGCGACAGATGAAGCGGTCTGCCTAGAGGAGTGTCTTCGTGGCAACATGGCGAGCCCTCTGCCAGCCGATCGTATCCGCCAAGACTGTGAGGTTGGCTGTTCTGGAGATCGGGATCAGTTAGGGGGTGGACTGTGAGTAAGACTCTTATTGTGACGGGCTGTAGTAGGGGGATCGGACGTCATATCGCCGTTAGGATGTCTGGTCTAGGTTGGTCCGTCTGGGGGACTTTGCGCTCCGAAGCTGGTCGCGAGGAGCTCGAGAAGGCAGGAGTGAAGGTGTTGAATGTTGATGTGACGGATTCGACTCAGGTGATGTCGGCGGTGGCTTCAGTTTTACGTCAAGATGGCAAGATAGACGCCTTTGTTGCAAACGCAGGTGTAGGAAGCTTTGGCTGCTTCGAGACACTGAGTGATTCTCAGGTGCGCCAGATGATGGAGGTGAATTTTTTCGGTGTTTTGAGTTGTTCTAGGGCCGCGCTGCCAGCTCTGCGTCAGAGCAAAGGTAGATTCATCGTCATTGGTTCAGTTGCGGGGCGCCGAGGAGCGCCAGGGGCCTCTGGTTACAATGCGTCTAAATTTGCTGTGGGCGGTTGGGCGGAGGGGTTGGCATATGAAATGAAACCCTTTGGCGTCTCCGTGTCCCTAGTTGAGCCCGGCCCGGTAGAGACTGGCTTCTTCGACACTCGGTGGGGCGGAGATGTGCCAGAGGGTAGCCCATATGCCAATATGACTGATCAGCTGATTGAAAAATTAGACACCGTGAAAAAACAGTGGGTCGATGTCGGCGATGTTGGTCATGAGGTCGAGGTTCTCCTTACAGTAGCCAAGCCCTCGTTTAGGGTTGTTGTCGGGTATAAAAACAAGGTGCAAATCATGGCCTGTAAGCTCCTTCCAGACTCTTGGTGGAGGGCTATTGTGAGCCGTGTGGTGGGTCTGCGTGAGAAATAGGCAGTATTGCCACAGCTAGTCTTTTCTACGCCTAGCTATAAGCCCTGCGAAAATTGCAGCTATCCAGCCGAAGTTTCCATTTGGTGTTGAGCTACACCCACAACCCGAGTCGTTCTTGTCGCCCCAGCCTGCTCCTCCGGTATCTTCTGTCTCTCCTGTGTCCCCAGTCTCACCGGTGATCCCAGTTTCACCTGTCTCTAATGGATTACAGTCTTCGTCTAATCCTGGAGCGTTTGGGTAGAGGTCGGGATCTTCGTCGTCGCAGTCCACGTCGATAGCCCAGCCATCCTCATCTTGGTCGTCATCGTTGTCGTCGCAGTCTTGGTCTACACCGTCGTACCAGATCTCTTCGGCGTCGGGGTTGACGCCAGAGTTAGCATCGTCGCAGTCAGGACCACCAAACACCGAGGTGTCGTAGCCGTCGCCATCGACGTCGTAGTCGCTAGAGTGGTTACAGTCGAGAATCAGACCGTCGTAAGGAGTGTCCGGCGCCCCTGGATATGAATCCTCATCACCGTCATCACAGTCTTCGCCGTCATAGGTCTCGGAATCAAACCCATCCCCGTCCATGTCGTAGTCCGAAGCCTCGTCGCAGTCTTGGTCGATGCCGTCGTACCAGATCTCTGCAGCGTCTGGGTTAACAAGCTCATCGTCGTCGTCGCAGTCCTCCCCACCTGAGTCCAAGGTGTCGTAACCATCTAGATCTGCATCATAGTCCGAAGCCTCGTCGCAGTCTTGATCGACGCCATCATAGTAGATCTCTGTCGCCCCGGGAAAAATGTCTGGATCGTTGTCGTCACAGTCTGAAGTGTCAGTGCCGTATCCATAGGGTTCAAGGCATGCCACAGCGGGGTTGTCTAGGTCTCCATAGCCATCTTCATCAAAGTCCGCATACCATGTGAGGGCGTCAACAGACTCGTCGTCGTAGGTCTCCCCATCGCAGTCGTAGTCGGTAGTGTCGCATTGTTCAGGGGCTCCTGGGAATATGGCGCTGTTTGCGTCATCGCAGTCCGAATAGTCGATCAAGTAGCCACTGGGTTGTGAGCATGACTCCCATGTGTTGTTGATGTCCCCAAAGTTGTCTATGTCTGTGTCGGCGTACCATGTGACTGCGTCTAAGGCGTCGTCTTCGTCAAGTGTGTTGTCGCAATCGGTGTCTACACCGTCACAGTACTCAGGAGCTCCGGGGTATGTGTTCGTCGCGGAGTCGTCGCAGTCGGATGAATCCGATAAGAACCCGGTCGGCTCATCACATGCAAGTGTGGTGCTCCCGCTGTCCCCGTAGCTGTCACCGTCGCTGTCGGCGTACCACGTGAGGGCATCGGTGGAGTCGTCTTCCCTGTCGTCGCCATCGCAGTCCGAGTCGATGTTGTCGCAGAGCTCGGGTGCCCCAGGAAATATATTTGCGTTTGTGTCATCGCAGTCAGATGTGTCCGTGCCGTAGCTACTTGGTTGGTCACAAGCTTGGGTTGTTGAATTGATATCGCCGTAGTTGTCGCCGTCGCTGTCGGCGTACCACGTGAGGGCATCGATGGATTCGCCTTCTCGATCGTCGCCATCGCAGTCCGAGTCTGTGTTGTCGCAGAACTCAGTGGCACCAGGGAATATAGAGGAATCTGTGTCATCGCAGTCAGATGTGTCCGTTCCGTAGCCACTTGGTTGGTCGCAAGATAGGGTGGATGAATTGATGTCCCCGTAGGTGTCACCGTCGCTGTCGGCGTACCATGTAAGCGCGTTTAGTGAGTCGTCTTCTCGGTCGTCGCCGTCGCAGTCCGAGTCAGTGCTGTCGCAGAGTTCAGGAGCGCCGGGATATATAGTACCAGAGGCATCATTGCAGTCAGTAGAGTCCGCGACGTAGTTGTTTGGTCTAAAGCAGGCCAAGTATGTTGAATTGATGTCTCCGTAGTTGTCGCCATCGTTGTCACCGTACCAAGTTAAGGCATCGAGAGAATGGTCATCGGCTACTAGTCCGTCGCAGTCGCTATCTATAGAATCACAGTATTCGTCGGCGGCGGGATATGTTGCGGGGGCAGTGTCGTCGCAGTCAGTATCGTTGCTGACGTACCCGGTGGGCTGTGAGCATGAATCGGTTGTGGACGATGTTCCACCGAACCCGTCACCGTCTGCATCCGCGTACCACATGCTCGCGTCGAGAGCATATGTGTTGTCCAGTGTGCCGTCGCAGTCAGAGTCGACACCGTCGCAGTATTCGTCGGCAGCAGGATAAATCGAGCTGTCGCCATCGTCACAGTCGGTACTATTGGCGGTGTAACCAGATGAAATGTAGCAGGAAGTTGCGTAGTTTAGCAGATCACCAAAATTGTCGCCGTCGTTGTCGGCGTACCACGCCAGTGCGTCTAGAGCGTCACTCTCGTCTAGTGTGCCGTCGCAGTCAGTGTCTACACCGTCGCAGTACTCGTCAGCCCCATTATGCGTTGCGCTGCTTGTTCCATCGCAGTCATCTGCGGCGTTGTAACCGTCACCGTCCGAGTCTACATAGTTGTCGTAGAGCTCTACGACCTCGGCTGAACTCAGCCCTGAGTTCCATAGCTTCAGTTCATCAATTTCGCCGTAGAACTCAGTGGAAGAGCCGCTAATAGCACCAACAATGAAGTCCTGGCTACCCCAGCCAATGTAGTGGGTCAATGTGGTTGACACTACCGGAGTACCGTCCAAGAACATGGCGATAGCTTGACCGTCTAAGGTAAAGGCAACGTGGTGCCAAGTAGAGGGGCTGAGGGTGCCGCCGCTCAATGATGTGCTGCTACCCCCGTTTCCCACCATAAGGGATAATTCTCCATTGGACTGCAGGTAGAACCAAAATCCCGACGGATTAAGTCCAGTCACTCCGAGAGATGCCAGTGTACAACCTCCACCATTACCACATGAACTGAAGCCACTAGAATATACCCACATGGCGATCGAAATATTACTTGAGGCGAGGTCTGAGCCTGGTGAGTGAGTTGCACCACTACTGGGATAACCGCTGAGGGTCAGAGTATTTCCTGAGTCCCAACTGCCACCAAGCGAACTGTCTAATGAGCTCGTCGTTATAGAACCACCAGATATGGAAAGATCATACCCAGAGCCAGCTTCCTCTACGGCGCTAGTAGCTGACGTGGAATCGTCAAATCGCCACTCTGCTGTTGGGTCTGGAACTGACCCGTTAGCAACTGAAAATGTGCTAATGAGTAAAGATATTGCCACATAAAAGGTGAGCTTTACCATAGTGTTTGTTGATACCGTTTCGAGGTTGTTCTTTAGTTTACTGGATTATCGAGTGCGCCCGTAAAGGGTCTGCGGTAGGATACCACCATGTATGTAAGAACATCTGTAGTATTATCATTTTTTTTGGCGTTCATAAGCGGTTGTAGTGGGGTTTCTAACGAAGAGTTTGACGATCGTCTGACCAGTATCGATATGGATGGTGATGGTGTCTTCTTTGTGGATGACTGTGACGATAGGGACCCTGACGTGGGTCTTGAGGTGGCCTGGTACGTTGACAGTGACGGTGATGGCTACGGATCTCTCGAAGATGATCAGTTGATCTCGTGTGATGCTGTGGATGGATATGTTCTGATCGGTGGTGATTGCGACGACTTGGATGAGCATGTGAACCCATCCGCTGACGAGATGTGTTTAGACCTCATCGATAATAATTGCGACACCTTGATCGATGACTCGTCGTCTGTAGATGCAGTTGCGTGGTATGTAGACTCAGATGGAGATAGTTTTGGCGATGAAACAGCCGCGCCAGTAAGCAGTTGCGATGACCTATCTGCCACACATGTACTAGATTACACTGACTGTGATGACGCAGACAACTCAATCTATCCAGAAGCCCTTGAATACTGCGATCAGGTTGACAATGATTGCGACACAGAAATTGACGAAGACGACGCTGTAGATGTGATTACTTGGTATGCAGATTTAGATGGCGATGGCTTTGGGGACAGCGACGATCTAAAGGTCACATGCTACGAACCTAATGATTACGTAGAGCTTTCTGGTGACTGCGATGACGGTGATAGTACTTCCTATCCAGGTGCTGACGAGTACTGTGATGGAGTCGATCACGATTGCGACACGTTCATCTACGAAGGGGATTCTGTTGACGCTAGCTTGTGGTACGTAGATTCAGATAGCGATGGTTTTGGGGACCCTACTAGTGGCATCACCGCCTGCACGGGAGGGGGCGAATATATTACAGACAATACTGACTGCGATGATTCTAACGGAGCTGTAAACCCCAGCGCTGACGAGTACTGTGACACCTTAGATAACAATTGCGATACATTCATAGATGAAGACACCGCTCTGGATGCAGCTACATGGTATATCGACAATGACTCCGATGGTTACGGGACAACATCATCGACTATCAATAGCTGTAGTCAGTCGAATGGCTACGCTCCCGAAAGTACAGACTGTGACGACACTGAGTCCCATATAAATCCAGGAGCCGACGACGGTCCGTTGAACGACTATTCCTGCGATGGGTTGGTCGATAGTGCTACCAATCTCTCTAATTCATTTATCGAGTTTACAGGCGAAGATGCCTACGATCAGGCTGGATATGCTGTCGGTACCATAGGTGACATTGATGGCGATGGGCTTAGCGATATAGCGTTCTCTGCCCCATATAATAGTGACACGGGTACCAGTGCGGGGAAGATCTACATCTTTCTTGGTAAGAGCCTTGCTGTCAGAGGAACTATGTCGGCCGCAGATGCTGATGTCATGTTTACGGGCGCCGCTGTAGGGGACCTTTTAGGTTTCTCATTTGAAGGTGGTGGCGACTTTGATGGCGACGGGATCGACGATCTGATCATAGGGGCGCCAGGTGACGATACTTCAGGTTCAAATGCAGGAGCGGTCTACTTGGTGTCAGGGCTGAGTATAAACTCTTTCAATGCCAATAGTATCACCAGTTTGAGTTGGAATGACGGTGTTTTAGTAGGTGAAAATGCGGGGGATCAAGCTGGTTACTCGGTTTCCTATGTTGATGATTTTTACGGCGACAGCAATGGTGACATCGTAGTTGGTGCACCAGGTTGGGATCTGAGCTTCTTGCAGGCAGGTGCTGGTATGGCCTATATTTTTCGCAGTGACGAGATTACCTCTGGGACTGATGACTTATCTAGCTCCCCTCTCAGTTTTAGCGGAATAAGCGGCAACAGCGGCCTATATGTTGGTGACAAAGCAGGGTTCTCGGTAGCAGGTTTTGAAGACGCGGATCTAGATGGTCGAGGCGATGTAATAGTCGGTGCGCCATACTGTGATGAAGAAGCAACGGATGCCGGGTGCGCATATATAATACTTAGCGATACCAACAGACTCTTTAACCGTGGGTATTCGATGTCAGAAGCCGACATTAACTTTGAAAGTGAAGGCTCAGGAGACCATTTGGGCTGGCGTGTGGCTAGTGCGGGTGACTTCAATGACGATCAAATTGGAGACGTCTTGATATCATCTCCAGGGATAGATGTATCAACGACCGACAGTGGAGAAGCGACCCTGTATTCAGGTGAGAGGGTTCTCGATTCTGTCTTGCCAATGCAGGCTTACCACTACCATTTCGAGGGCTCCAATGCGGGCGACAGTGTCACTGGAGTATCTGCGGCAGGCGATGTTGATGGCGACGGTGTCGATGATATTATGATCTCTGCTCCCAGCTATTTGTCCGGATCTGGCATAGGGTCTTCATATCTACTCCTCTCGGCGAATCACACCTCTCCAGATTACTACGATGTAGGTGTCGCAGCCTACAGCTTCGTAGGTGAATCTAACGACGACGAATCAGGCTATTCTGTTTCAAGTGCTGGTGATGTGAATGGTGACGGTCTCGATGACCTTCTGGTATCGGCGCCACTCAATGACGAAGTCGCCACGAACGCTGGTAAGATCTACCTGATCTTGAGCGGTCTGTAGAGGCTAATTGTCTTCTACGGCAAAAGTGCCAACCGCCACTCCTGCCTTAGTCCATATACGCTCAGGCAGGGCGATCACGTAGGCGTCTCCAGCTGACCTTAGCACTTCTATTGTACCCCCATTCAAGTCTAGTATTTCGGCTACAATTGTTCCTCTCTCAACATGATCTCCCGGTGCAACAGTTAGGCGTAGAATCCCCTCTTTTGTAGGCTTGGGACCAGGAGAGCGCCGCAAGTTATCGTGGTTGATCTTGGTGGCGTGAGTCACGGCTCGTTTTAATGTGGTTCCTATGGCCCCCAGGGTACCCATGACTGCCTGTATTGTAGCCCCTACGATGGTCTCGTCGGCAAATAGCCTAGGTCCCGCCTCTATAGTTAAGCTCGGGGTGTGAAGCCTGTTGCATATGGCTCCAGACAGTGATCTGTGCAGGTTGTAGTTTGCGTACTGCTTGTCGGCGTATTCTCGCAACACAGTGAAACCAGTGGCTTTAGCCAGCATCTCGGTTCTCTTTTCCAGAGTGCTCCTTTTCTCCCCATCAAGTGTGACGGCTCGGTCTACTATTGCGTATGGGACAGAGATTGGTGAGTCAGCGTGAAGATCAATGAGTAGATCGGGGTGATGGCGGTTTATATCATCCCAAAGTACCCGCGCAGAACGATCGGCGGGTGAGCCAAGAGCGTCACCTGGGAATAGGCGATTAAGATCTTGACCCTGGCATTTTCGAGTCATCTTGGCCAAGCCGTCTGGGTTCATTGTGGGATAGATCACGACTTTTCCTCGAAGGATCTGATCTGGTAGAAGCTCTATTAGCTTGTGTGCGACCGTCACTCCCGTGACCTCGTCCCCATGGACGTTTGCGGTGATGACAACTGTGGCTCCATCATTGGGCGAATCTATCGTGACTACGGGTGCATGGTAAGGAACTCCCTCTCTTGATCGCGGCAGGAGTAGTCTATGTTGTTTGGTCGGCATCAACTGTCACTCTACACTGGATCCACTTTGCGCCAGATTCCAAATTTTAGGTATCTACCCTCGGGAAAGTCCACGTGTGCAGGAAAGTCTGGTCCTTGTCCACCTTCGAAAATTAGCTGCAGGGCGAACCCAGCTTTTTGAGCCCCCTTGTGTACCATAGCGTGGAAATCTCTAGGGCTAACCTCTCCGAGGTTTAAAGCTGCGACAAGCCAGCCCCCATCTTGAATTACCTTTAGTGTTGAGCTCACCAAAGTTGGGAAATCCTTTTTTAGACTTAACACTCCCTCGGGACCGTGAGAGAAAGAGGGAGGGTCCAAAATTGCTATGTCGAAGCTCTCTTCTTTTCTGCGGAACCTGTCCAAGACCTTTCTTACATCTCCTTCAATGAAACTATGAGGCGTAGGGTCTAGCTCATTTGCAATAAAGTTCTGCTCGGCTCGATCGAGATAGTGTCCAGAGAGGTCGACGCTAGTTACCTCGCTGGCGCCGTGCATGGCTGCAACCACAGAGAAAAACCCCGTGTGAGCGAAAAGGTTCAGGATCCGTTTTCCGCCCCAATGATTCTCTAACCAAGCTCTGTTTGAACGCATGTCTAGGAAGATACCCACCGATTTATCACCGTGCAGATCGACTAGACAAGCGACTCCTCGTTCGGTGACCCTTAGTGGGCCCTTGTGCGGGTGCCCAGAGATGAGACCGGGTGGTTTAGGGGCGGTCTTTTGGTCGAAGCTGTCTCGCGGATCTGGTCGCCAAGCCAGATATACGCCGCGTGTGTCCATGACTGTCTCTAGCGCTCCCGTGAGGTCTGCTAGAATTGAGAGTAGAGAAGGGCTATCTAGGCTTATAAGCGCGTGTGCGCCAAACATGTCTATTCGTATCCCAGGTAGCCCGTCATTCTCTGCGTTGACCAGCCTGTATGCGGTGGTTTTTTCGTCTATAATCTGCTCTCGAAGGTTTCGAGCAGTTGTGATTCTGTCTAAGAATAAGGCTTGATCAATTGGAGCCGGTTTGTTTAGGAACCTTCGAACGGAAATCCATCCGTCGTCCCAAATTCCTCTTCCTAAGTTCTCTCCAGATTGACTAACTATGTCAACGTGCTTTCCTGGTTTCAGCCCGTTCTGTTTGGCTAATAGTTCGTTTGGGTAGACCCATTGAAACCCTCGCTTCAGCCACCGCTCACTGCCGCCTTCGACTATGACCCCATTTCGGGGTGTGCTCAGTTGCTTGGGTCGAGAGGGTTGACCCGTGTGGGGTTGCCGTCCAGAATCACCGCTTTTTACTTTCTTGTTTTGGAAGCGCTCTTTTGTTGTACGCCCCCTGTCTCTTTGACCCATCTATAGTCCCTTTCGTTTGGCCTCTTTACTCTTTTGGCCTCTTTACTCTTTTGGGCTCATAAGTCGAACGATAGATGTACCCATTACTACAATATCGCCGTCTTTAGCGGGAGCGGTTCCCTCGACTTTCTCGAGTTCGTTGCCGTTTTGAAGTAACCAAGTGATACAACGATCGTGAATTGACTGAATTTCCCATGAGCCATCGTGAGCGACCGTGACAGCGGCCTGTCTCCGTCCAGCTAGTGCCCTGTCCATAGTGAAACCGCCCTGGCGCGCTTTGCTTGCTTTCTGTCCAGAGCACCACCTAACGTTCGCGTGACCCCGCCTATCTGGTAGGGCGAGCCCTGGATGAGCGGGATCTCGACCAATCTCAGCAGTACTTCCGTTGGCTATGCCGACCATTAAGGATGGTGCCGACATCAGCAGTCCGGCGTATTGTCCCGACACTGGTATGAATTTGATCGTCCCGGATGGTGGGACTATGTTGGACTGCTCTTCTAGAGCGACTGTATCGCCCTGAGCCATTATCCGTCCGTTCAATTCTATCCCCTTTGAGAGAGCAGTGATTGCGACGCCTGATACATTGACTTTTACCCGCAACACCGCACTGTCAGATTCGTTGCTCCAGGCTCCGTCAGGTAGCAGATCGTAGGAGTAACTGTCGACCACGTTAGCCATGGGCGCGACAGGTAGCGCAAGTCCACCCAACATCATCTGCAAGGAGGCGGTCTCTCCGAGGTCAAAGATGATGGTGTGGCTATCGTCACAGGCGGTCACCTCGTTAGCCACAAGCTCTATGGCATTGCGAATGGCATTGGGAGCCCCGACAACTAATCCTCTGCCGCTGTCTTGCCATTCGTGCCTATCAAGAGGAGATATGTTGTAAACTGCTAGCCAGATGTGGCTCTGCTCTAGAACAGGTAGGGACGATATCAACCTCTCTAAAGCATCTGAGTTAGGTGTGTAATCCATGAGTAGAATAGTTGGATTTGGGGGGAGCGTAGTTAGAGTCGCTCCTCTCTCCATTACAGTCAAACGCCCTTGCTTAACAGCCGCCTTTATGGGCTCAGGCAGGGCACACTTCGAAGGAATAACGGCTCTAAAGACAGGCATTTTTCCAGGAAAGCCCTTCATCTCAAAAGAGCCCGTGCACTCCCAGGCAACCTCTGACTGGTTCATACAGTATTTTGTGCTTTCCGAGAACCAAAATTCGGCAGACGGGGTCTTGGCTATTACTCGTGCTGCTAAATTGACGGCGTCCCCAAAGGCGTCTCCGTCTATCTCTTCTACATCTCCCGTAGCGCATGCTGCCCGAATCAGGAGCCCTCCAGCTCTTTGTCCCTGTTCTACTGCGTCCACTCCTGCTCGGATTGCATCAGTGGCGGAAGTAAACAGAGCCATGTACGAGTCGCCGAGATTTTTTACCACTCGACCACCGTGCCGAGTGAGCACAGCCAAGGTGAACCTCTCGTGTTCAGCTATAAGCTTACGCAACTCACTCCTGTCAGATCTACCAACAGTTTGAGTATAGTTCGCCAAGTCGGTAAATAAGACCGTTCGTGTAACTGTGGACAAGTCGCCTCCTGCAGCGAATTCACTATATCAGGTTGGTTGGCTTCTGTGGTCAGAATGCTGGGGGAATATCTACTTCGGCAAAATTTCCTGCTAACCAACCATCGTGTTAGCAGGAGCGCGTAATCATAAAATAGAACAATTATTCGGATGAAAGAATGACAATAAGATGCCGATTTGCACCGTCACCTACAGGACAATTGCACGTGGGGGGAGCACGCACAGCACTTTTTAATCTGCTTTACGTTAGGAATAAAGGCGGCAAAATGGTTCTCCGTCTAGAGGACACCGATGTTGCTCGTTCTTCCAAAGAGTCAGAGGAAGCTATTTGTTCTGACCTTCAGTGGCTGGGGCTCGACTGGGATGAGGGTCCGAATGTTGGGGGTCCTGGTGCGCCATACCGCCAGTCCCAACGCCTGGGGCTCTATCGCGAAAACGTAGATGCGTTGTTGAAATCTGGTGGAGCCTACTACGCTTGGGAATCCAGTGATGAGCTGAACGCAATGCGAGAGGCTGCTCAAGGTAGCGTGCAAGGGTTCAGGTACAGTCGTCAGGAATACAGTGACGAACAGCTTGCCCAATATAGAGATGAGGGGCGAACACCGGTCGTTAGATGCTCTGCATCTCCTGGGGACATTGTGTTTGTAGACGAGGTTCTTGGAGAGATTACCATTCCCGCCAGCGACTTAGACGACTTCATTATACTTAAGGGCGATGGTTATCCGACCTACCATATGGCGGTAGTTGTTGACGACCATCATATGGGAGTCACACACGTTCTTCGTGCTCAGGAGCACCTAAAAAATACAGCCAGACATCTTAGGATCTACGATCTTCTGGGCTGGGAGCCCCCTAAGCACGGACACATGCCACTGATCTTCTCCATGGAGGGCGGCAAGATGTCTAAGCGCGACAAGGCAAAGGTCGCCCGTGCCGCGGCGCGTGCAAATGGTCACAACCCGGAGAGCCTAGCTTTATTGACAGGGCTCCCAGAAGATCTACTCGTGCGGTTTATGAAAAAGAAAGATCATGGGATAGACACTGCTGTCGCTATCGCCAACAAATTGGGTGTCGAGCTTCCAGAGATAGATGTTCGCGATTTCAGAGAGTCTGGGTACCTACCTGAGGCTCTGGTGAACTTCCTCTCACTTTTGGGTTGGAGCCCTGGTGGCGATCGCGAAATTATGGGGTGGCAGGAGACAGTTGACGCGTTCAGCTTGGACAGAATTGTTAAGACAGCCGCTAAGTTTGATCGAGAGAAATTACGCTGGCTAAACGGTGTAAAGCTTCGCGAATTGAGTGTTGATGAGCTCATAGAAAGAGTTGTAAATTACGTTGAGCAGTGGGGTGGAAACCTCAAGGGCGTAGATGTTTCCATAGTGGGTCCGCTGATATCTTTATATCGAGAGCGAGGTCAAACTCTTCGCGAGTTAGATGACGCTGTGGCTTGGGTGTTCACTGCTCCCACTGAGTACGGACCCGCAAAGGCTATAAAGAAGCACATCCTAAAGGGTGACTCTCTCGAGCGGTTAAGTAAGATCGGCGCCATTTTGGGATCACTGTCCGAATGGAGTGAGGTGTCAGTTGAGACAGCGCTAACGGCGTTCACGGAGAATGAGTGTGAAGGAAAGATGGGAAAGGTGGCCCAACCCGTGCGAATAGCACTTACGGGCAGTCCGGTCTCTCCTTCAATATATCCAACTATAGTCAGCCTTTCACAGGCTGAGGTCGTTGGAAGGATCAGCGCGTGTGTTCAGTATTTTACCGACAGCTCGCATAACTGATTCGTCTGACTCTATCGTGCTGACATCCTCAAGAGGTACCCACTTGGCGTCTACAGCGTCCGTGTCCGCAGCGATCTCTAGAGAGTCAGACACCAGGAGAATCCTGAGGTCAAAGTGGCTATGATCTGGATCTCCTTTACGTGCCGGGATCGTGTGAATATCTAGATCAAACAGCCCGTCTCCGACAACGGTACCGCCAGCGACACCTGTCTCCTCTAAGAGTTCTCGCATTGCGGCTGCAATGACGTCCGTATCAGATGACTCAATATGTCCTCCTGGTTGCAGCCAACGGTGCAATTTGGAGTGGAATATCATCAGGAGACTGCTCTGGTCGGGTGAGAGCACGAATGCGCTCGCTGTGAAGTGTCCTGGGGAGAAATGTTCACGAGAAAACGGCGTTTTACTTTCGCGTAGTAGATCCTCCATTCTGCTTTTATATAGCTCCTCCCTTCTGTCGTTTGCACTGTATTGGCGGAGTAGGTCTTGGAGATGAGTTCGCTTTGTCATGTGCGCCTTTTAGCTGGTCTAACGAGAGCATGCGAGGGCATTAAAATATGGGAGGAAGTCCATGTGGGTGCTTTCTATTGTTAGCCAATATGTAGACGTACTCATTCAATGTAGAATATTGAGGTATTAGGAGCATTAGTGGGTGAATTAGGCACAAAGCGAATGCCTGTGAGAAAACTCTCGGCAATGAATGTTTTAGCTTGGTGCTTTTCCATTATGTGCTTCTTGTTCATGGGTGGCGCCATAGTGGGCTATGGCACATCTCCCAGCACAACATCTGTATCTCCCAATCCAACTACTCTTTTGTCTGTCACCGTTGAGGGTGGAGATCCGTCAGAAGTTGTCGCACTAAAAATACCTCTCTTGATAAGTGAGCGGACGCTGCCCACCGACAGTACGATTACCTATTCAATCGCCGTTGATGTTCAAGATGTCGAGTCTATAAGACACCCAGCAGTCTTATTGGAGCGACCTTTGCACATGGCTTCGGTGACATGGGATGGTATAGATGTTCCTCTCTTTTCATCACACGGTGGTGATCGACTAGATGGAGAAGGAACCCTCTTGGGGCGACTCCCGGTCATCTCTGAATCCGCTGTTGACTCCCATCTGTTAACGGTAACTTTGACCGGGGCACACGGTTACTTGGGGGTTGCCAATGCTGTCAGTGTGGGAGAGTTTGCCGAGCTAGAGCGCTGGCAGCAATTCAGAGAGTTTAGGCTGGAGTTTGGGGCGACGGTGTTGTCGGTCACAGGGGTGGTTTTACTACTCATAGGTCTCTTTAGTAAGACTAGGGGGGAGTTTGTAGCAGCTGGGCTCTTCAGCTTGTTGATGGGGCTAACGATCTGTACTTTTGCAGATGTGTGGTCGGTCATGCCAGGGGGCTTGGAGTACAGACTGAGGATAAGACATGCCGCAATAGGGCTAAGCCCGTTTTTTGGAATTACTGCGCTGATGTTTATTGTTCAGGAGCGCCAAGGGCAGTTCGTGTTGTTTGTTGGGGTGGCATCATTCGCCATAGCGACAGTCGCTATGGGGTGGCCAGACTCCACAATACTCCCGTATGTGCGACTTCTTGAGCAATTGACAGCTGTTGCGACCTTGATTTATGGCATAGCAAAGTCTTTCAAGCACAGTTTACAAGGTGTATTCGAGGCTAGAATAGTACTGGCTGTCGTCTTGGCTCTTATGGGTGTGTGGCTGTTGTCTCAGGTGCGGTACGGTATGGTTGGGGACGGTAGTCTCTTGGTGTTAGTTTTTGTCGCTGTTTGTGTCTCTATGATGATCCTCCTGATTAGGAGGTATCTCACGTCATCCGAGCGTTACGCACAATTTGTATCAGAGGCTTTTGATGCGATAATTGTAGTAGATTCCAGCGGTATCGTTGTAGAGTCGAACGCTAGCGGTCGTTTACTGCTTGGAGGTTGGCTGGAGTGGCAAGAAGGCACTATATGCCTTTTTGAAAAAATTGAGCCGCTGGATATAGAGCTATGTCGCAAGCATGTGGCGAACAGATCCGGTGAAATTGCTGAGTTGAGGTTTCCCATTCGCCGTGGTGCAGGGGGACCAGAGCGTACAGTGCACGTTGATAGCGTATCTGTCGCCTTAGAGAATAATCTAGCCCTGCTAGTACTGCGGGACGTGACCCAGAGGAGGCAGATAGAGGGACGCATCATCTCATCCGTTAGGATGGAGACGCTTGGGATTGTCGCAAGGGGAATAGCTCACGATTACAACAACACTCTTTCGGCTGTATTGGGACAGTTGACCATGTTGGAGCACGAGGTGGAAGCGGTTGACTCGGATCTTGTACATAGAATCGAGAGATTGATCGTTGAGACATCAGAGCGTACAAGGAGGCAGTTGGCGATAGTTCGCGGTGGGAACGAGCCAAGCCGTTCTGTTGATCCAATTGACTTAGTGGAGAGTATAAGTCAGCTGGTAACTGGAACGTTGCCTGACAATGTCTTCCTTAAACAAAGTTTCGGAGAAGATCTACCCTCTGTTCACTGTAAGGCGGTAGAAATTGAGCAGGTATTGTTGAGCCTCGTCACTAACGCTCGAGATGCGTTGGCTGATCAAGGCAGAGGGCAGATCGAGATTAGAGCAGAAAAGGCAGCTGGTGATTTCGTTGTGTTCTCTGTAACAGATGACGGTCCAGTTATTCCAAAAGAACACGCGTACATGGTTTGGAGCCCTTTCTTTTCATCTGCAGGGAGAGATCTAGGAGCAGGGCTTGCCATGTCGGTTGTCCAGCGCGTAGTGAGGGAGCACGGTGGAAGCGTGAGTTTTGTTACGCCCATGAGCGGAGTCGGGGCCAGGTTTGAGGTTTTTATTCCCACTTCTGAAGCCACTGCACACTCAGAGCCTACTGTGGCAAGCACAAAGCTTGGACATGTGCTGGTTGTAGAGGATGAGCCTAATATAAGGGAGGTTATGGTTTCAATATTGCGTCTAAGAGGATTCACTGTGGCGCAGGCAGAGTCGTCGGAGATTGCCAGAGAGAATTACAATCCGAAGGACTTTCAGTTGTTAGTTACAGATGTAATTATGGGTTCTGAAAACGGAATAAGTCTGGCCAAGAACTTTACGAAGATAAACCCAAGGCTTGCAGTTCTGGTCGTCAGTGGGCGGGTCCCAGAAAAACTGAGTGCATCTGACACATGGGCTTTTTTGGATAAGCCGTTTACTCCAGATATGTTGGTGGCATCTGCTCGCAAGGCGATCCTGTTGTCCAAAGTCACTCCTGGTGAGCCTGTGTATGAGTAATAAAGACACTATTTTCACTAGTTTATGGAACAACTGGTGGTTGAATGTTGCCGCCATTTTGGTAGTCCTAGGCTTGATGCTTCTTTTTCTGGGACGAGCGGTTGGTGGAGAGGTTGAATTCATTAGGGGGGCATATCCAGCGACCTCTCAGTCGATAGCAACCCAAGCATCGGAAATTGAGCACGAATCGTTCGACCTCGTCGGCGACTTTGTGGCCCAAGGCATAGCTGGGGACTCAACAGTTACTTGGACTATTCCCCTGGAATTAACCTCGGATGTTGAACAGATGACATGGGGGTTATACGGCGCCCTATTTTCTTCTCAGGTGACATGGGACGGAGAAGTTGTTGGTGGCGTGGGTAGCTTCAGCGAAACTTCAGATGTCGATTCCACTATTGGTCGCATCATGGTGACTGTACCACCGGAGCAGAGTCTGGCAGGTCATCACGAATTACAGCTGACTGTGGTTGGAAAATACGGTGAAGGTAGAATGTCAGGTGAGCTGGTGTGGGGAACAAGAGCTGAAGTGCTCTCTCACTATCGGCATCTACGATTTTTGACCTATATGGTTGAAGGCGCTTTTACGGTGTTGGCTATTACATTTCTGCTCATCGCAGCATTTGGATTTCAGCGAGAAGAATTCCTTATTTGGGGCTGGTATCTTTTCAGCATGAGTTTGATAACTCCTGCCTTTTCGGGCATGTGGGATCTGTTCTCTGAGTCAGGGGATTTACAACGGCGAATACAGTTTGTTGGTATGGTAGTGGTCCCTCTGTCCACGATCTTACAGCCAGCATGGATGGGGAGGGTACACCGTAAAAAGTGGATTGTTGTTCCGGTGGTGGTGCTTTCAGTTATTGGTATCCTTGCCGGATCTATTTTAGACTTGAGGACCCTAGTTCTTCTTCGGAATTGGGTGGGAGTCCTAGCTCTTTTAGTTGTGGTCGCAGCAACTATTTGGATTGATTATTTGGCCTTCAAAGGTAACCGTGAGGCCAAGTTTTTTGCAGTTATTGCGGTGTTGTTGGGCGTTGGCGCCGTGTCGGCTATTATCGCGACAATGGGGCTTACAGCGGACTATCAATTGATGTTGCCGTGTGCTGCTATCTCTTCTGCTGCTACGGCAGTCTACTTCATTGTCAGGCATTCGAGTCTGGCAAATAGATATGCGATCCTTCTGGATAGTGTTGGTGATGGGATCATTGTTGTGGATCGGGGCGGGATAATCCGCGAGGCTAATCTGGCTGCTAAAAATCTGCTGGGTGGGAAACTTGGTCAGTTCAAGGATTCTTTGAGGAAAAGTGAATACGAGATATTTACGGCCCATGCTTATGGAGCGCGGGTGGGTCACCGGGAGGAGTTTCATCTCGACAGAGAGAATGGTAATACAGTAGTAGAAAGTATTTCAGTGAACCTGATAGATGGCACAACGCTGTTGTCGCTTAGAGATATACGAGAGCGAATGGAGCTCGAGTTGGAAATGGCTCAAGCTGCGCGTATTGAGACCACAGAGCTAGTTGTTATCGAGCTTGCTAGAGATCTCAGGTCTTGTGTGTCATCAATAAGTGCTGCTGCTGATCGTCTAAAGAGTGTCTGCTCTAAGGGCAAAGCCAAAAATAGATATGATCGGTTCGTTGATGTTTTAGGGAGATGTTCAGACCTTGGAGACCAGTTATCGATGTTGGCTTCAGGGGTTGGTGTTGAGGCTCAAGAATTCATTCTGGACGATGCCTTGAGAGGCGTGCTCGATTCACTAGATCAAAGTTTGGGAGAAAAGGTAACAGTTCACCGTAAACTAGGCGTTAGCGGTCTCATGGTACTAGGGGTGATTCAAGAGATTGAGAGTATCTTTGTGAACCTGATCTTTAACTCACGTGATGCATTGGGTGACAATGGGGGAAACGTTTGGATAGAGAGCCAAAAAAATGGTGATGTTGTTGATATTTCATTTGAAGATGATGGTCCTGGGATCCCGGAGGAGCTGCGGGAGAGAGTGTGGGAACCGTTCTTTTCAACAAAAGCCCGAGGGCACGGAGGGGGAGTGGGGCTGTCCGTAGTGGCTCGCGTAATTAGGCGTCACAACGGTCAGTGCATAATCGAGCGAGGCGACCGAGCTGGCGGCGCCAGATTAGTTGTGTCTTTGCCTATCGCCAGCACGTTGACTCTATGATCGTGGGTTCACTTACTATAGGTTTAATATCAGGCTTCACCTTGTTGAGGTATTGTATTAGTCGTTCGAGGTCGGAAAATATCGGGTTTTCTAGGGCATCCGTGGTGCTCCCCGCAGAGGCTGACTTTTCTTACGACACTCCCATAGAGGCGGCAATAGCTGGGGCTGAGTTTGGTCAGGTCGTATGGGTGTCAGGGACACCTTTGGTGCATACTCGAGTTCACAATGTCCGCGCTGGGTCCACTGTTGAAGAGACTCTGGACATCATCAAAGTTCTGACAAAGTTGTCTCCAACAACTGTAGTTGTCAACGGGCTTGCTGGATTAGAGCCGCCTGGCTCAGCCGAGGCTCCTAACGCTGTTGTGGATGAACTCTTGGCTAACTCGCCTGCTCCAGTACATATCTTTCTGCCAGGCGGGAGGGTGGCGAGTTAGAGTGTGACCTGTGAGTGGTTCTAAAACATTGGTTGTAGGTCTAGATGGGGCCACTTTTAGGGTGTTGGACCCACTGATAGCCCGTGGGCTCTGCCCAAATATTGCGAAGCTAATCGAAACAGGCGTTAGCGCCCCATTAAACTCGACCACCCCTCCAATGACTCTTCCTTCGTGGTCCTCATTTATTACGGGGTGTACCCCTGGAGTCCACGGGATCTTTGATTTTACGCATCGCGTCGAGGGCGAGTATGGTCTAGAGTTCACAAATTCCACCCACAGAGCTGTGCCCACGATTCACGCGCTCCTTTCTAGGCGGGGAGTGCGAACGGCGTGTATTGCCATGCCTACAACCTACCCCCCCGAGAAGAACGACGGCGTGATGATCTCTGGGTTTGACTCACCTGTGGCGACATCAATCGACGGTAGGTTTTGTCACCCTCCAGCCCTCTTTCACGAGCTAAAAGCCCAGTTTGGCGGGATGGCTTTTGCAGACTTTCAGGAGCTAGACATTGGGGAGGGCTGGCATGAAAAGGCGCTCAGTTCTCTCTTGTCAGAGATAGAACGCAAAGAAGAAATAGCTATTTGGTTGTTAAAGCAGGAGCGTTGGGGTCTGTTTACATTGCTGTTTGGCGAGTCTGACACGGTCTCTCATCACTTCTGGATGTTTCACGATGAGTCCTCGCCGAGGTTTGTGGATAATCCAAGGCTTAAGGGGGCCATAGAGCAGGTTTATGAGGCGCTGGATGATTCCCTTGGGCGAATATTGAGTGCTGCAGGAGCCGATGTCGTGATGATCGCATCTGATCACGGATTTGGCCCGTCTGGTGACTACGCTTTATATCTGAACCGCTATCTAGAGAAGATGGGTTGGTTGACCTACAAGAGAGATCCGTATCGCGGAACTAATGGGCTTGCCTCTGGATCTGGCTGGATCGATAAGCTTAAGGAGATGGCGCTAGAACACCTTCCTGCGGAAGCTCAACAATCGCTAATGCGAGCGCTCCCTGATGGGTTGGTCGGTAGAATCGAGAGCGCATCTAGATATGCAGATATTGATTTTTCAAAAACCGCAGCGTTCTCCGATGAGATGAACTATTCGGCGACGATTCACTTAAACAAATTAGGTCGCGATAGACTTGGGGTGGAGATCGACACATCTAAGCTTATTTCTGATCTGTTAGATTGGAAGGTGGATGGTGAGCCTGTAGTAGCTAAAGTGGAGAGCCGTGAAGAGCTCTACAGCGGAGACTGTGTCTCTCGGTCATCAGACCTTATTTTGACCCTAAATGAGAGAGGTACAGGAGCCCTCTCAGACGGTTTTTCTTATACGCTTCTGCCTTCTGGGAGAGTGCCAACAGGGACAACTTTTAGGAAAATGAAGGGCGACGAACTTGTTGGTGGTAAGGGGCGTGGGATGAACGGTAGTCACCGCCAGCATGGAGTGCTTGTTGTGAATGGTCAAGGCGTCCGTAGTGGGGTGCAGGTAGAGGCGAGTATGCAGGACTGTATCCCGACTTTACTGGCCCTCATGGGAGAGGCGATACCTGATTGGTGTGATGGCTCGGTTATAATGTCCGCACTAGAAGGCGTTAGCCCCAGATACACTGAGCGAGGATGCGAGTGGTTTGGTAAACAAGGCGCTGGTGGCGACCCCCATCGAGACCTCTCAGATGATGTTGAAATACGTCGGCGCCTAAGGTCGCTAGGGTACCTATAGATGGCGACTATTGTTCAGGCTGCTGCATTTCCTTATCCAACTATGCAGGGCTCTCAGGTCTATGTGCGAGGAATGGCCAAGGCGCTTGCAAAGCGAGGTCACCGGGTGATCGTTGCTGCCTATGGTCACGGTGAAATAGATGGGATTTCGGATTTAGAATACGAGGTTGTTCGTACTCCACGTGTGCCGTTTTACAACAACCTGAGGGCTGGCCCAGATCTTATAAAACCAGCTTTGGATTTGGCATTGGCGGCTAATCTTTTACGGATAGGTAGAGAGGCTGATATAGTCCATGCCCATAATTATGAGGCTCCAATTGCGGCGTACCTTTCACGTCTATTTACCAATGTTCCCGTTGTTTATAACAACCACAACACAATGTCAGAGGAGCTACACCAGTATTTCAAGAGCAGCACGGCGAAGCGGGCGGCTACATGGCTAGGAGGGGTGTTGGATAGGCAGGTGCCGCGACGCGCCGACGCGACTGTCGCAATTTCCGAAGAGGCGGTAGGTCTCTTGAAGGGGTTTGGTTGCCAGTCGGTGTCGTATGTACCACCAGGGGTTGACCCTGTTGATTTCGAAGGGGCAGATCCAAGCTCTATACGAACGGAGCTAGATCTAAAAGGTAGGCGTTGGGTAGTATACGCAGGAAATCCCGACGCATACCAAGACTTAGATGTTCTTGTTGACGGTGTCGCCAGCCTAAAGGATGTTGGTTTGATAATGGTATCAGCTAGCGATCTGACTGGCTGGCGGGAGCGCTCAGGTCTTCCACCAGAACGTCTTAGGTTGGTTCAAGAGCGAAGCTGGCAAGTGACAAGAGACATTATATCTGCCGCGGATGTTGCAGCCCTCCCCCGTGGGGCGTGTAGCGGCTATCCAATAAAGTTACTCAACTATCTAGGGTTGGGTGTGCCAACGGTCTGCTGTGAAGGGTCTTACAGACCTCTCCCTGGGGTGTTTGTCTCTCCCAATTATGACAAGTCGGCCTTTGGGGAAAAGATCGAACATCTGCTGTCACGTGATGATTTGGATCAAATAGGAGAGCAGGCTCGAGAAAACATACGCCTAAACTGCAGTTGGGACAGTCGAGCCGCCGAACTAGAGGTGGTTTATGAGCCCTTGTTGGGCTTGTAGGAAAAAAAACTTCCAAGAAAGTCTTGACACGTCCATAGCAATGGGCGAATCTGCATAGACTCCCCCCTTCTAAGACAGAGATCCCCTCTCTGTTGGATGACTTTCTCTTACCAATCACGGGTAAACATAAAAATGCGAACAGATCGTTACACGCCAAACCAGCCTCCTTACCTGCTATATGGTCTTCTTGGGTGCTCACTTCTTTTGAATCTTTACATGGTGGTGAATCGGGGGGGCGATTCGGTTGACTCGCCAGCCGTAGCCAGTGCGATGGTTGGGGATACGATGCAAGCATCTCTGGGATTTGTAGTGTCGGAGTCAACGGCACCAACCCAACAGACACAGGGCAACACTGTTGCTAGAACTGGGGCGGTAAACATCGCAACAGACGCCGCCGTGCATGTGTCGTCTAATCCATCCCAAAATATTACAGCTCCAGCTTTGGACTTGGGTGGTGGATCGTGGGAATATGTGGACGTTGAGGTCTCTCATTCTCTTGCCCGTACGTTTCAGAGGGCAGTAGGAGAAGAGTCCGGAGCATTGGCCGCTGTCTACTCAAGGCTGTTTATGTGGGATCTGGATTTGAGGCGTGATGTACTTGGTGGAGATCGAATCTCTGTTGTGTATAGGGTTTTGGATGATGGCGGAATCGAGATCCCTGTCGCGACCTACACCAGCGGAAGACTAAGCAGAACTCTATATGCATATCAATACACCGCACCGGGCGATGCCTATCCATCGTACTGGACTGAAGAAGGTGTCGAGGTGCCTAAGCGTCTGATTCGTGGACCTCTTAACAATTATGAGCAGATTACCTCCTTACTAAAGGATCGTCCGACTCATAGGGGAATGGACTTCAAGCTGGATATTGGCGGCGACGTTGTGAGCCCGCGTGCGGGCACGGTCACACGTGTGAACTGGAACACTGGCGCTAATGGCGGCTGCGTGGAAGTCCGGTTTGCCGACGGCACTCTTGCTAAGTTCTTACACTTGTCTGGCTCAAACGTTAGCCCAAACCAACACGTACGTGAAGGTGAGGTTATCGCATCCAGTGGTAATACAGGGCGCTCTACGGGACCTCACCTGCATTATCAACTCGATAGAAATGGTAACAATATTGACCCCGTCGATTACCACGGTACAGAGCGCAGGCAGATAAGCAATAGCGCTGGTTTCTTGGTTGAGGTTAATAGGCTGAACGGGCTCTTGGCTCGCTAGTTAACTAGCGTCTTCTGACTCTGAAGGCGCACATGGTTAGACCAAATATAAACCACCTGCCAACTGGCCATGGTAGGCGCCCAGTGTGTGCACTTGAGCACCCTGAGTCGCCACAGCCGGAGCCCTCTGTCTCGCCGCACCCTGATGACTCACCCCCGCAGCCTAGCGGATCATCGCTACTGCAGCCAAAGGCCAAGAGAAGATCGTCTGAGCTTGCGTCGCAGCCGAGAGCTCCGTCGCCAGAACAGCCAGGAGCCTCTATGGGAACTACTGACTCAGTGTCCAGTAGGATGTAGCCCCCTTGCCATTGTCCGTCTTCTGTCGGGATCCAGAACACTCCATCAATACCAGCCCCCATGAGTGTGGGTAGGGACATGGTTGGTAGAATATCTGTCGGGATTATATCTGTGGCTAAGACAGTGTCCACAAACCCAGATAGCCCAGCGGCGTAGCCCTGACTCAACAGGTCACTCCAGCGCTCCGCTAATACAAACAGCTCATCGTCCATTATTAGCTCTGGCGCGAGCATTGTAGAGGTAATGCCAGGATCAAAACCGACTTCACCACCCATCGAAGTCTGAAAAATCCGCGTACGCCTACCGTCGAGGTTGGCGTAAAGTTCAACAAACAGGTCCTCCACAAGAACCCCCATACTGGGCGCGTCATCGTAAAACTCTACGAGAGGGGGCATTCCTGGTACCACCTCAACCTGTGCATCCTCCCTTAAGGGGAAGATAGAGTGGAACTCATCGTCTAGAAAGGTGCCGATTAAATCGGTGTTGACAGGTACTCCATTGAGGATCGACAGGTCAATACACAGCCCCCCAGCAGCCCAAACGTTCCACAGAAGATGATCCACGAAGTCACGGTTTATTAGTAGTCCAATATCGTAAGGTAGATTACTGCCGGGTGCAGTGTCACTTAGGACGGGCCAAGATCCACCGAGTGTGTCTGACCCCGCTCCAGGCTCAGCTACGCACGAGTCAATATTGTCAGGTGCGCTGATTCTGGCGCCAAGTCCGATTCCCATGCCACTCTCTGAGAATGTGAGAGCTGAGGGATACAGATCTATGCCCAGTGTAGCCTCTCCGATGGAGAGATCTGTAGAGACATTCAAGGCTTCAAGGGCCTCTTCAATGACCGTATCAATGTCACTGCTTGCATCCTCGAGGGCTGGTGCGACCAAAGAGTAGATCATGTCTGAGATAGCGTTTTCGTTCTGGTTCAAAAGTGTACCGATGGCATCAGAGAGTATGCAGTCGGACAAAATGTTTCCTATGGGTGAGATCGTAAACTCTAGATCTCCAGAAACCACCTCAAAGGCATCGTCTACAATCTCCATTGAAACAGGTAGGTGCACTGTTATCGCAGTAACAGGGAGCTCCACCCCGCAAGTCTCTTCCAGGTCTGTCAAAAAGGTGCAGTCGCCAGAGACGTCCAGAGTAGTTGCAGTTGACGACATGGTCATGTAAAACCAGAAGTCCAATATTCCGTTTGAGGTGTCGAGCTCTACCGACTGAGCGGTAAGGTATATCTCCATGTCACCTAGCGTATATGCTAGAGGTGACTGGTCGCTGGTGGAGCATAATTGCTCCCCTGAAATATCAGTCACGGGTATGCCGTTAGGCATTACCCCCTCTACTATATCTCCCAGGGTCATTAGACCGTCTTTGGTTATGTGTACTCCTATCGCCTCGTCTAAATCCTGACCAGGCTCAAGAGTTCCAGCGAAAGACGGTAGAGCTAATATGGCTGCCGAGAAAATAAGTGAGTTCATGCGGACTATGATAGCAGGTAATTGCATTTGATGGAATTACGACGAGTCGCTTAGACAAAAAAGAAAGAGCGGCGTGGATATCCACGCCGCTCTTTTAGATCTTAGCTAACCTTTTAATTACGGAGTACAGTTCTCGTAAACAGTACTATCGTTATCGTCGCAGTCTGAGTATGACTCTGAGATAGTGGCTAAGTTACCAGTGTAATCAATGTAGTTAGTTAGGTCTCCACTCGCGACGGCGATTACAACAGTCCCGCTGTCGTCCGTGACCGTGAAGCCTACCTCTGAGTCCCATGAAGTTAGGTCATTCCAGTCAATGCTGACTGAAGATGCGTCTGTCACACAGACCTCAAAGGTTAGGAAGTCATAATCGTCTTCAGTCAGAACAGTGAAGCTGTCTTCAAGGACACCATCAACAGTGAAGTCTAACGTTGAGTCATTCCAACCATCGCCGTAGCTGTCATTAATGATTACTTCATAGCAGTCATCGAAGGTAACAAATGTCTCGCATGTAGCGATACCGTCGCCGTCAACATCATCCAGATTCAGTGTTGAATCTGAGTCGTCACAGTCGTTGTCACATGTAGTCCAATAATCGCCGTCAGCATCATCCAGATTCAGTGTTGCGTCGTCATCGTCACAGTCACCGTCACATGTTGACCACAGATCGCCGTCAACATCGTCTAAGTTTAGTGTTGCGTCGTCATCGTCACAGTCGTCGGCTGTAAGTGTACCGTCGCAGTCAGCGTCATTTGACTTATCGCCGACCGAAGTGTCGGTGTCATCGCAGTCGTCTTCGGTGATTACAGAGTCACAATCAGCGTCTTCGTCTGAGAAGGTTGATGCCGCATCTGAGTCATCACAATCGTAAACACCTTCTGCTGAATAGAGTAGTTGGCTGTTTTCGCTTGATGTTTCCCAAGTATCGTAAATCAGGGAGTACAGTACATTGCTACTTGAGTCAGTTATTAAAATACCGATCTCATTGTCCCACATGTCGACATCGACAAAGTACATCTCTAATGTAATCGCGGATGTTGAACAGTACTCAATAGTCTCAACAACAGAGTTACCCATGTTGGTAGCCTGTGTAGCCTCAACACCGTCAACAACTATACTGATGTGTGAACCAGACCAGCTATCACCGTAAGAGTCTGTCATCTCGATTGTGTAGCATTCACTGATCGTGTCTCCACAAGAACTTAGACCGTCCGCGTCGTAGTCCTCTGGTGTGAGGGTCGCGTCACCGTCGTCGCAGTCACCGTCACATGTCGAGTAGCCATCTGAATCGCTATCTAGTGAGGTTAAGGCTGGGTTTTCGTCGTCGCAGTCGTCAGCGGTGAGGTCGCCATCGCAGTCGGCGTCATCAGCTCTAACAGTGCTGAGTGGGTCGTAGTCATCACAGTCATCTCCGGTGGTGACTGTGTCACAGTCGGCGTCGTTGCCTGTGTTTGTGCTAGACGAGTCGTTGTCATCGCAGTCCCCGTCGCAGGAGCTAAGACCATCCATGTCAATATCAAAATAGTTCAATGTGGCGTCGTTGTCGTCACAGTCTTCTTCTGTGATGCTACCATCACAGTCCGCGTCAATGGTGACGTCTGTACTAGTAGCATCGTCGTCGTCGCAGTCCCCATCGCAAGAGCTAAGGCCATCATTGTCGAGGTCAGAGTAGTTTAGCCACGCATCGTTATCGTCACAGTCATCAGCAGTGAGGTCTCCGTCACAGTCCGCATCTGTCGCGAGGGTTGTACTCATTTCGTCGTTGTCGTCACAGTCATCAGCAGTGAGGTTTCCATCACAGTCGGCGTCTTCAGCGAGGGTTGTACTCATCTCGTCGTTATCGTCGCAGTCCTCATCAGTTAGAACGCCGTCACAGTCGGCGTCTATCGATGTGTTGGTGCTTGCCGCGTCGTTGTCGTCGCAGTCACCTTCGTTTTCGGTGAGTCCGTCTTCGTCGTTATCTACGTCTAGTGGGTCAGTCCCTGTATCTGTAGTTGTAATTGCGGTGTCAGTTGTTGCCGTATCCGTTGTGGCTGTGTCATCTTCTATGGCTTTGCCGCAACCAGTTGATAATACTGCCAGCGCGAAGAATGCGACAGCTTTAGTTGATAGTGTCATTGTGTGCCCCTTTGGAAAATAGAGTTTAAAACTAGATTTTCGGCGATGTAGCTCGTGCGGTAGCACTTCGCAACTTTTTGACATGATAAATTTTTGACATTAGAAAATTCTTATTAGTTCTGCCCACCTCCCTGTGTCGTCTTCTAGGTGGTCGACTATCTCTAAATTAACACCGACTGCCCCAGCCGCGTGCTGTAAGGCGTGCATATTTGGTTTTAGATTGTAGATCATGGGTGCGCTGGGTCTGACTGTTAGATAGTGTCCGCCACGAGCCGATCTTAGTAGATCTTGAAGCGCTGCTCTGGAACAGTCGTGACCTTGAATGTTGCAGACCTTAACCGAGATTCCACCTTCTCTATGGGTGCCCCTTCTGTGAGAGATGTCCCCCCAGGCGTTGTTGATTTCTACTGACGGTAACAACATGTCAAGAGCGCCGTATAGATCGTAGTCACTAGCCCAGAGCCTCTCTACACCATTTCTCTCTACAAGCTCCACAAGGTCGGACTGTCCACTAGCGGTGAAGGTGTGTATGGGTGAGGTGGAAATAGTTCTGTCGGTAACTCTGAGAGAGGCGACTCCTGAATGTAGCCACGGGTAAATAAGCAAGAGAGCGAGGAGCGCTCGCCTGGGGGATCTTGGAGCAGTGAACATCGCCGCACACCTCTCTATTGAGAGTGCAAGCAAAATGGCAACATGAGGGACTAGCTGCGCTAGGTGATGAAGATCTCTGTTGGACAGGTATAAGGCACATATCTCAAGAGGAACTGCCAATGACATAAACCTTAGCAGCGCACCACTTTTCATTGAGCCCCTGTCCCCCCAGGCTGCGAAACATCCAACGATGATTAGTAGCCACCCAAAACCTCGTCCTAATGGCAAGAAGTTGGGTACCTCGGCGCTGTAAGCCGGTCCGAACCATTGAATCGGGTCGAGAGCGAACCACAACAGATTTTCAGCACCCTCCCTGGGCGCGGTGGTGAGCCCTCCAAATGCCCGGTTTATCTGTAGATCTAGGAAGTCGTGAGAGATAACCACATGTTCAGGGGCAAAGAACTCGTGATGAATGAAGGCAATGGTTAAGGGAGAGGTGATTAGAGTCACAATGCCAAATATGCGCAAAAGGCGTAGTTTAGGTGGCGGTTTTAGTGGTTGGTGGTCCCAACGAGTGAGTACAGCTGCCAGGCAGAGGGCGGCGATGACTGGAGCGAAAGTTATCTTCGCCATGAGCCCTAATCCAACAGCGACAGCGACAGCGGTGGCACCGTGTTTACCCCCAGAGTGTCGTCTGCTCCAGAGGGCCCAGACAAATAGTACTCCAGCAGCCTGAAGGAGTATTTCAGTTCCGCCAAGGACCTTCTTGTAATAGATAAATGACCAGCTTGTGGCGAGAGCTAGTCCGGCTAACCCAGCTGAGAGTTTCGAAGCGTGGAAAGTTAAGAATCTAGTGGTCAACAGGAGTAGTAGTCCCCCCAATAAAATGTGGAGCCCAGTCACAGCCGTTAGGCTACCAGTAAGCCAGTAGACTACCCTGGCAGGCCAGTCGGGAGGACCGCCGGTGTATTGGTTTACCGCTAACGGAATAGAGATATCGCCAATATTGAGGCTCTCTAGTGGGCGGGTCTCAGAGGCCACAAGGGGGCCAATCGTGTGGTTAGGAGATACGACGGGTATACTTTGGTCATAGTCGACTGTTACAGCAGCTCCGTCGGGAAGCCCCCATCCCCCGGTCACTTCACCAACAATACCTACGTTGTTCGCCGAATATATCGATACGATGAGAAAAATAGCGAGGGCAGTAAAAATCTCGAAGTTGTTGTATATTAATTTTTTCACCCACTCGCTGTAACCTATCACTCCACGAGGTTGTCAGATTCAATCAGTAAATGAACAAAAGCGACCGTAAGGGCTGTCATATGGTTGCAATGTCTAGTCTGCTGTGGTATTCGGCAGACGCTGCCAATTTAGGTGGCTTGCGAAATATATGGAGACGCAAAATGAAAAACTTAATTTTCGGACTAGTAGTAGCAGCGGCAGTAGTTGGTTGTGGAAAAGAAGATGTTGTTGATGACACATCTACAATGACTGATGATACTTCAGTAATGACTGATGATACTTCAGTAATGACTGAAGATACTGCAATGGGTACTGACGAAGACGCAGAGTAGTTCTTTCGACTCTCACGTTGCTTTATGCTGTCGTGAGAATCAAAGATATTGAGGGCGCTCAGGCAATAGCTTGACCGCCCTCTTTCTTTTTTTGTGATACTTGATAGTGTAGCGCTCTAAAGGGATCACCTTGCTTCAAGTAATAAGAAACATATTCTCACCGACTGGCCGAAATCGCATAAATGCAGTCGCTGTAGTATTGCTCTTTCAGGTTGCCATGGCTGGGTTGATGATTTTTGATTGGCGTTTACCGGCGGCATTAGTATTCGGCGTTATCACATTGTTAGTCTCGTTGCGTCAGCCTTTGATAGCTGTGAGCCTTTTGGTTGTGGGAAGGATTCTCTCTACTGGCTCGTTCTCTTGGTTGAGAATCGGAAGCATGAATATAGGGGTGTTTGAGCCTGTACTTGCTCTCTCCCTTTTGGTGCTGGTCTACCATGTAATGGTTAGGAAGATCTCGGTTGACGTGGACTTTCCATGGCGAATTCCTCTGGTGGTGTTCGCCGTGTGGCAGTTCATAGGACTATTCTGGGCATATCAGGCTAGCACTGGGATTCAGGAAGTGGTGGCAGTCGCAATTATCTTGACCACCGCTACTCTTCTCATCATTTTTGTCGACACAAAAGAGCGCTTTGTGCAGCTGATGATTGTCTGGGTGGCTGCAAGCGTATTGGTCGGCGTCTTATCCATGGCTACAAATTTCACTGAAGTGTCATCGACTGGACAGACATGGGAGATTGCAGAGCAGGGAGGTCGCGAGACCGGTTTAGGTCAGCAGCCAAACTGGTTTGCCATGAATCTAATGTTTGGTGTTCTTACCTCTTTCGCTTTGGCTGTCTACAGTCGCCGCCGGTTGTATAGGGTGGGGTTTGTCATCGCTGGTCTGATCGTTTTCTATACTCAGCTGCGTTCAGGGTCTCGTGGCGGAATGTATTCAATAGTTATCGGGTGCGGTGCTATGGGGTTGGGTAACGCGATTTTTCGAAAATGGATCGTGCGATTTTTGGCCTTTGTGGCCATATTATTCGCGGTGCAGATTACTTTTGGCGACGAGTCGACTCGCAAAGCGTTCATGAGAATCTGGATGAACCTAGATACACTCTGGGGCTCAGATGTACGTGGGCGGAACTGGCTAGCATGTGTTCACATGTTCCAAGATACTTGGGGGCGCGGTATAGGAGCGGGAGGATATGCTACGTTAATTGCGGACTATGACTGGAAGATATACTCCTCAATTCACAGGTATCCCCATGGCATTTTGTGGGGCTTGCTTGCCCATTACGGTGTGATTGGAGTGTTCTTGTTTGGGGTGATTGTGGTGAGGGTTAAACGAATGGCCTCAGAGACCGTCGCTATGGCAAAGGGCACCCGCCTTGAGGGACTGGCGTGGTCTATGCCCGCGACAATGCTCGGTTACTTTATCTGGTCGTTCATTGAGTTCAATTTCGACGACAAGCCATTCTGGGAATTTTTAGCTCTATACACGGCGCTCTATTTGATATTGAAGAGAGATCAGGAGGACTCGGACCTTGTTGTGTCCGGCGAAGCAGAGGTTGCATCGTGATCGATTCAGTTTTGTGGGTGTCGGTGGTGATTTTGGCTCTTTTTGCAGCTAAACTTACCATCCCCAAGCCACCAACTTTGGATTGGGGGCGGTTTTTCTCAGTAGCGTTAGCGACCCTTGTTCGAGGTTCTCTAGAAAAAAACAAAGGTGAATTTTCTGATTGGGTGACTAGGATGAGTGCTCTACTCGGGGTGGATGAGACATCTGAGTTGTTTGATGACCCCGCGCAACTCGGCGATGAGTACGATGTTGAGCATGCACTTGGGAGACCGTGTAGTTGGGAAAAGGTGGCAGCTTGGAGCGACGAAGTTAGCGCTTCTATGACCGTCAAAGCCGATGAAATGTCTTGGATCTACGTTGGTGACCCCAATATTCTATTAGATGTTGAGTTCACCGTACCTTCGCTGCAGATAATCCATAAGGATGGAGACGTA
>CAWVYO010000004.1:0-35564 GCA_963934385.1 uncultured bacterium
CGTGTTCTGAGGCGACTAGCCTCAATGAGGGTCTGCTCTGGCACGGATCGCCAGACCAATGAGCCACAATGTCATCGTGACTTACAAGAGACTCTAACAAACCCAGGCGCTCAACTTCAACGCGCTCCACTGAACAGGTTTCTTTAGTATAGTCCACCAACGACTCAACAACTGAATCAAGTGGAGTGGCCATAGCCACCTGGATGAACAATAAATTAATCATCGTCTCAAGTTTACTGCTTGCTGCAGTGTTTCGTCGGCTGCTTGGATTACTTTCGAGTTCATCTCGAATGCACGCTGAGCCATAATCATATTTATTAACTCTTCAGCAACATCGACGTTTGATCCCTCTAAGAAACCTTGGACAACGCTAACGTCGTACCCAATCTCTAGTGAAACAGGTTCACCCGAATATTCTGTTTGAGAATACAAGTTACCGCCCTCAGCCCTCAAACCTGACCTATTGTTGAAATCATAGATCTCAAGTTGCCCAAGGACTGTTGGCTCAACATCATCCCCAATCGTGCCGGCCACAGTTCCATCTTCTGAAATATTTATGCTTGTCACGTCATTGCTTATCTGGATATCCCCCGAGACTCTTAAGCCAGTCGCCGTGATCATATATCCGTCTGGATCTACAGTGAAAGAGCCGTCACGTGTATAAAGTTGCTCACCCGAAGGCGCCTCGACACCGAAATATCCGTTTCCATCAATAGCCAGGTGCAGCGCATTCCCCGTCTCTGTTACGTGCCCGGCGCTGTGGTCTTTTAGTACCCCGGCCGTCCTAACACCAGCACCTACTTGAGCTGGGCCAGAAGACAACTGCTCGCTGTCGACTGACGCCCCAACAAGCTCCTGATAAAACAGGTCTTGAAAGACGGCCCTCGATTTCTTAAAACCAGTAGTGTTAACGTTCGCCAAGTTATTCGCGACGTTATCAATCCTAGTTTGTTGGGCCCCCATTCCTGTGGCCGCTGCATATAATGCTCGCATGACTACCCTCCCATCTGAATTAGTTTTGCGTCCATTTCATCTGAAGTCTGCATGGTCTTTTGATAGGCTTCGAAGTACCGACTAGCCTCAATCAACTCAACCATTGCTCTCATAGAATCGACGTTTGAGCCCTCCAGGGCTCCCTGAATCACCGACGCATCAGCGTCTCGAATTCCTGAGTTAGCTCTCCACAACCCTCCGCCCATAGGGGAGATGTCATCTGCCATAACTATATCGAACTTTCCAACCTCACCTGACTCGGAGGCAATAATTAAACCTTCATTTGTGACAGTAAATGTTTCGCCATTAGGGATCTCAATCTCACCAGTGGAAGCCATTACTGGATTTCCCTGGGCTGTTGTCATAATGCCTTGGGCATCGACTACAAATTGCCCTACCCGGGTCAGCAACTCTTCCCCGCCAACATCAACTACAAAGAAACCCTCCCCTTGCAGGGCAAAATGGTTTGGATCGTTGTCAACTCTAACCGCTCCGTCAGCCATGTTTGGTGTGACGCCAGATGCATCTGCCTGGGACTGACCTAACACTCCTTCGCCTGCACCTTTAAGCTCGAAAGATACTCGCTGTTCGCGATATCCAACAGTACTTACGTTCGCGATATTTTGTGCGACAATATCCATCTGATATTGAGCCGCACGGGCGCCAGAAAGGGATGTATAGATATCAGAACTCATCAGTCCAGCTCCATGTTTAGGTCGCCGTGATCAATCACTGAATGGAGTTTCTTGCGAAGCTTCCCTTTCGCCTGAGTGATTATCTGAGAAATTCTAGATACGCTTACGCCGTATACAGCTGCTACTTCCGCTAGAGATAAGTCTCTACCGTAATACATCATTACACAGTGGCGTTCTTTTTCTGGTAGCCCGAGAATTGCTTGTTTCAAGTGCGACTTGATCTCCATGGCGTCTAGTCGATGGGAAGGATCATTCTCCTCAGAAGCACTTAGCTGCTCCTCCAATGTGCGAGATTCTTCGCTGTCACCGTTTACCAACACACCGTCCAAGGAGATTAAGCTTACAGGCTTTACCCTATCTACGGAGTCCCAATATTCTTCGATTGATATTCCTAACCTCTTGGCTGTCTCTCCTGGAGTTGGGTCTCTACCCAATTCAAACCTGAGTGATTTACTAGCCGTGGAAATCTTTTTTGAGAGCTGACGACGTCGTCGTGTAAAAGTATCAGTACTTCTCAGAGCATCTAACATTGCTCCGCGAATTCTATATTCGGCGAAAGTGGAGAACTTGATCCCCCTACCCTCGTCAAACCTATCAAACGCCTCGAGCAATCCAATCGCTCCATATGAGACCAAGTCCTCAACCTGAAGGCTTGAATCTGAGGGGAGTCGTTCACCGACCTGCCTCGCAAGAAGAATAATCTTCTTTTGAAACCTAATGGTCGCCTCTTCACGAGTCATCCCCTCTACGCGAGGATCTGCCGTAGCATAAGCGCTTTGTGAATATCTTCGAGCACTCCTCAACACTTTATATCTCCTTGATCGGTAGCCAAACATTTTCGGCTCAATCTCGAATCGGTCACGGGTTGAATCTCTTTAGAAAAAACATGGATTTTTTGAAACATTATTTATCCTATCGCTACATCTACAATCGCTACGCGATTCAGCTTTATGGTAGGGAGCAACTCTGCTGGTGACAGCACGGGGATAGGGACCATCTTCTCAAGAAGACGAGCCACTGGACCTCGAGCCAAAGGAGGTACCATTAGTACAACCTCCCCAGACGATGCATGATTCTCGAACTCCTGCTTGACGCTATGCATAAACTTCCGAGCTACATCTGGGTTCAGAATGAGGTTCATCGTCCCACCCTCGCCACCCTGAAGACCCTGGGTGAGCGCTTGCTCCATTCCAGGTCCTAGACCTAAGTAGTTCACCAATCCATCTTCAGCGTACTTAGCAGAGATATGCCTCGACAATCGCTGTCTCACAAACTCAGTAAGTAGATCTGGATCTTTAGTCTTTTGAGCGTACTCGCCCAGTGTTTCGAGTATGGTCTGTGTGTCGCGTACTGAGACGCCCTCACGGATAAGGTTGCGGAATATCTTCAAGAGCGTTTGGCGAGTAAGAATCTCAGGAACAAGATCATCTACCAACCTAGAACAAGCCTGCCCCACTCTCTCAAGCATAGTGGTGAGCTGAGCCATATCGTAGAGCTCATAGGCAAACTGATTCATCATTTCAGTGAGGTGTGTAGCCATAACCGTTGGCACATCAACCACCGTGTAGCCGAGCGTACGCGCCTTGAGTAACTGCCCATCATGAATCCACCATGCGTCCAAGTTGAACACTGGATCAATGGTCTTGATACCCCGTAAACCCGGCTTTGCGTCACCTGGATCAATCGCCAACTGTTGACGGGCGTGAACCTTTCCTCGTGCTATCTCTTCGCCTCTGAGCATTAAGATGTATTCGTTCTTTTCGAGTCGCTGATTGTCTCTCAGGTGGACTGGAGGCAATACAACTCCGAGATCTTGAGCGAACTGGTTTCTAATCCTCTGAATCCGCTCCAGCAACTCACCGCCCTTACGCTTGTCTACTAAGTAGACCAGGTCCAAACCAACCTCTAAAGATAATGGTTCTAGAGCTAACAAGTCTTCTGGCTTTGGAACCGAAGGTCTACCATCTATGGGTTCCCCATCTGGACCAGACTCAGGCTCCTCCGGCATGTTGGACATCTGCCACGCTAGCCCTCCCACGATGATCGCTAGGAAAAGAAAAGGAGCACGAACACCCTCAATAGTCGTCATCGCCAACAGAATACCAGCTAAGATAGCCAGAACTCTTGGGGAGCCTAACAGCTGCTTTCCAAGGTCGGTATCTAGGCGAGAATCATCGTCAGAGACAACGCGTGTAACCAATAAACCAGCGGCGGCAGAGATTATCAAAGCTGGAATCTGACCAACCAGACCGTCACCAATAGTCAAAAGCGTATAAGTCCTCGTCGCGTCGGCAACACTCATTTCCATCTGAAGGACACCAATAACGATGCCACCTACGATGTTGACTAAGGTAATAATGATACCTGCGATGGCGTCACCGCGGATGAACTTCGAAGCACCATCCATAGCACCGTAAAAATCAGATTCATGAGCGACGGCATCTCGGCGCTGACGGGCTTCAGTCTCGTTGATCAATCCAGCATTTAGCTCGGCATCGATGGCCATCTGTTTACCGGGCATCGCGTCCAAGGTGAACCTAGCGGCTACCTCAGCAACGCGACCAGCACCCTTGGTGATTACAACAAAGTTAATTACGACTAATATAATAAAGACGACTAGACCTACTACGTAGTTTCCACCTACAACTACTCGACCGAATGCATCGATTATCTTGCCCGCGGAGGCCTCTCCCTCACCGCCGTGCAAAAGAATAAGCCTTGTCGACGCCACGTTGAGTGACAATCTAAACAGCGTAGTAACCAACAGAAGAGTTGGGAAGACAGAAAACTCTACTGGTCTCTTGGCGTAGATTGTTACCAAAAACACCAGTAAGGAGACCCCTATAGATGAGGCCAAAAGAAGATCTAGCGCCAGTGGCGGGAGTGGCACTACCATTATGCCAATGAGCCCAAACAGACCCAAAGCAAAGACCACGTCTCCTTGATTTTGTATCGCTGATAACGCTTTTACGCCAAATGCTTCTTTTTCACTTGCCACTTAATACCTCCAGACATCCCGCCATCGGTCACTGTCGATATCGCTTTAGCTTTTTCTATTTCTAATCTAGCTTTAGGGTGACAAACTAAGAAAGGGGTAGACGATATTGCAATTTTGGTTGGCAATAAGGTACAATTAGGACAGGTCTACGCTATTTTACTTCAGCGAATCAACACATTGCCGTATATTGAATGAGTAAAAACCGAAAGAGAACTATGCAGTACACGCCATCCGAGATCTATCTAGAAATTTTACAGGAATCTCGCTCACCAAAATCATCTGCTGCCTCTCTCAGTAAATTAATTAGTAGCTCTCCGCACCTGACGAGGACTCTACTCAGTGTCGCCACATCTAGACAGCGAGGTGTCGGAGGCGGGGTTATCGAGCCCGAACGCGCCGCCCTACTCTTGGGAGCAACGGCTATTGGGCACGTGGCGCTACTCCACGAGTTGATTCAACTACCCGACACATCTGTACATTCTTCGCGACTCTGCACGGCATTTTGGGAAGACGTCCTGTTTCGTGGCGCAGCATGCGTACTGCTAGCTCACCGATTCGGGACTACACACCCAGACATTGCACTTGCAGCTGGTCTCTCTCTCGAAATGGGTCGCCTAATAAGACTAGGTGAACAGCCCACTTTAGTCGACTGTTTTTGGGAGAGCCGTAAGTTGTCGGGTGACTTCCGAATAGAAGCGGAGAAGAATGGGTTTGGCGATGAGCATGTTGCTTACTTCATGGAAGGCACTGAGGGTTGGGATATACCACCAGAGATTCATCAGACGATGTTGATTCACCACAAGTCACCAGAAGAGATTCGAAATTCTCCTTTCCCAATCATGGGATTTATAGCCAGGTGGGCAGACGTAATAGGAGAAATGTTCACTTCACCCAACATCGTAGAATCCCTCGCGGCGTGCTCGAACACTCTAGTTGAAGAGGCTGGATTTGCTCCTGGTGAAGTAAACGAGTTCCTAGACCAGGTCATACTGCAAACAATGATGGTGGGTGACTTACTAGGGGTTGAGATACCCCAACAAAGTCCCCTAGAGAAGCGCATAACCGAATCAAAGGCTCTATTATCACCAGAGGCAATGAGTCACGATGAGCTTCTATCGTTTATTGAGACACTCATCATTGAAAGGGATGAGCTTGAAGATGAACTGCAACTGCTAAGGCGAGATGTCCATAGCCTTACAACGTTTGATTCACTTACAAACCTACCGAGTCGTGGTCAATACATGCCCACACTCAGGCAAGAGGTGGCGAGAGCGCGACGGTATGAAAGGGCCCTCTCTCTAATACTCATCGATATCGACGAGTTCTCCTTCCTAAATTCTCGATACGGACACGAAGCTGGAGACGCCGTACTTGAAAAGATAGCCTCAACTATCTCGAAAGTGGCAAGAGATTCTGACTTTATCGCGAGAACCGGTGGAGATGAATTTGCAATAATTCTGACAGAGACCGACAGCATGGGGGGACGTATATTTGCCGAGAGAATTAGAGCGGCAATAGAGTCTTTAAAGGTTGGGCACGAGCTGCACACAATAAGGTTCAGCGCTTCAGTGGCGGGCGTGAGCTTGGCAGACATCGATAACGATAACGCCGATCACGAAACCCTACACGCATCTGGTCTAATGGCTCTACGAAAACTACGCGAGCGTGGTCCTAATAGGGTTGTTTGGGTAAACACTGGGAAAAGGTAGAAGGTTTACAAAACCTATAGCTGGATCCCTCTACAAACCCGTGAGCTACTGATCTTCGCCTATATTTACAGAAGGACCCTCTTCATTTGGGGCTTCCTCTTCTGTTGAAGCTTCCTCTTCTACCGGGGCTTCCTCTTCTGTGGAAGTTTCCTCTTCTACCGGGGTCTCCTCTTCTGTTGAGGCTTCAACTTCTACAGGGGCTTCCTCTTCTACCGGGGCTTCCTCTTCTACCGGAGCTTCCTCTTCTGCCGGGGCTTCCTCTTCTACCGGAGCTTCCTCTTCTACCGGGGCTTCCTCTTCAATTGAGGCTTCCTCTTCTACCGGAGCTTCCTCTTCTACCGGGGCTTCCTCTTCAATTGAGGCTTCCTCTTCAATTGAGGCTTCCACTTCTACTGGGGTCTCCTCTTCTGCTGGTAGATCTACTTGATCGTCGACATCACTAACTAGTGAGCCACCTACCGCACTAAGGACTGCTGGCGGTGACGAATCTACGGCGTTTTGCCCCTGACGATCCACAACCGCTTCAAACGGTGATTCTGCTGCCGGATAAGCTGGCTGCCTAATAGCTGCGGGGTTCATTACCGTAAAGACAACCCTTCTGTTTAGTCTAAGAGCATCGGGTGAATTATGATCCACAAGTGGCCGGTCAAACCCATAGCCCTTTGAGAGAATTCTATTCTCGTCGATCCCTCGATCTATCAACCACTGGGCAACCACCTCTGCTCTTTGATCGGACAGACTATCATTGTATTCCGCATCTCCATTATTGTTGGTGTGACCCTCGATCAAGAGGTGCTCAACCTCTGGATGCGCCTCGATCTCATGAAACACGGCCTCCAAAATACTATATGAGTCGCGCTTTAGTGTAGATTCATCCTCTGCAAAGAACACCGACTCTGGGGTTGTGATTCTGTCTCCTGCAAGCTCAGCCAAGCGCGGGCAACCATCTGAGTACCTTGGATCCTGTTCTGGATAAATTGCTTCTTCTGGACACTGGTCTCTGCCAAACGGGACTCCGTCGCCATCTCCATCCAACTCTGGGCAACCGTCATCGTCGTCAAAACTGTCCACTGTCTCAGCTTGGTCGGGACACTCATCCTCTGAATCTACGAACCCATCTCCATCTCGATCAGAGTTAGGGTCTAGTGACGCTACGATTTGTAGCTCATGAGGTGTCGCTGCATCGCCAAGTTGCAAGGAATAGACCTCATCATTGCGGTGACTCCACCCCAAACTCACCACAATTCTATTTGCGGCTGACCCAACGGCGTCGTTCACGCCTACACCCCCGCCGATTGCGCCCCAAACCCCACCTAAGAGCCGAAAGCGCCCATACAGCATGGTCTCCAATGGGAAACTATCCCAACCAGCGGAGCCCTGAATGGTTGTTTCAGATGCAATACTGAGCGTATCAGACAGTCGGTAGTGTCCACCAATACCAAACATAGCGCCTGAGCCAGTCGTGAGGTTTCTTGTAGTCTCCTCCTTTCCAACTCTACCGCCTAAATTTACGTTCCACCCAAAGCCATCAAGCTCTTGAGCCACGCTAATAATTGCTCCGCCAGATACTCCTGGAGTACCGACATTCACATCTGAGGAACCTGTTGGTAGCCAGATACTAGGGGCGAAAGCAATACCAATCTTACCACCTTCAACTGGAAGAGCTGAGACAACAGCTCCAACACGCGCATCACCAAAAGCCGAAAAAGAACCTGTTCTAGCGACTCCTACTGGGTGAAATGGAAGGACTGCCTCAACGCGTGTCCACGGCAAAACTGTTACCCCGACACCTAAACTCGTCGTTGTTAGCGCCGATAGAATTACCTCAGTGGAGTCCGGTAACACCTCGACTAAGGGATCATTTGCGTGATCCGCAAAGACCCCAACATCCCAATCCCAGAGCGTCGTCTGAGTTGGATAGACTAACCGAGAGTAGCTGTCTAGATCTCCAGACGTACTCATCAATTCAAAACCATGTGCGTTTACCCCAGCCGCTGAGGCGACACCTGACCAAGCAGCCATAGCGACTAGGCTACTCCTTCTAAAGCGGAATACACTCCCCAATAGAACCAAGGAGAACCAGCCAACCCCACCGCCACTACCGCCACTACCGCCACAGCCCCCACCTGCGAAGTCACCTGTGTAATCTACATAGTCCTCAATGCCATCGATATCTAAATCCTCACGACCCTCTTCTATATCTAAGAATCCATCACCATCGGAATCGACATCGAGATGGTTCGGTATCCCATCGGCATCCACATCGGAATCAGCCACCTGATCGTTGTCAGGATCTGCTATTCGCTCAACATTGGTGGGGATCTCATCTCCATCGTCATCGCTGTCCAGGGGATCAATTATTCCGTCTAAATCTGAATCCAAGGGGACCACTGGAAACGGGATCTCGTCTCCGTCGCTGACCCCGTCATCATCGGTGTCAGGATCCTTTGGTTCGGTTCCCAACTGCCATTCATCCCAGTCTGAGAGACCATCTTGGTCTCGATCATCTGTCTCCGAGTAGCCGTCGCAGTCATCGTCCAGACCGTTTGGAAGCTCCTCAGCACCTGGATAGGCCTCACTTCTGGCGTCGTCACATTCTTCGTCTACCCTGTATCCATCACCGTCCCGATCAAAATCATCGTCTCCAGCACAATCTTGATCAATCCCATCATACCAAGTCTCCCAGCTCCCTGGGTGCGAGGTAGGCTCCGTGTCATCACAGTCAGCGCCACCATAGGCATCGGATTGCCAGCCATCCATATCAGCATCGTAATCATCTGCGCCGTCACAGTCAGAATCAACGCCGTCGTACCAGATCTCAAATGCTGCTGGGTGAACAGATGGGTCGCCATCATCACAGTCAGTGCCACCAAATGACATTGAATCAAAAGCGTCGCCATCTGAGTCATAGTCTGACTTGTTGTCACAGTCAGAATCAACACCGTCATAAGGTGGATCGAAAGCACCGGGGAAGATGTTTGGATCCTGATCATCGCAGTCGATTCCACCAGCTACTGGGTCATCAAAGCCATCGCCGTCAACATCGGTGATATCGTAGCCATTACAGTCTTGATCTAGCCCATCATACGGTACATCAATCGTACCGGGGTAAATCTTATTGTTGGTATCATTACAGTCCATTCCACCGAATGTGTCAGCATCGTACCCATCTGCATCTTGATCAAAGTCGGAATCGCCCGCGCAGTCCTGGTCGACCCCATCATACCAGGTCTCTATCGCCAATGGGTTAACGCTAGCGTCAAAGTCGAGGCAGTCAAGTCCCCCGTAGACATTTGAATCATAACCGTCCTGATCTTGATCGTAGTCCGAACCCCCATCGCAATCCTGATCAATCCCGTCGTACCAGATCTCTGTGGCATTTGGATACACACTGGCATCAGTATCGTCACAGTCACTACCGCCGACGCTCAGATCTTCAAAGCCATCGTCGTCCACGTCACGCTCGTCAGCACCGTCGCAATCCTGGTCGATCCCATCATAAGGGATCTCAACTGCACCTGGATAAATCGAAGTGTCGTTGTCATCGCAATCGACGTGATCAAAATAACCGTCGCCATCGCTATCAGAAACGCTGGCGTCTGGACCACCGTATGCCCCGATATCAGAAGCTGTCCCGTCTACATCCAACAGTCCTGTATATCCGGCATCTATAAGAGTCGACGTCAGAGCTAGGTGGACATCGTCATTAGTTTCGTCACCATCTAAGGTGTATGACTTCAAGTCTGGATCTACGTTTAAGTTACCAGAAAGACCAGTCTGATCCGTAAAACTACCGACGTACTCCCCTCCTGAATTGTCCCAGACGTCATTGTAATAGAGATCTGAACCAGCCTCAGCTGTGACGTCGCCGTAGACCCCACCTCCGTCGAGACCCCATGCGAAAATATTATTAATGAGCCTTACAGTTCCATTTTCTGCATGGACATGGGCACCTGTAGACGAGGCTTCGTTTCCCAGCAAGGTGTTGTTGACGACATAGCTATCAGTCGTCCCATCAAGGAAAAGTCCGCCGCCTTCGTCAGCCATGTTTTCGACCACGGTGTTGTTAACGAAAACCAAGGCACTTGAACTGTCTTGCTCACTCCAAGCTCCACCAGAGCCTCCAGCGACATTAGCGAAGAAGAGCCCACGTTCAGACGTGAGAGCAACTGAGCGTGACGCAAAGACGGCTCCACCATCGTCGTCACTTGAATTTCTTAGGTACTCGTTATCTAACAGCGAGATTTCATCGCCCTTGTAGATAGAGATAGCCCCACCATCCCCACCAGACTCGTTCCCCTCGAATGAAGAGGCGTCTATTGTAAGGTCGTTGGTGTAAAACGCCGGTGCAAACCTAATAGCTCCACCATCCCCATACAAAGAGATATTGGAGTCAAAGATTGTAGAGGACACATCTAGGTCTGAGGCTCGCTGACTCGCAATAGCGCCGCCATCGTCTGTAAATGCAGAGTTAGACCTAAACTCGGAGCTAGAAAAAGTAATCGTAGCGGTAGCATTGTAAGCATAAACGGCGCCACCAGCCCCGTTTGACTCGTTACCGACAAAGGAGCTAGATGTGAATGTCGCCTCCCCACCATTAATATGGATCGCTCCACCATCTGAGCTGGCCTCGTTACCAGAATAATCGCCACTTTGATCAGTCAGGAAGGAGCCACCTCTAACGGCAATGGCACCACCATCTGACGAAGTATTGTCTGTAAAAATGCAGGTATCACAAAAAACGGAGGATGCTCCAGCGGCGTCTATTGCTCCTCCTTTATTCAATGAATCATTAGATTCGAAATAAACAGAAGTCAACATCGCTGAAGAATAGCCGTCTAATCCGATAGCTCCACCACCGTAGGCGGCGTTGTCGGTCAAGCTTACAGTATCCAATACTACACTTGAACTGATATCCGCGTAGATCGCGCCACCGTAATATCCCGCTATATAATTGGTAGCCTGAGCACCTGATATGGAACCGCCAGTCATGTTGAGCAAGGATCGGTCTCGCATGTAAATACCAGTCCCCCATGTTTCGTTACCAACTGGATCAGTAATCACAAGGTCAACAGCTACAAGCTCAGCGTCATCTATATAGATCGCTCCACCGCTCTTGTCTGCCGAAGCGTCGGTAATGTCGACCGTATCAAAAGTAATGGAGGAATCATCTAAATATAGTGCTCCTCCCCATGTTCCACTGGTGGCGTCAAAGGTAACATTCGTAAACGACACCACTGCCTGACCAAACGCGTAAACACCACCACCACGGCGCCCCTCGCTTCCAGTAAAAGTCACCTCTTCAAAGGAAGGGCTGCCTCCTGAAATATAGGCTGCTCCGCCATCGATTGTCCCTGCGACTCCACCACCTTGAATCTCGCAGTCGTAGATGTAAGGACTAGCAGTGTCTAGACTAAATGCACGAGCCTGGTCTGGTACAATAGAGAAGCCCTCAAGACTCCCGGACTCACCGCTTCCCCACGTTACGGCGACTGAGCCCGAAGGCGGAACCAGTGTCGTTGCTGAGCTGCCAGACAGCCCCACTATCTCTAGATCTTTACCACTTAGGTCCAGGGCTTCGGCATACGTCCCTGCAACAACTTCTAGGCGATCGCCGTCGGCGACACCCTGAATAGCTGTCTGAATCGAGACAAAGTCGCCCGCTCCAGACGAATCAACCGTCCAAGTCGCACCATAGGAAACATTCAACATCAGCAAAAATAGCATAACAGCTTACTCCCGATCTAATCGGCAGAGGTCAAGTAGTATCATCGGCACATTATTGTAAAAGTTGAATTAATTAGCATACTATAACTACTTATACCTACTCTCGAATGCGACCTTCCGCTACGCCTATCGCATGTTCTGCGTATTCAAAAAACAATTTGCCGAGGTCAGCCTCCAACCTGAGTTTTCGGGCTATATGATAAACACCCGCCAATGCTCTATTTAGATAGACTAGATCCGCCGGAGCTTGAATCTCGGGAAATTTTACAAATCTTGGCACCAGTTTTTGTAACTTGTTCTGTAGAGCGTCCTCTGTGACGCCGCAGCGATATAGACCTCCTCTGAAAGGGGTAGCCATAATATCACATAACTCCCAGTGTAAATCCTCCGCCTCTGGGTTCTCTCCCCGAATGGTCCCAAGCTCTCGACAAAGCTCTAAAGTACGCGCACGGTCTTCATTGACAGCTGCCGAACCAATACGGGCATAGTTAGCCATAAAATATGCATCAAAGCGCTTTACACAGCCAAAATCCAATATCCCAACTGTGCCATCTGGTTCGAAGAGGTAATTGCCCGGGTGCGGGTCGGAGTGTAACGCTCGCAGCTTGTACGTCATCTCGTGGAAAGCCACAACCAAGCCCATAGCCGCCTTCTGTCGGGACTCATGGGTGCTATTCTCTAAAAACTCATCTAGGCTGACACCGTACAATCGCTCCATTGTAAGGACCTTACCCGTGGAGTGGGACGGGTAGTGAGATGGAACCCTAACCCCGTCAACCCCCAGAAAGAATCGGTGAAAAAACTCTAAATTAGCGGCCTCATTATAGTAGTCTAGCTCCTCGCGTAGACGGTCTCTTATTTCGGCGAAAACGGCGTCCATCTCCGCTTTGTCTCTCTTAATAATCCGGCTAGCTCGCATCAGTGTGCGCAAAGCACTAAGATCAGAATCCACCGAGGCCCCAATCCCGACATGTAGAACCTTCACCACAACAGGGGTTCCATCTTTTAGCCACGCTGCATGGGCTTGTCCCAACGAAGCACTCCCTAAGGGTGTCGGCTCAATTCGATCAAAGAGATCCTCTAGTTTTCCGTCTAACTCACGCTCTATCTCTGCCTTAATCACCTCAAACGGGACTGGAGGTGCGGAGTCGTGAAGTTTTCCAAGAACTCTGGCAACCTCTGGAGGCAAATCAGCCCCTTCCGCCAACATGGCTACTGTCTGACCAACCTTCATAGCCGCCCCTTTGAGCATACCTACGGTATCTACAACTCTCTCGGCGTTATCGATATGGGCCTTCTTACGTGCCACCACCTGATCTTCTTCACTCTGAAAAGCCCCGGAAATACGTTGAGTCAAATAACTCGCAGTTACGCGTGTAGTTAGACCACCTAACCTAGCAAGTCTACTGAATTTCGAAGTTGGAGGCTTTGTTCCCATTGATAAACACAATTCGCCTGTATTCAATAATTTAGCAACTAAGTAATTCGCTCAATTCATATTTGTTTTGATCCAAGAATTTGCGAAAATCACCCTTACAGCGTAGGTTGCGCCCGCTTTGGATATTTAAATCTTAACACTGTTGCGATCGCACATACTTACAAATGGAGTATTTCATGAAACTAAGCAAGCTTACTGCCCTTATGGGGTTCTCACTTCTATTTACCGTATCTGGGTGTTCTAAAGACACTAATGACGATACCGGCACAACTGATACAACCGACACATCGACAACCGATACTGGTGACACGACCGATACGGGCGACACTACAAGCGTAACAGATGCTGGAAATGATTTCCTCACTGCTACACCTCTTGTATTGACTACAGAAGGCGACTGGGTTGCCGCCGATGCTATCTCTCCCGCGGGAGACAGAGACTTTTTCTCTCTGGATCTGATCGCTGGCGATGCTGTTCAGTTGGCAGCTGGTTCATACATGTTCACTGAACCAGACGTTGTGTTGGACACGGTACTTCGCGTATACGGTCCGGACGAAACCCTGATCAGTACAAACGATGACATGCCATACCGATTCTACGAGACAGATTCGGCAGTGCTTTTCCAAGCGACCGAAGACGGAACCTACTACGTCGAGGTTCTTGAGTGGGGCGATTGGGACCCTGCTAGCGGCGCAAGTGGCGGTGCATCATACCAATACCAACTCTGGGGTTACCTCATGGGTGTCACTGAGAACGAACCAAACGACTTCGAGGATGACGCGACTGATCTGGCTATCCAAGACACTGATGGCGACGGTATTATGGATCACTACATGGGCAGCGCATTCACTGACTCAGTGACCATGTTCTACGGTGCCATGGACGAAGCAGGCGACCAAGACCTCTGGCCAATGACTTTCGACGAAGAATGGGGAATCGGCAACTACTGTCAATGGTCAACTTGGCCAGAATCAACGGGCGCAATGGAGATCGAGTTCACCCTGTACAATGAGTACATGGAGCCTGTTGCTCAGACTATGGACACAGACATAGAGCCTATTTATAGCTTCGTATACGATGCTGGTATCACATACAACGTCGGCGAGGGTACATACTACCTGGGCGTTGTCGATGCATATGAGGCATCTGGTCCCGGAACATTCTACCCAGGACTGTTCACCTGTTACGCCGATACACTCTCTGAGGTTGAAGAAGAGGATAACGACACCACCGTTACCGCTACTCTAATCTCATTCACCGAGAGCGAGACAACACCTGGCTACTTCTACAACCGTGTAAGCGGAGACCTCAGCCCTGGAGATGCAGGTGATTTCATATGGGTTCGCTCATCTGACATTGGTGATCTCAACGGTCAGTTCCTCAACATAACTGTAGCAGCAGAAGCAGAGGGATCGATGTTGGATGCAAACCTTACAGTTTGGGGCGACATGGGAGACAACAACTGGCAAGAGTTAGAGTACGTTGCGGACAACGCAGACGGACTTGACCCACATATAGTTGACCTAGAGCTCTCAGCGTCATGGGTAAGCATCGTTATCGAGATAAACGCTGACGATCAGTCAAATATTGAAGGTGCTAACTCTTGGCACATGATGACTGATATTTTCTCAGAGGCGTCTTCCAACTAAGACGACAACACCGAGTGCCCTCTCTGAGAGCACAGGCGATAATGCTGCGGGTCAACAAGTTTATTCTTGTTGACCCGCGCTAGTTTTTGAGCAACGAGACCAGTAGAAAAGACCAGTAATTGTAAAAAACTTGTTGACACTGCACCTTAGATAGTTCATTAAGCGCCGTAACATGCACAGGAGAAGACAAATGACTTCAAAGATCACAATTGCACTTGCCCTTCTTGCCTTGGCTGGCTGTTCCGATGGAAATGACGGAAAGGGTGACGAGCCTGGCCATGACGACACTGGTACTCATACAGGCCCCACAGGTGGAGATGATACCGATGACGACAATGACGGATACTCAGAGAACGAGGGCGACTGCGACGACAACGATCGCAACACAAACCCAGGCGAGGTCGAAGACCCATACAACGGAATCGACGATGACTGCGACGAAACAACCCCTGACGACGACCTAGATGGCGACGGAGTGGGTATTGACAATGACTGTGACGACGAGGATGCCTCGATCACACCCAACGCGACAGAGGTCCCATACAACGGCATCGACGACGACTGCGACAAGGACACACCTGACGACGATCTAGACGACGACGGCTTCACCGTTGACGAGGATTGTGACGACAACGACGCAAACGCCTACCCAGGAAACGCCGAAGACTTCTCTGACGGTATCGACAACGACTGCGACGACGAGATCGACGAACGCTTCACCGTTGAGACGGTTGACTCATCGGGAGATGTTGGGTACCCATCTGCTATTCAAGTAGACTCAGGCGGAGTAGCGCACATTGTCTACGCTGAGCCCAGCTACGGCTACGTCTACCACGTTGAACGTTCATCAAACGGTAACTGGAGTTACCCTGAGACCGTTGTTGCTGACTCAGGCTGGTCGGGCGAGTGGCTAGACATCGCCATTGACAGCTCTGACAACGTTCAGGTCGCCTTCACTTGGGTAAACAGCAGCCAGACCTCGCGAGAGCTTGATTTCATATACATGGAGCCTAGCGGATGGTGGTCTAGCGTCTACTACGTAGATAACGGATCCGATACTGGGAGTAACGACGTCGGGTTGTACGTTGATATTAAGATCGACTCGGCTGGCCTACCCAGCTTTGCATACCTAGATGCCACTCGAGGTGTTCCTGTACTCGCCGACTACACCACTTTCGGGAACGCTATCTACATTGATGCGGATTTCAACCTCTGGGATGCGTCGATGGGCAGCGGCTTCTACACTTCTCTAGGTCTAGACTCTTCTGGCTACGACCACGTGGCATACTACAATATAGGTTTTTCTAACGATGTTAGGTACTCTAGCCTTGCAAACGGTGGGGCCTACTCTGAAGTTATAGACAGTGATGCTGGGATTTATATAGATCTCGAAGTCAGAAATGACAATACGCCGTGTATTGCTTATCTTTCAACAGGCAGCAACGACCTTCGCTATGCCTGTAGAGATAACGGCTCTTCGTGGTCTATTGAGACAGTAGATAGCGCCGGTTCAGTAGGTGGATGGGCCACTCTAGCCTTTCTGTCAGACGGAACCCCTTACATAGCTTACTTTGACGAGTCAAACTCGGCGCTGAAAGTAGCCTCACTCACAGGCTCTAACGGAAACTGGGACGTGAGTACAGTGGACGACTCAGGTGATGTCGGGTACGCCCCATACATCACTGTTGACCAAAATGACATCGTTCACATCTCATACTACGACTATGGAAATGGCGCTCTCAAGTACGCAATAGGAAACTAAGAAACTAGAGACCCTGTTCGGGTATTTGTAGCGGGCTTGTCGAGTTGACTCGATGAGCCCGCTATTGTTTTTGAAGACAATTTTTTGAAGACATTGTGAAAAGGAGCGATCGCCACTACTATATTGCGCCACTATGTCTCATTATACAGTGAGCTTACTTCCACCGGGTGGTCATCAGACCGCTTTTTCATAAGATGATTCAAGCTCATCTCTCAGAGGCCCCAACCACTGTGAATAGCGCTCACTTCGCCCAACAGACGAGCCGTAAATGGGCTTGCGGACCTGGTGACACGAAGCAGTGTGAACCACGCGCTTATTATCTTGAGGAGCCAAGCATGCCTCTTCAAAGGGAAGATCCATAAATTCCAGCATTCTCGCAATGTGAGGCTCTGGGTCAGCCACAAGGTCCTCATAGTTCACTTCGAAAATAGGCAGGTCAATAGACTCCTTCCAGTGACTCATTATTCGTTGGTATTCGCGATAATAAGCGCCGATCCAAGATAGATCTGTAGAGTACCCGTAGGTGGCGTTGAAATTCTGGAAGAACACAGATAGCGCCGTATCTTCTCTATTTCGACGGCAGTGAATTATCCTCGCCTTGGGGAAGAGTCTTGATATGAGACCTAGATACAAAAAGTTCTGGGGCATCTTATCAGTGACAAACCTAACCCCTCCTCCAAGGGTCTCAAGTCGATCCAGAAACCCCTTCACTCCAACATCAAAAGATGCGCTATCACCGTTCATTAGACCCTTTTTTAGAGAGCCTCCACTCGTCCTAGCTATCTGACCCGCGATCTCTCTCACGTGCTCTCGCTCTCCTGCACCGTGAACCTGGCTATGAGCTGATAAGATTTGCTCCACAAGGCTAGTCCCTGAACGCGGCATACCAACGATAAACACGGGGCGTTCATCACTTGTTGACGACAAAAACATCTTACTCATGGCCGAACGTGAGAAGGCCCGAATTGTAGAGGTGGTCATAGCAGTGTGACGTGCAGGATCAAAAGATAGACATCTCAATTTGTTTGCTTGGTCGTAAGCATGAAAAGCGTCCTCAGCACTCCCTACCTTATCCAGGTGGTGCCCTAGAGTATGCCACAACATTGAGGCGGCGGGCTTACTTTGCTGTTGGGCTAGCATGTCTCTCAAAAGTGTGACTGGACCAGCGTGTAACCCTATTTGCTGACAGGCATTACTATAAGCTAGGACGAGATTTACCTCTCGCTCACCTCGCTCAATGGGTCCTTTCAAGATCTCAACGACCTCGCTGTAATGTCCCCTGCGTATAAGAACCGAACCCTTACCAGCCAGCGCCACAATGTGATCTGGGTTGTGTTCGATTACTATGTCGAAACATCTCTCTCCTTTGTCTAGGCGCCCCAAACTCACCATTAATTGCCCCATGGACACCCAAATGTGCCACGCATCGGGCTTCAACTTCAGGGCCGTCTGGTAGCATTTAATCGGCTCATCTACCTGTCCCAAGGACGAGAGAAGGGCTCCGAGATTGTGATGTGTTCTGGGATTATCTGGCTGGAGCTTTATTGCAATATGCAGATGCTCAACACCCTCGTCTTCCCTGCCACACCCACGGAGAGCATTCCCAATTAGTATTCGCCCATCAACATCATCTGGAGCCTCGAGAACCACTCGTTGTAACTCTTTCAGGGCAGCATCAAAGGCATTTTGGTCCATCAGAGATTTTGCTAGCTCCAACCTTACTCGCGTATGGGTGGGGTCTAACGATAACGAGTGTTGCAGCAACGCAGTCGCTTCTTTTGTCTTTCCTTGCCTTAGAACCAAACCACCCAGTCTCGACCAAGCCAAAGCGCTACCTGGAACCTTCTGGGCTACAGCCGAAAAAAGCTCAATAGCCCCGTTAATTTCACCGATCATTGCCAAGGCAGAACCGAAGCACATCAGGACACCAATGTGCCCCTGATACCGCTCTACCGCTGGATGCAACAACTCTATCGCCTGGCGTGCTTCACCGTCAGACATCAAGCTCTCAGCCATCCTGATTATTTTTTCAGGATCGCTCTCTACACCACGTAATGATTCCATCATCTATTCCATGTACCCTAGTTCACGCAAGAGGTACCCCGCCTTCCGTTCGATGGTCATGATATCTTCGGGCTTGAGTTCAGTCTTCCACTTTGAAACTGATTCGCTATTTACGGGGTTCAGTATTTCTTCAGACGAAGATTCTGAAGCTGGCAGATCGTGTTTAAAACGATGGTGCTCCAGCAAACCCTCCTCCCATGGTTCGCCTAAGAAAGCCAACACTTTGTCGGAAACCCCACGAGTATCCTCTACCAGATCTTCGTATTTAACTTCTATGTAGGAACCGCCTAGCTCAGCAGCCTCACTGCGAATCGTCATAACCATTTCAACCCAATAATCTGTGGCTGCCTCGACATCATTACAGTAAGCGAGAGGCTTTCCCGTAACCGCGTCAAACCAAGTTTGCCTAAGCAGAGAGGCCACAACAGCTCGTCCATCGCGAATCAGGTGAATAAACTTCGCCCTTGGAAAAGCATTTGAAAGAAACTTTGAGTACAAGAGCACCGAAGGCGTCTTCTCCGCAATCCTTGGGGAACCATCATTTGTAGACTTCATGAGAGTCTCAACAAACGCCGCGCAGGACTCGTCTAATACCGCCAGAGACAGACCCCCCACACCGCTCAATACTTCAGGAATAGCCTTCGACCACTGGCTTCTAAAGGCGGATATAGCTCCAACGAGTTTACGCTCGGGGCCACAATAGATTCTGCTATGTGTGTTCAGCATTGTACGCATCAACGTAGTACCGCATCGCCCGGAGCCACCGATGAAAATAAAGTCTGGCTCACCATCGTCATCGACCACAAGCTCCAATTCTTCAAGAACGTCTGTAATAATCCCCTTAATTCCTGGCAATACGCTCTCAGCCCGTGCGGTAAATAGGCCGTCCAACAAGTGAACCTGCCCCGACAGGAGTGTATTGCGTACTAAAGTTCTTACCCCTAAAGCGTTTGGAGCACTGCCTATGGCGTGGGAGTTGGTCTCTGGGATTCCCGCCATGAGATCGGCGATAATTCCGAGAGCGCCCGGACCGGACTTTGGTGTTCCTTTATATATATTGGCAGCACACTCTAAGGCAGCCAACTGCAGCTCTCTATGAGGGGAAACAAATCCAACATCCACATGTTTCCTAGCCTCAGATACAAACATGATCACATCTTCAGGGCGTTCGAGCATATCCGAAGCGCTAGTCCCAATAATCCAAGGATCAGGAAGCCCTAACGACAACATAGGCTCGATCATATTGAGAGCCTCTTCATATCGACCTAAGAAGAGTGCCGTCTCTGCCATACCTAAAATAGCTTCGATTGAACTGGGACCTTCGGCGAGAACGGCAGAAAAACAACTCTCAGCTGCAGCCAATTCGCCGAGCAGTAAGTGGAGTGTGCCCAGGCGTGTCTCACACCTATTATCGCGGCTTGGGTTTCCAAAATTCCCCGTCACGCCACCGTTATTCTGACAGTTAGAGTAATGAATTACAGCCTGCCGGAAATACTGACTCCTCTCACCGCCGAGTATTTCCGTACCGACTCGCTCGTTTAGCAGACCCCAGCACATCTCGATCTGGTTTGATAACTCTCTATCATCCAGGCTCTGTGACCTTTCAAAGATAGCGTTGATAGTGGCTCTAGCATCTTCCTCACTACCGCTTGATATCAGTGAATGAACACCTTCCATCATATCCTGAATAGTTCTCTCGGATACTTCACACTCTTTGAGATCCCCAATGTTAGCGAGGTTCATCGTGTTTATCTTTTCGGCTAAAGCTCTTACTCGACTGTCCATTTTAGACTCCGTGTTTTTCCCCACTTCGGTCAACGTCCCGTATTGCTTTAGTAAAAATTAGAAGGGTGGTGCCTATTAGTCTTCAAAGATCGTGCAACGCCTCCGAGATCTGCCCGTCAACAATACCAATAGAGAGTCTCCTTAAATGTTGAACGGGTGCAGGCTCTATCCACAACTCACACCCCATTGAATCCCCCACCAAGAAAGAGACTTCATACCCAATCAACTGAAGAGACCACAACTCACTCTGCACCCAACCTACACAGGCTGCCGCCGACAGTTGCTCTGTCTCCATGGCGACCAAAGTAGAGATGTGCTCTTCGTAGAGGGCTATCGCCATAGGATGCAGAACGGTCCTCTCACGCTCAGCAGCAGCTGAAGATGCTGACTCTATCAAGTCCACTCGATCTGTATCGGTCCTTTTGCCAGCAGATAGCTGGAGAAATCTATCTGCTGGAGTGACTTCAACCCCAAGAGGAACCACAGCCTCACCGACAACCCTGTTGACTATAATCCCACCCAATTCACCGGTGAATGCGGGCATTACAGGAAACGACAAGTACAGATCTGGCCCCACAGAGGTCGCTTCGGCGACCTGCCGTCCATTACTCATCCAACGCTCATCATAGACTTCAATCTCTACTAAACCATCACCGCGAAGCAGCAATTCCCCCACCTGCCCAGTGGCATCACTAAGTAAAAAACCGCCGTTCACCCATCCCAGAGCAAGAGCTTCTCGCCCACTAGAGGCTCTAGCTGAGCTCTCTGACGCCTCCTCTTCTGTGAGAACTCCTGGCGACCTCTGAAGCTGTACTTCCCACTCTCTCTCGCGAGATCCAAGTGGTAATAACGCCCATGTTGCAGAATTAGCGGTCTTCAGAGAACCTACACCACCTCCAACCGATGTCTCTATCTCAAATTCAACCCAAACCTCATCCTCACCGCCACGCAAGCTGCAGGGAACCATTACCTCGCCCAAAGTACCCCAAGCCTCTCCCCATATAGCTATATTGCAGCCATTCAATGTGGATAAATGCCCCACGACTCCAGAGCCTCTAAAGGTCCATTCGCCCGCCTCTAGTGGAGGGGTGACGGTGCTGCAAGAGACCAAGAGAGCTAAAAATACAATCATTATTATATTCCTCTAAACAAGAGAGACATATCACTCCCCCTTCATAGGAATACATGGTAACATTGTCACATAAGAATCGTGACAATGGCCCTGTACGAAGACTATATTTTAGACGGTTATTTTCGCAATTCTCTGGAGGTTCGTTCTATGCTCAATATCTATCTGTCATGCGGAGCTTTCGGGCTCGTTCTGGTGGCAGTCTCCGCTCTGGCTGGCGGCGACACGGAATTAGACACCGATGCTGATATGGACTTAGATCTGGATGCCTCGATAGATGTAGAGCCCGACCTAGACGGAGCTGTACACGTTGATGTCTCAAATGCCGTAAGCCCTGGCGTATGGCTCCCGTTCCTTACCATCAGATTCTGGACTTTTACCCTGGCTACATTCGGACTCACCGGAGCGGCCCTAAGCGCCGCTGGCGCACCATTCATAGTCCACACCTCTACTGCATTTGTTGTTGGCCCTACAACGGGATGGTTCGCTGCCTGGCTCTACCAGAAACTAAAGAATTCAACAACAGATTCGACCTCTCACTTAGAGACAATGGCCGGTCTATCAGCCGAGGTTATCCTACCTATTCGCGCTGGTGGTATTGGTAAAATTAGACTTCACCAGCGTGGCCAGTTCATAGAACTACCAGCAAAAAGTGACTCGAAAACAACGATAGATATCGGGCAGAAAGTCCTTATAGTCTCTATCTCTGAAGGGCGTGCTGACGTCGCACTCCACGACAATATCTAACTAAATAGCGAGCAAAACAGATGACACTTTTCCCGTTACAAAAGGCTCCGGCAGCCGGCATCATAGAGTCTGCCGCAGATAGCCTATCTTCCTCCTCAAGCCTCGAGTCCACACTCGCGATGAGCAGTTCATTGGGGCTTCCCCCAGGGGCTTATGGAGGGATAATTGCACTAGTAATCATCATACTCCTGATGCTCGCAATTAACAACTTACTCTTTATCTGCGGACCCGATGAGACCCTCATATTCTCAGGTCGTACGCAACAATTGACGGACGGTAGTAACGTTGGCTACCGCGCTATATTCGGTGGGCGTCACTGGAAAACCCCGTTCATCGAGCGGGTAGATCGCATGAGCCTGAGGCTAATACCCATAGACATCTACACAAACAACGCCTACTCCAAAGGTGGAATTCCGCTAAAAGTTCATGCTATTGCGAGCGTCAAGATCTCTGACAACCCCCAGATAATAAACCACGCCATTGAACGGTTTTTGGGCAGGGACATTAGCGAAATGCGGCGGGTAGCCAAGGAGACTCTAGAGGGTCACCTAAGGGGAGTCATCGCAAAACTTACTCCTGAGGAGGTAAACGAGGATCGACTCAAGTTCGCGGCAGCTCTAATAGAAGAGGCAGTGCCCGATTTCAATAAGCTTGGACTTCAGCTCGACATCCTTAAAATACAGAGCGTCTCAGATGACGAAAAGTACCTCGCCTCACTTGGGCGAGAGAGGATCGCAGCTGTACTCCGCGATGCTGAGATCGCCGAATCAACAGCCAGTGCTGACGCCGCCGAGCAGGAGGCGCTAGCAAAGCAACAGGCGGACGTGGCAAAAAAGGTTGCTGAGACGGCAATTGTTAAAAAAGCCAACGAGCTTCAAAGAATAACCGCAGAGCTTGAAGCCGAGGCTCGCTCTGAGGAATTGATAACAGAACAAGCAGCCCTAGAAGCCAGAGCACTCGCGGAGAGCAAGCTACAAGAGGTTAGAGCCAAAGTCGAGACGGCCCGACTCCAAGCTGACGTAGTACTGCCGGCTAAGGCAGAACAACAAGCCGAGGAATGGAGGGCTCTAGGCGAGGCAGCCTACATCTTGGAAGACGGAAAGGCATTAGCGGAAGCGTTGCGCATGATGACGAACGCCTGGAAGAAAGCTGGCGTTGATGCAAAAGAGATTTTTCTAATCCAGAACCTTGAAGGAATCGTAAACACGGTAGTAAAACGGGTGAACTCCATAGATGTGGGTGAGGTACATCTGCTGGACTCAGGAGATGGTAGTAGCTTGGCAAAATACGCGTCTTCGTATCCGGCGATGGTAGCCCAGATCCTAGCTGAACTTCAAAAAACAACGGGTGTCGACGTTATCGGCATTCTCTCTACAGAGGGGGTCTCAGAATGATTCCACTATTTTCTATCGTTGAATACATTATCGTTGTAGGAGTTACCGTTGGACTAATGGGTTGGCTCCTGTGGGCGACCTTCAAAAAACTACTCTACATCTGTGGACCAAACGAACTCCTGGTATTTTCTGGTGGTAAGTCGAAAGTTAACGGAAAACCTGTCGGATACCGTATCATAAAGGGCGGAATGTCTATCAGGCGACCTTTGGTTGAGCGGGTCTCTCGTATGGACTTGACCAACATGACTGTCGAGGTCTCTGTTACTGGCGCATATTCTATGGGTGGAATTCCCCTGACTGTACAGGGGGTCGCCAACCTCAAGGTCGCTGGCCATCAACCGCTGATTCACAATGCGCTAGTCCGCTTCTTGGGAGCATCTAGAGCTGACATCATAAAAGTGGCGAAAAGCACACTGGAAGGAAACCTCCGTGGGGTACTGTCTCAGCTTACGCCTGAAGAGGTAAACGAAGACAAGATCGCTTTCTCCGAAAAACTGCTGGAAGAAGCAGAGTCAGATCTTGGTAAATTGGGGCTGGTTTTAGACCAATTGAAAGTTCAGAATGTTTCAGACAACGTTGGCTATCTAGACTCGATCGGACGAAAGCAGTCTGCTGTCCTGCAACGACGTGCAAGAATCGCGGAAGCTCACTCACGCTCGGCTGCGATAAAAAATGAAGCTGAAAACCTGGAGCGGTATAAAATCGCCGAAATAGAGGCGCAGATCGCTATAACAAAAGCCGACATCTCAACAAGAATAGCAGACACAGTAACCAAGAGAGACGCTGTGATCGCCGAACAAGCAGGGCAAGTAAAGGCCGCTGTCGCCAGAGCAATAGGAGAGCTCAAAGTGCAGGAAGCTAGAATTGAGCAAGAGCGCCGAGCACTCCAAGCCGACATACTTGCGCCAGCTAATGCCATGATGGAGGCGAGTGTTGCAAAAGCAAAGGCCGACGCTGCCTCTACTTTAGCAGATGGTAAAGCAACCGCCGATGTACTCGATGCGATGATAGAAACTTGGAAGAGCGGTGGTGAAGGAGCAAAGGAGATATTCCTGATGCAGAAAATGCATACCATAATGGCGGCTTTGGTAGACACAATTCAGCAGGTAAGAATCGACAAACTTACCGTACTACCAGGCGGCGGTGAGCGTACTACCGACACCGTTCGCTTAATAGAAGAGCTGAAAGCAGGGGTCGACATAGATATTCCACTACTCCTCAAATCCCTTGCTGCCAAAGGAAGTGAAAACAACACCGCTAGTTAGCCTCACAAATGTGGTATATGCCGAAGAGAACTAATCACCTGAATGCGAGGCGAACATAGGCGATCTTTACGGAGAAATATCTGGGCTTAAAACCGCTCAGAAGAAACTGATTGGTAGACTCTACAACCAGCGAGTCGCTCAGGACGAATTCGTTACGCCAGATGTGGCGAAGCGACTTTGCGAGCTATCGCGAGACGCAAATAGACAGATTGGACTGCTTGTAGACCGCCTAGGGCAGGTAGACAAAGTAATCGTAGGTGACGCCCACCAGATATTCATCCCAGAACTTGGTCGCTCTCGGGCGGGTCGTGGTCGGCTTCGAGGGCTTAGGCTAATAGTCACCCACCTCAGGGGCGAACCCCTCAACAAAGACAACCTCACTGACCTCTCCCTGTTGCGTCTTGACGCTGTGGTGGTGGTACAGGCTGATATTAGGGGTTTATCTGGCGCTGTTGAGGTCGCACACCTTCTTCCCGCCACACACCCATCTAACGAGATGTGGAAGGTAGATCTTTACCACTCCGTTCACAAGTGGGAAGGTCACTTCCTCAAGTTCATACAAGAGCTGGAAGGTGAGCTCACCAGAGAGATTAAGGGAATCTCCTCGGATGACAGACCTAGGGCAATTTTGGTTGGAGTCTCGAGCAGCACGAAAGAGGGCGCACTGTCTATTTCTGAACTTCAGCGCCTAGCCAACACAGCTGGACTACAGGTGGCAGAGAGTGTCCTTCAAACCCGCAAACGCCAGGATGGGCGCACATATGTAGGTAAGGGCAAGCTGCAAGACATACTATTACGCTCAATGCACCAAGAGGCCGACGTGCTCATCTTTGACGACGAGCTCTCCCCTTCTCAGCTTAGAAACATAGCGACAGACACAAACCTAAAAGTCCTAGACAGGACACAACTCATCTTAGACATTTTCGCCCAACGCGCAAAAACTCGAGAGGGAAAACTACAGGTAGAGCTGGCTCAGCTTAGATACAGGCGACCTAGGCTCGCAATGATGCCAACAGCGATGAGCCGCCTAACAGGTGGTATTGGTGGACGAGGGCCAGGTGAGACCAAGCTAGAAGTCAACCGACGTCGTGCCGACGAACGCCTAAAAAGAATAGAAAAACAGTTACAAAAACTGGGTAGAGACCGAGATCTTAGGCGACAACGACGTAAAAAAGTGGGGCTTCCGCTTGTCTCGATCGTGGGCTACACCAATGCAGGTAAATCCACACTGCTAAATACGATGACTATGTCTAAGGTAGACGCAGAAGACAAGCTCTTCGCCACTCTGGACCCAACATCTAGAAGGATGCGGTTTCCCAGTGAGCGAGAGGTGATTCTAACTGACACAGTAGGGTTTATTAGGGATCTACCAAAGGACCTCATCGAGGCCTTCAGGTCTACACTAGAGGAGGTCGTAGAGGCTGACTTATTACTACATGTCATAGATGCAAACAGCGAAGAGGCCGAGAGCCATATTACCTCTGTCGAAACTGTTCTCAAAGACCTAGGCGCCGACAAAACCCCTACAATAAGAGTTCTTAACAAGATCGACGAGGTCGATGTAAACGACTGGGACGACGTAAAAATGCGACTCAATGGCAAGCTGTGTAGTGCCCAGACAGGCGAGGGTCTCGAGCCCCTTTTACTTCTGATACAGCAAAAGCTATTTCACCAAAAGGCTAAAGATCAAATTAAGTCTAAAACAGCTAGAAAGAAGCCCAGGTGGAAAGAAAGTTCATAGACAAAATTAGATCGCCAAAGCCAGACGGCGAGGTTACCCGCTTTTAGCGAAAAAATTCACAGTGCTCAAGAGCCAAAACCGGAGAAATAACAAATGATAAAATCAACCCTTGGGCTCAGCCTAGTCGTAATAGGCACAGCATGTACGCCTGTAACTAAGGACGAATGCGACACCTTCATGGAGACTGGCTGCGACACTAACTACACCACTGAGGTAGACTGTGACACATGGGATACAGGCGATTGTAATGACACTGGATACACCACGGAAACCGAGGTCGTCGTATACGATGGTGAGACACTTATCGGCGTAGACCCTACTCTCGCTCGCTACCCAGTAGACAACAACGGCGACCCAATGGACGCCATCTACGTTGACTGTGACGTTGAATCTTGGGACTACACCTTCTACTCTATTGGCTGGACAACAGCAGGCACACTCTGGATAGCCGGAGCTGGCTGGCAAGAGAACGCTCATTACGTTGGCGTGACTGCTTCAGACGAGTACGGCTACTGGGACCAACTATCAGTCAACTTACCAGTTGTTGATCCCGACTTCGACGGAGACGGTTTGGGTGACAACTACGGTGTAGATGCATTTGAATACCAAGTAAACAACAGCGCAAACGATGCCGGAAACACTCTGTATCAGTGTGCACAGCACGCAGACCAGATCTCATGGCTGTTCACTATATACGATGTCGACGCTAACCAAGCGGACTGCGCTGTGTGGGGTAACGACCCTGGGATCTTCAACAGCAGCTGCCTAGACTGGAGCTAAGCACCAGTACTAAGCGGTAAGGTTTAGTGCCAGCTCAATGGCCGCGGTCATTGAGCTGGGCTCTGCTATGTCCTGACCGACTATGTCATCTGCGGTCCCGTGATCCACAGAGGTTCGAACAAAGGGCAACCCAATAGTCCAGTTCACCAAGCTGCCAAACGCTAGTAACTTTAATACTGGTAGAGCCTGATCGTGGTACATAGCCACTACCATGTCACAGTCACGGCTATTCAGCGACCTGAAGGCATTCTCAGCTGCGACAGGTAGCTCTACGTTTAGTCCCATGGACCGAGCTGCCATGACCGCAGGGTTTAAATTAGAGATCTCATCATCTCCAATCACTCCACCCTCTCCGGCGTGGGGGTTTACGCCACAAAGTGCCAACTTAGGCCGCTCAATACCAAGAGACAAAAGCGCCTGATTAGCGCAAGTTATCACCCGTGTAACTCTCTCTTCTGTCGCCAACTCCGGCACCTTACATAACGGCACATGGGCAGTCACCAGAGCCACCCTTAAGTGTCCCCCAGCGAAAGCCATTACTGGTTCAGTCCCTGCAATGGCACCTAAGAAATCGGTGTGCCCCTTGAACTTGAACCCCTTTGCCGCCAGACGCCCTTTGTGAATAGGCCCTGTAACGAGGGCTCGCCCATTCCCTGCAAGGCAGGCTTCTGCGGCCACGCGTATTGACGCAACCTCCACAGCCCCATCGCCTCCCAAGGGAGGCTCATATACCGACCATTCAGGCACAGATCTTATTGAGTCGATCACCGGTAACAAGCGTCCAAGAACACGAGAAGCTTCCGCTTGTATGGAGCTCTTACAGCCCACCAAAATAACATTACCTAGCTCAAGAGAAGCTAACGCTTTTACTGAGACCTCCGGGCCGATACCTGCGGGATCTCCGACAGCTATTAGTAACGGCAAAGCAGTAACCCCTGAGAGATCTCCCAATGTCTACCCTAATCGCCGAGCTTAATGTCTACGCTCGCAACTCGACGTGCTTGTGTGACCCAAAGCTCCATCTCTAACTCAAACTTCTGCTGATTCACCATGGACTCAAGCTCTGGTCGCAAAGACTCAAAAGACGGTGCATCACCAGCGATCTCCTCGGAGACCCTTAGCATAAAAACACCTGCTAGCGTCTCTATTGGCTCACTTAGCACGCCCATCTCAAGAGAGAACACCACTTCATCCAATACACCAACTAATTCCCCCTGAGCGTAAGCCGACATTTCGCCACCTGCAGAAGCATAAACGCTCTCAGGGAACGCCAAGATCATCTCTTCCCAGCTTATCTCCTCACTCAAGAAGGCATCTCTAACCGCGTTGAGGCGCTCAATGTAGACAGAGTGGTCGTCTAGGGTCGCCTCTCCGTTGTAGGGCAACATCACCCCTTGAATCGCACGAGACGGCGGACCAACCGTGACCTCGCGATTGTAGATGGTACGAAGCTCGTCATCACTAACCGAGAAGCGCGGCTGAAGTACTATCTGGTTGAATTTCATCTGCCGAAGCTGTTGAACGAGATCGTCTCTGTAGACATCCCACTCAAGCCCAGAGTCCACAACCTCTTCTCGCAGCCTTTGACGGCTTACGCCGTTCCTCATGGAGATATCATCTATTGCGCGGTCTACCTCTTCTGGAGTAACGTCAAGACCGAGCTCTTGAATCTGTTGCTTGACTAACTCTCTCGAGATTAGCTCCTCAAGTACCTCTAACTCAGCCGAAACTCTAGCCTGAGGGCCGACATCGTGTGCGGTGGACTCTATGTAGTCTGCACCAAGCTCGTATACCTCGCTAAGGGTAATAACCTCGCTGTTTACGGTCGCAGCTATTCTGTCGACAATCGTTGCTCTTGCCTCAACGCTGCCAAACAGCGACATCGCCAGACAGCCAAACAGAGAAAAACGCGAAACGAAGCTTTTCATATCAGACTATCCTCTTAGTTGCCCAATGATGGGGTAACGTTTGCTGGCAGGCGAGGGCGCTCACCGCCTGGATTTAGAGTTGGTCTGCGTCCATCTAATCCACCGCGACGATCTGACTGAACCTCAATCTCAGCTAAGCGTTCGGTCTCGATTGTCACATCCCAATCATCGCGAAGGTTAGTCAAATAGGTGTCTCTAACCTCCATCATGCGGTCATTTTTAAGCTTTCTGAGTACAGCCGCTCGAACCTGCTGGAAGCTGCGAACAACTCGATCGCGCCGACGGGCCAAGAGGATCACATTGTATCCCTCTTCTGTCTCAAATACATCTGAGACGTCACCTTCGACCATCTCGAAAGCCCTCTCGACAATAGTTAAATCAAGACCAGGACGCCCCTCTCGCGATACAAAACCCGCATCACCACCTCGGCTTGCAAGTGGTCCGCTAGAACTCCTCGCCGCCAACTCGCGAAATCTGCCCTCGTCCGCTACTACTTCGACGCGAATACGCTCTGCTTCAGCCATTGCTGCTGCAGCGTCACGGTCGTCAGTAACGTCGATCACAATGCGCTTTATTTGTACCTTTTCTGGAATCACGTAATCGTCGCGATTATCGTCATACCAAGCCTGAAGAACTTCTTGGGTAAAGTCCGCGTTGCTAACGTCAGAGTAAATGTGTTCGCGCAGAAGGGTGTTTACCATGACGCGCCTTACCTTCTCATCAGTGTCCAACCCCATCGCCAAGGCGCGAAGATAGAGTAAACGGTTTGAGATAAGTTCTTCTAGAACCTCGGTTTTCTCATCATCTGAGAGGCTAGTGCCAGACTCTGGCACACTGCGAGAAGCTGCCTCCTCGAACTCTGCCACAGTAATAGGCGAACCATTTACATAGGCAACCGCCGGTGAATCATCTGCGATCTCCGAATCAACCTCTGCGATACCTCCACCCAACTGTTCTTGAAGTTGAGCCACTTGGTCCTCCAACTCCGCTACCCTAGTTGAGTCAGACCCGCCGCAAGCGACTGTGCCAATAGCCAACACATTAAGTGACAGAAATATTAGTGTTCTTCGCATCTCTATTCTCCAGACGTCAATCTAATTGCCCCCGCGTTTAAGCTCGAAATCAGCTAAAATACAGGAAGCAGTAAAGCTTAGGCTGCCCTATAACGTCGCAAACGCCTTGTGCCACGGAGCATCTTACATTGCGCGACCACAGCCCAACAAGGTACTGTTACTGCAGTGAAACACCTAAACCTACGAACAAGAATAATCACCGCCTTTTGCTTGGCCTTTCTGGCCTTCTTAGGAGCCCTTACTCATACGGTGCTACAACTTCGAGATATTGGGGAAGGGCTCTCAGTTGTAGAGGAAGGCTATCTACCTTTAGCTAGAATCGGGGCGATAATTGAGAGTACTCAAGAGACCATAGAGCAAGACCTCTCCTTGATCATAGAAGACCGCCCTCGACCAAATATTGGGGGGGCGCCAATTAGTATAGCTGCCGCAACAAGACTAACCGCGGCACTTGAGCGTGGAGACCTAATTGTCTCAAACGTCTTACCTAGAGTGACCGAAGCAGAAGAGAGGGCCAATCTCAACTTTATCCAGGGTCAGCTGTCACTGATCTACGCGACCCACTCAGAACAGATAGAGCTGGTGCAGGAAATACTAGATCTCACAAACAGACGAGCTGACCAACTACTACCCGAACATGAAAGCTTATTAATTCAGATAGAATTGGGTGAGAGCAACCAAGCAATGCTCGAGAACAGTCGCCAGATGAGTATCGAGGTGGTTCAAATGTCGAATCGAATCGACAGCTCGGCAAGGCGAGTAACAGAGCGCACATCGGAGGCACAACAACAGGCTGTGGTGGTATCAGGCGCCCTAACGATCTCCGCACTAGTGTTTGGCGTGTTCATGTTGCTACTAGCCGTCGTGGCTCTGGCACCAATAAAGCGCCTAACCTCTGACGTACAGCGTATCGCTGGGGGAAATTATGGGGCTAGAGCCGCGACTACCAGCAGCGATGAACTCGGTATTCTCGCAACCGAAATGAACCAGATGGCAGCCTCAATTCAACAACGAGATGATGATCTCCGGCGACGGGCAAAAGAGCTTGAAGCTGCCCGGATTGAGCTTCGCGCTATCCTCGACTCTATACGAATAGGACTGGTAGTTGTTACGGACGACGTAGCCTCGATAGCCAACCCCGCAGCCATGGAAATGTGGACTATAGAGCTAAACAGTCCACTGCCTAAAGGTCTATCGAACATCGAACTATCCGAGAACATCTTCGTCTTGGATGGGCGTACCTTTGAGGTACACAAGACCTCCTTCCGCGAAGGGTACATAATCGTGGGTGAAGACGTAACGCAGGCTCTTATTGATCGAGAAAGGCTGGCTAGATCCGAGAGGCTCGCGCTTGTTGGGCAGATGCTGGGACAGATCGCTCACGAAGTCAGGAACCCACTCAACGCGATGTCTCTGAATGCCGAACTGTTAGGGGACGATATATCACTGCTACCAGAAGCCCGGCAGGACGAGAGCAGGGACATCCTACAGACAATTACTTCTGAGATTCGCAGACTAGAAGCACTTACAGAGCACTATCTCACCTTGGTTAGACGCCCAACCCCAACATTAGAGGCTCACGATCCCCACGAACTCTCCCACGGAGTAGCGAGACTGCTAGAGGAGCTACTAAAGAAAAAGGGAGCTGAACTAGCCATAACTGGAGCTCCAATAGAGCCAGTGCGAGTTGATGGAGACCAGATTCGTCAGGCTCTGCTAAACATTGTTCAAAACGGTATTGAGTCGGGTGCGGATAAAATCGAGATCAATCTTGAACTGCGAAAGCAAAAGCTATCGTTTCACGTGACAGACAACGGTCCGGGAATGACTCCTGAGATAGCCGACCGAGCCATGGATCCATTCTTCTCAACAAAGGCGCAAGGCACTGGTCTTGGGCTGGCAATTACAAGACAGATTGTCGAGGATCACGGAGGTTCAATGGAGGTGTCACCCACGGCAGATGGGACAAAAATCTCCCTCCACCTCCCCTCTCACTAGCCTTACCTCCAACTACACTAGCTATTCTATACTTAGAGCTTAGTGACAATATGGCACTTGTGTGTCATATTGTCACTCATGAAGAAACCAAGAATACTTGTTGTAGATGACCAACCCGCAAACCTAATCACCCTTGAGCGCATTCTGACCCGAGAAGGCTGGGTTGTTGATAAGGCACGAGATGGTAGAGAGGCGCTCGATCTGTTTAGAGACAATGGTCCAGACGTGATTGTTACAGACTTGAAGATGCCAGGCATCACAGGTCTGGAGTTACTCAAGGCTGTACGAGCACTCTCGTCTCAGGTAGAAGTGATCTTGATGACCGCCTTTGGTACTGTAGATACTGCCGTGGACGCCATGAAGTACGGTGCATGGGACTACGTAACTAAGCCACTAAAGCGAGCGGAAATCGTATCATCCGTAAAGAAGGCACTACAGAGGCGTTTACTCATAGAGGAAAACGAGCAACTCAAAGCAAAGCTAGCCCAAAACAGTCCTGTGATCGGTGATTTCATAGGCGGTGCCGACTCCGTGAAAACACTAATGGAACAAGTTGAGCAAGTCTCGCCTACCGAGGCCTCTATACTTCTCACTGGAGCGTCTGGAACAGGTAAAGGGTTAGTCGCTCGACTAATCCACGCCACATCAGCGCGTAATAAGCAAAAACTGATCACTGTCAATTGCGCAGCTATCCCAGAACAACTTTTGGAGTCCGAGCTCTTCGGTCATGAAGCTGGGGCCTTTACTGGTGCGGTAGGTCGACGAGAAGGAAGGTTTGATTTGGCGCGAGGCGGCACACTCTTTCTAGACGAAATTACGACGATGCCTCCGCCGCTTCAGGCCAAACTATTGAGGGTGCTACAGGATAGAGAATACGAAAGAGTGGGTGGGACTAAGACCATCAAGGCCGACGTCAGGATAATATCCGCGACAAATATTGATATTCAAGCCGAGGTTGAAGCTGGAAAATTTAGGGAAGACCTCTTCTACAGACTCAACGTAATAAAGCTAGGACTTCCAAGCCTCAACGAAAGAAGCGAGGACATTCCCTTGCTAGCCTTTCACTTTCTAAAGCAGTTCTCAAAAAAGAACAACCGAGAGATCAACACCATATCAAGCGAGGCGATGGCAGCCCTCTGTAATCACGAGTGGCCTGGTAACGTACGAGAACTACAGAACTGCATGGAACGCGCTGTTGTACTATGCAGAACGCAAGAGATAGCGGTCGTAGACCTACCAGAGGGTATCAGAGACTGTACAAAGATGAAACAACGCCTAGTTTTCGAGGTGGGTGTTCCACTAAAGAACGTCGAGAGGGATGTCATAGAGGCAACACTAAACCACTGTAATGGAGACAAGCACGTTGCCGCTTCTATACTGGGGATCACCGCTCGAACCCTATACCGTAGACAGGCTGAGTGGGAGTCCAAGGGAGAATAGGCGGGGTCAAGCCACTAGACTTCCGTCACTCAGTACACTATCAAGAATTTGCAAAGCCGAACCCATCGCCATATAGTCGCGGCAATTGAAGGGAACTTTGTAATCTTGCTTATTTTATTAGCCATAATCACAGCGATGGAACCGAATATCATCTCTGGTGCAGATCTAGCCGCTTGGCGAGACATGGGTCACGACGCGACCACTGTTGAACTAGAGGGCTTTATCGGGGAGCACGCCGACTCTCCATTAGCTGAACTAGCTTATCGTAGATTGGGAACTCCTTCGGATATGGCAACGGCAAATATTGAGAGAGCCATCACTGTTCACAACGCTCATTTGAGTCGCGAGGCAACCTCTATAGCCATTGCAACACTGTCACCAGAGCTGTCCGATACAGACGAGAGCCGTCAGACTCCGCCTGACAGCAGTATAGCCGACGCTCAATAAACGCAGGTAGTCTTACTACTACACTCCAAGGTATGGTCGAGCTATTGCACTGGTTGGTACATTAGGTTTGGACCGATCCAACTGGCAAAGTTCGTATCCGATATCCCTGAGGTGAAGCTACCGGGAAAATACAGTGAACTGCCATAGCCTGCGTGGCCGTCAGTGAACGCCATATTAGGGGCCATCTCTATTACGGCATCGTAAACATAATCGTAAGGCGCGTCCAAATAGCTTTGGCTTCCAATCACATATTCTCCAGCCTCCAAAATAAACGGCTCGGTGGCACTGTAGCGAAAGCTCCCATGAATCGACGTGTCTCCAGTTAGTTGCCCTGGGACAAATTCAGAGGCAATGAGCGCCTCTGTATCGTGGTCCCAGATGCCTACTTCTGCACCTAGCGTCAACCCAGCGCCATCCATATCAAAGCGACCTAGGTCAGTGACCAGAATGGGTTCATTGATCATAAAACTGTAACCTACCGTAAAGTCACCGTAGTAATCATAGGAGTAGCTACCAGTCATGGTAATAGCGGGGGTTGGGAAGCTAACGAAATCCTCTCCTAGGAGAGCCTGTGCCATTCGTGTTCCCAACAAGCGCATACCAGTACCTTGATAATGGCAGCCATCGTACGGATAAGAGCCTAAGTCCTCAGTCTCGAATGTCATGACATTGGGATCATTCGCCGCAGCGCTTAACTGGGCAGTGCGAACTACCTGACGATATGGCGTGTAGTCAAGACAATCAATAAGACCCATGGAAAAAGGCAGGGACTCTACACCGGTCTCCTCCCGTATTCTTTCAA
>CAWVYO010000005.1:0-34644 GCA_963934385.1 uncultured bacterium
AGGTTTGCCGAAAAGGCAGTGGCGAACGATCCAAACCACTCTACTTGCACGGGATCATCACCTGGTACAACCGCCCCGATAATTGAATTTATAGCCCCAAATTGAACATGAAACATGGTCTTCCATATAAGGGCTGTGATGTAGTTTGGGATAGCCCACGGAATAATTAGCAATGCCCGCCAAAGACCCCTCATTCTCACCCACGGTTCACGCAACAACAGCGCCATCGCCACGCCTATCGAGACATGTAAAATGACGTTTGTTACGGTCCAAAGCACCGTGACAATCATAGTGTAGTAAAACGACATTGGAGAGGTGAGAGGCCAGTCTCTCGACAGTAGAATATCGAAGAAATGCTTCAGACCAACAAACGTCCAGTCCCCGCCTTGATGGGCGAACGCAGAGATACATGCACCAACAATAAAGGGGAGCATCACAAGAGCTGTAAGAGACAACGTGGCAGGCAACACCCAGAGATAATCTCTGCGATGGCGGTGAATTGAATCCCGAAGGAGAGGGCTGCGAAAAGTGGAAAAGCACCACCAGACACCGCCTAACAAAACGACTGCCATTAAGACTAAATATGGAGTTGGCGATACTGGAGCTGGTGGGGGACGAGAGAACACATCCAGATAGACTGCCGCTTCTTGAGCAGCCTCTGCGGGTGTGGCAGCACCTCGGACAGTCCGGCGCAGGGCTCTTTCAAGAGCCTCCCAGACGCTTGGGATCGTTGGATCCGTAGGCATCAAAACGGCGCTCTCGGCCTGCTGCTCGACAGCTCTGACGACTGGATCTGAGCTTGGGGGAGCAGAAGCCAGCGAAACTGCCTGTAAACCAACACGCTGACGAATCTCAGCACCAACAGGTCCTGAAAGCCAAGAGGCAAACTGATGAGCTAGTTCGGACTGAGAAGAGCCATCAACCACAAAGACTGCTTCTACAGTTAAAAACGGGCGAGCGGGTTCACCGGTTTCACTCACTATAGGAAGCGGCACTGCCGATACGGGGAGTTCAACATCGCCGACAAACCACGGACCACTGATAATAAAAGCTGCCTGACCAGCATTATAGAGGCTCGACATGAGCTCTGATGACGGTGATAAAGGCACTATTTGCTCGTCGGCGGCTAGGCGACGGGTAAAACTAAGAGCGGCTACATGTTCTGGTGTGTCGAGGTTGGTAGCACTACCGTTTGAGATATCGGCGCCAAAAGCGTGCATCCACGGAGCGTGGTAATAGGCTGCTGTGGCCTCATAAACTAGCCCAAATGAACCCTCACCGGTGTGCTCCGCTGCCATTGAGATTAGTTCGTCTGTAGTAGATGGGGGGTTCTCTATTAACTCCGGATTGTACAGTAGAACCAAGGTCTTGAGTGCCAGAGGGTATCCATACGATTCCCCCTCCACAACCAGAGCCTGATCCGCAGATGCTCTCTGAGCACCCACTTCATTTGTTGTTGGTTGCAACAACGAAAAGTCGACCCATTTGGCGACGTTCGAGTGACCTCCAATAAAGAGATCGGGTCCGTTACCTCTTGGGATAGATGTCTCGATCTTACTGTCAAAGGCACCAAAGGGGATCGCGACAAGACGAACGTCTACCGCTTGCTGATCACCCCACACCGATGCCGACTCTAGGAAAGCGGCTTCCTCTAAACCCCTATAGGAGTGCCACACGACTAGCTCATCGGGCTCGCTATGCGCTACCTGTGAAGTTACCGCGACAAAAAGAACAGTAAAAACTAATTGAAGAGCCGCAGAAAGAGTTGAGAGCGCTCTGCAACAGACTGCTCTCACAAGGCACCGTCCGCGAGACGCTCGCCTGTTTCGCGATCAAAGAGGTGGTAACAGCCAAGCCCTAATGAGATTGTGTCTCCAGCTGTGAAACCACATGGCTCCGATGCCTGTACAACGACGTTGTAACTACCCAGATCAATGTGCAGTAATGCCTCAGCACCAAGAGACTCAACGATCTCCACAACGCCTGAAAAGAGGTCGCCACCAATCACCCAGTCGGTGGGACGAACTCCAAGCCAAAATGGACCCTCAATGTAAAACGACAATGAACCCTTTAGCCCATCGACAGAGGCTTCGTCATTAGACCCTGTGCAAGGGAAGAAGTTCATGCTCGGTGACCCGATGAATGCCGCTACAAATTTGTTTGCTGGGGTGTCAAATAGCTCTCTTGGACTCCCTATTTGCTGGACGACACCCTCGTTTAGCACCATTATTCTATCTGCCAAGGTGAGCGCTTCTATCTGATCGTGAGTGACGTGAATCACCGTTGCCCCAAGACGTTTATGTAGTCTCTTGAGCTCCAAGCGCATGTGTGATCGCAAAGAGGCATCGAGGTTTGACAGTGGCTCATCAAATAGAAACAAGGCAGGGTCTCTTACTACCGCTCTCCCCATCGCAACCCTCTGCCTCTGACCGCCTGATAGCTGCCCAGGCAGCCTCTCCAGTAGATCGGTGAGCCCTAATGACTCTGCCACCTCCTCTACCCTGGCTAGAATCTCTTGCTTTGGCAGGCGAGCCACACGTAGACCAAAGCCCATGTTCTCCCTAACGGTCATGTGTGGATAGAGAGCATAAGACTGAAAGACCATGGCTACATCGCGCTCTCTAGGTGAAACCTTGTTTACAAGCTTATCGTTGATATAAAGCTCACCCCCGGTGATCTCCTCTAGCCCTGCTACACACCTCAAAAGAGTAGACTTACCGCAACCTGAAGGTCCTACCAAAACCAGGTACTCCCCATCGCTGACGTCTAGATTGACGCCCTTTAGCACCAAGGTATCGCCGTAGGATTTCTCAATATTTTTGAACTGTAAACTAGCCATTCTCTACTCCAGATCAACCACAAGATCGCCACTGCCAGACTCTACCAAGACGTATCGATTGGCGCCAGCCTCCCAAGTCAAGCTATCGCCATCCTTGATCAAGATCTTGAACTCAAGCACAGAGCCCACAGGGGCGCTCAGCTCTAAGGATCCATCTGTGATAGCGAGTGCCTCACTTGGATCCCAACCACCCAAGAGTTCACCTGCTCCTGAGACGTGACCCGATGCAGAACTGTTGTAATTAGCAAAAAGATCATTTGAGATTTGCAACTTAACCAGCCTAGTCTCATTGGGTAATGGCTCGTAAAGAGGTCCTGTACCTGTGGTCAAAATGGCGCTACCAACATCGACGACCAACGGTATGGATGTGTTCGAACCAAACTCACCGTTCCAACGAACTGACGACAGCTCCTCTGGCAAATCGAAAACTAACGAGTTTTCTGACAGATTTACAGCAACAAGACCACGCTTTCAGCCTCCCTACGGACTACCAGCAGAGATGACTCAGATAGAGATAAAACAGATAGATCACCGTGTCTGAGGGCTAGAGTCTCGCCACGCAATCTATTGAGGTCCGTTAAAAGCACCCTCTGTTCGGGGCTGGCAAAGACCATATCACCTCTATTATCTGGCTCCTCTGCTCCTTCCAGTCCCGACTCGGTACCCCAAGTTACCATTGGAACCCCAGGTGAGGCGAAAAGGGTGGTGAGAGCTAGATCAACAACCTCAGGACGACACCTTCCCCTCACTCTTGGCAGATCGTGGTTGTCTAAAAAATTAACCAACCTGCCTAGCTCACCATCAACCCTAGCACTCTCGGACAGAGCCACCGCTAGGCGCCCCATGTGAGAGCCATCACAGATAGCGTCTACTGTCGCGTAATAGAGTGGAAAATTATAGACTGCGTCGAAGCCACCAGCACGCCACTCCTCCTTCAGCGCAGAAAAGGAGCCATCAAATATCTCGCCTATTGCCTCGACGTGGTAACCAACACGCTGGTCCACAGCTGTGAGAATACCACCTATTACTGCTGGGTCCATGTGGCGGACCGCATCTATCCGTAAAGCGTCTACCCCTCCCTTTTGCACCAGATCTACGGTGCTCTGGATAAGGTATTCAGATAACTCAGGGTTGTTCTGGTCAAGATCTGGGAGTCCGTGTACCTGATGCTCTCGGCGCTCCACCTGACTGTTCCAATCAACAATAGGGGCTGGTTCGTGGTACCAATCTGGGTGCTCAATCAAAAGGGGTGAGTCGAAAGAGGTGTGGTTGTAAACAACATCTGCGATAAGCCGCATTCCGCGTAGATGCATCGCCTCCGATAGCGCCATCAGGTCATCATAGTCTCCAAAGCGAGGCTCTATAGAGGATAAACTATCAACCCAATACCCATGAAAAGCCCCCCACTCACCAAAGGGTTCATCTCGACTGTCAAACACTGGTGTGAGCCAAACTGCCCCAAACCCCATATCGGCGACATAGTCTATATGCTGCAGAACCCCTCTCAGATCGCCGCCGTGCCACCCTTGTGGATCTTCTGGTGACAGTAGACCTATCTGTTCGGAGTCTCCGTCAAAGAACCTGTCAACCATCACAAAGTAGATAGAGTCCGAAGGCTGAGGGCTACTTTGCTGTGCCATAGCAGGGGACATTGTCATCACAGACAGATAACAAAACAGCACAAACACGTTCAGCGGAGGCCAATAAGAAGTGGTGTCAGTGCCCGCTCTAGAGCTGGGGCTGCAGCCTCAAAAGCCTCGGCTTCACCTTGGTGCTGATACCGAAGATAGACCGGTATATCTACAGATATAGTCTCCGTGCTCTGTTCACCCTGGCTGTTCTGAACAAGAGTCGCCTCGACAGACACAACCCAACGAAACTGCCCTTGGAGTTGAGAAAAAAGAGAGGCTTTAGCCTTTACCTCGAGACCTCTAACCTCTCCCTCAACCGAGCCGTCTGTACTAACGCCGCTAAAGCCTAGGTCGCCAATGGCATCGATCAGAGCCACATCAAACGCACCGCTTAGATCAAAATGTTCGCCGCTATCAATATCCACCCAATAGCTAAAGAGCCCAACGCTTGGACCAGAGCTGGTAACAGGTGAAACCTGAGGAGCCCTAAAACTACAGGCCATCAAAATCAACGAAAAGAAAGCTACACGAAACATTAGAACCAGACCTCCGTCTCAGCTGAGACCATGTGATGCCAGTGACGCTCCACGTTTCCAAAACTATTATACTGATCCAAGTTTTCGACAAAACTGTTACCAAAAGCGTTGGACTGTGACGACCATTGCCCCCCATACAAAAGCCTAAGCGAGGGTCTTGCAAAGATACCTATTCCGCTTGGATTTAACACAACACCAACTTTACCCTGAGCAGTACGCCTCTCACTGGCGTCACCGTACTCAAGACCTCGCGAGTCACTTACACCATCTGAACTATCGAAGATGGAGTCGGAATGATCTCTGTACTGGTTACCGTTTGTTGAAGACTCTTTTGCTAGGCTTCCTTCGATAAGCAGGTGAAACCTCGGGGTAAGGAAAAGCTGCAACCTGTTTACCGTGGACATATAAGACCTCGCGTGGTCGCTAGGCGAGATCTCATTATCACCGTCAATATGAAGACCGTAGATCGCCGACAAGACTAGCTCGGCGACATTTGGCGATATTGTTAGGTGAATCTCCTCAGCAACGGTTATCACGCTGCGTTCATCGGTTAGCTCCGATACAAAAAGCTCGTACTCAACACCTTCGTGTACTTCTGTCGTTACCGACTCTGGGTGCAGGCGCTCGTAGCTCACAAACAGCGAGTTCCAGACCAATGGACCAAGCCCGCCGAACCCCAGATACCCCACAAATTTTGAAGACTCAGCGGAATTAGAAACTGGGTCTGGAAAATTTTGTAATTGACCTGGGTTATCGGCAGACCATGACGAGACGACCTCTCCTCTCAACCAGTCAGTGTAGTCCACCTCTGGGGTTTGGTGAGGAGCGTTTACGTTTCCTACCACAGCGGGCTCATATCTAAATTGAGCCCCCATCCCGATCTCAACTTGAGCGATGGGCCGTAAACGAAGAGAGACCCCACCAGAAAACAGAGTATTATACCTATCTGCGTTGTTATTAAAACCAGAATCACCAGCACCCAATAATAGGTCGTATTTGTCACCGTGTAGGGCACCTGAAAGACCTACAGTGTCACCTAACAGCGAGGTCGGTCGCCAGTCATATAGCCCTAGGTCTCCCATCCAACTCTCTAGGGTTCCCACTCTAAAAACCACATCTGGCAGAAGAATGTTGCCCACCTCGGTGTATAGCTGACTGAGCCTCATCTCTGACAAGGCACCACCGCCAGAGTCGGCTCCTGACACCGTAGCTCCCTCCACTCGGGCGTGTACTCGAGCCCAGACATCTCCCGAGCCCGGTTGCTGATCCAACAGCTCCAGCTGGCTATGAAGTGCCACATAGGGACCCTCGTTCATAAGCCTTCCATAAAGATTCCAATACCCTAGCTTACCGTCACCCCCTTGAAAATCTGGGCGAGTCATTACTCTAAAATACCCGCCAACAGTTCCCTCTGCGGCTGAAGCAACACTTGAACCAGCGAATACAAACCACCACATCACCGCGCAGATTCGCGCGGTAGCTCGGAAGCTAATCATTTACCTGCTCCAGGATTACAATTGATTGAGCCTTTACGGTATAGAGACCATCAGGAACAGGCTCTGGCGAGAGAGAGGTGATGTTCGCTGAGATATCCACATCGGCGTCTGGGTTTTCACTAAAGAAGCCCACATCGCCAGAATCGCCTGTATCAAACCACTGTTGAGTGTCTAGGGCACGAGCCCAATTCCGGTCCTCTGGCAGGGTAAAAGTAACGTCACCCAAGCCAAAGTTCATCAATACAACCAACTCTGGACCCAGCTCTCGACCATCCTCGTAGTAGTGAAGCATTAAGCTCTTACCGCTCCAGTCCGAATCGTTGTTGTCTGCGTCCTTCCATGACAACGCCATGCCTCCGCCATACTCAAGCGGCCCAAATGCATAGAGGTGGCTGCGCCTAAAGGCGATCAACTCTCTAACAAAATCGTGCATACGAACACGCTCACTATAGGCTCGCCACTCGCCCCACCTAAACCAGTTGTACTCGTTGTCAGCCCCTGAGGAATAGGCGTTGTTGTTACCGTACTGAGTCCTTAGCCACTCATCGCCCCCAGATAGTAGGGGCGTCCCGTGAGAGATCATCATTAGGGTGAACATGTCACGCATCAGCTGCCTCTTGAGAGGTTCATTATCAACCCCCCAGTCCCTAGAGAGGTTGTTAGATTCTCCGCTCTCAAGATCGCACCAAGAGCTCGTAGGTGAGTCACAGCAAACAGGATTCAATACGCCGCAATTGTTCTGTTTTTCATCGAACGAAAACAGATCGTACATTGTAAAACCGTCGTGTATCGTAACAAAGTTCAGGCTGTGCCAAGGCTGACGACCGTTATGAGCATAGAGGTCGTAAGAGCCAGTCAATGCTCCACCAGCACCAATGGCACCCTCGTACCTGTCTAAAGTATATGAGTCATCGTTAATAAGACTGCGCCAGACGTCTCTGAAGTGGGCGTTCCATTCACCCCAACCGTAACCAGGAGTAGTTTCCGAGGCTGGATAGGCACCGAGCACTGGGTTGTAGTTGCCGCCAGCAGTCCACGGCTCAGCTATTATTCTTGTGTTGTGGGCCTGCAGAACAGGATCCTCAATTATCACCCCTAAAGTGGAATCAAGTGGGTCATCGTACCAATAGTTATAGTTGAGATCTTGCTCTCCCAAGATCCCAGCCAGGTCAAACCTGAAGCCGTCAACGTGAAGCTCCTCAACCATGTATCGCAAAGAATCTAGAATCAAACGCTGTACTGGTAAGTTGTTAGTCCTAAGCTCGTTACCGACACCTGTGTTATTCCAGTAGGTGAAGCCGTCTTCCCCAAGGGCATAGTAAGAATAGTTATCTAAGCCCCTAAAGCTGTACAAACCCGCAACCTCTACCGAGTCCAAGTTGTAGGCTTGTGTGGTCGCCTCTTCATCAGTAGTGTAGTCATCGTACCAGAGCTTCTCTCGCCACAATCCACCCTCGCCAGTGTGATTATAGACAACATCTATCCACACCTCAACGCCAGCCTGGTGCATGCGGTCGACCATCTCTTTGAACTCATCAACTACAAGATCCGGTCTATCTGAAACTAGAAACTCGCTTGAATAACTAAGCTCCATTGCGAAAAAGCTCAATGAGGCGTAACCCCAATAGCCTCCGTCCAAAGGCTTCTCATGAACAGGTAAAAACTCAACCGCGTTTACACCGAGGTCGGTGAAATAGCTGGCCATCTCACCAATCCCCCGGTACGTCCCAGGGTGCTCCACCTCTTCAAGACCATTTGCTGTGAGCCCCTTAGGGTGGACCTCATAGGCTACTATCTCGTTCCAATCATGCCCTTCTAAGGTGTTGTTCGCTCTCGCTGCAACCCACTCTGCCTCAGCGTCCGACCACTGATATTCAGATTCGATAACAATACCCTTGGCTGCTGCCCCCCAGGTAGAAACGTCACGGCGGCTCTCCCCTGTTCCTAGGCTACCAGCATCCCAGTCGTGGTCTCTATGGAGCGCCCTGGCGTAGGGATCAAACAGGAGCTTGTTTGGGTTAAACCGGTTGCCCTGCTCGTCAACATCCACCTCAAAACCGATCAAAGAGCCCGGATAGAAGTCCTCATCATATGGCCAGTTTGGACCCCACGCGACATACCCATAGTGCTGGCCTAGCCCAATACCCTCGACATAAATGTTCCAAACATCTCCTTGGCGAATCATTGGAAACTGCTGAACGGGTAGTTCATCATCGGGATCATCGAACAGAAGTAGCTCTACTCGTTCGGCGTTGGCAGAATAGACCCCGAAATTGGTACCGAGATCGACCATTATAGGACCTAGATGTTCTAGATCCGCGATAGCATCAGATGACATGCTTGGCGCCATATCTGCTGTCTCATATAGTGACGAAGTGGGCTCTTTACCACCACCATTAGCCCCACATCCCGCAATAGCCACAGCGAACATACTTAGCTTAAAAACACTCATCTAAAACACTCCAGACGTAAAGGTTACATCGTTTCCTAGTAAATAGTAGTATTTTTTGGTTCAAGATAGAGCCAACAGGAGTATTCAAAGATGACCAAAGCTAATCATGCTATCGCATATTTCTGTATGGAGTACGGTCTTCACCACTCAATGCCAGTCTACTCTGGAGGTCTTGGGGTATTAGCGGGTGACATCGTAAAGACCGCCCACGATCAAAATAGAAACTTCGTGGCTATTGGCATGTTCTGGAGCGAAGGCTACACAATCCAGACCATAGATAACGACGGCATACCAGTTGACACCTACGCACCCACAACCCGCGAGTATGTAGAACCCACCAACATTAAAATTCCAGTCACTATACGGGGTAAGGACATAGAGGTCACAGCCTACAAGGTGAAAGCTTTTGGGTGCTGTCCGCTGTACCTGCTTGAGCCAGTGGATCCCGAAGACCGGTGGATTACAAAACGCCTCTATGGCGGCGATGACGAAGACAGGGTCGCTCAGGAGGTACTTCTGGGTGTCGCTGGGGTTCGGTTCGTTCAGGCGCTGAAACAAAAGCAGGGAGGCAAGACCAGCACCTACCACTTTAACGAAGGGCATGCCCTATTTGGAGCCTTTGAATTGATGAATCAAAAAATGGCTCTAGGGACAGAATTCAAACAGGCCTGGAAAGAGACAAAGGCTGAGGTCGTTTTCACCACACATACGCCTGTTCCAGCTGGAAACGAGATCCACCCTATAGACAGACTCTTTCGACAAGGAGCCGACTTGGGGAGGTTTACAAGAGAGATGCTAACAGAGATTGGTGGCGATCCATTCGAGATGACACCCGCCGCACTAAGACTCTCAAGAGCTGCCAATGGTGTTGCAGCGCTTCACGCTCGCACCGCCTCTGATATGTGGGCTCATGTCGATGAAGCACCCAGTATTATCCCAATAACCAATGGCGTTCACCTGCCTACTTGGCAGAGCAAGACCCTATCTAAAGCGGCTAAAGAGGGCAACACATCGGCTCTTTGGAGAAAACACCAGACCCTTAAACTGACCCTTATAGATGAGATAGAGCAGCGCAATGGGGTACGACTGAAAGAGGACACCCTCCTTGTTGGTTTTGCTAGGCGGGCAGCAACCTACAAACGAGCTGCGCTTATCTTTACAGATCTAGAGTGGCTAGAACCACTCCTCAAAGATGGTCGGCTACAGATCGTCTTCTCTGGCAAAGCACACCCCAAAGACACCGAGGGAAAGGCAGTGGTGGCGAAGCTGGTCTCTATGGCTGCCCGCTACCCCTGTGCTGTGGTCTTTCTAGAGAACTACGAGATGAGGCTAGGGGCGCTACTAACCAGAGGTTGTGACGTCTGGCTAAACAACCCCATACGACCGAGAGAGGCATCGGGAACGAGCGGCATGAAGGCCGCTGCTAACGGAGTGCTAAACGTCAGTATCTTAGATGGATGGTGGGACGAAGGTTGCCAGCATGGGGTAAACGGCTGGCAATTTGGCGACGGGTATCAGGGCAAGGGGGCTGACGAGCACGATCTAGCCGCAATGCAGCAGATAATCTCTGATGAAGTGCTTCCCACCTACTATGACAACCGAGAGACCTGGGTGTCCATGATGATCGCCTCTATATCTAGCGCCGAGAGCCTTTTCTCGGCTAGGCGAATGGTCAACAGATATTTTGATGAGCTCTACTAGGAGACTACCGAAGCCCGGCTAACCCGACCTCAACCTCAACAGCTACCATCTCTCGGCGCCACTTTTCGCCGCCAGCTACGGCGCCTTGAGGGCGGCACTGCTTCTTTGCGATAGCGGCAATCTTTTCGATCACCTCATCACTCAAAGTCTCGCCACAGAAAGCGTCGAGCCCCTTAATCATCTTGGGAGTCGGTGAGATTGCACCCACGCAAATCACAAGCTTCTCAATCTTCGTCTCTGCTATCTGAGCGACTATAGCAACACCCAATTGTGGGAAATCTATAGAGCCTCTGGGGCGAACTTTTCGATAGCAGCTTTCTGTACCTTCAGCTGAAACAGGGACCTCAATTCGCACTAAGAGTTCACCTTTTTCCAACTTCAGGTGATCTTCACCCTTGAACTGGAACAGGTCTCTAATATTCATACGCCTCTCGCCATCTCTGCCCAAGAACACGAGTGATGCGTTCTTAGCCATCAACACGGGCACAGTATCAGATGACTGCGTTGCCACACACGATTTTGGGCTGTTTATGACATGGCACCACTCACCGCTCTTCTTAAGGCAAAAGCCTAGCGCCTCTCTCCAAAATTCAGTCTGATTGAAATAAATACACCGGGTGTCTAGCATCACATTTCCAGCGATAGTACCCATGTTTCGAATCTGCGGACCCGCAATAAGAGAGCAAGCCTCTGCAAGGCTTGGCGCAGAGGCTTTTACTAGACTGTTCGATGCCAGCGCTGACAGCTTCATCCCACCGTCTATAGAAATAACGCCACCGTCCAAAGTTACCGTTGGTTTTGGCAGTCCACCAAGCCCAATAAGAAGGGATGGCTCGTGCAAACCGTTCTTAATATTGGGAAGAAGATCGGTACCCCCAGCGACATAGTGGGCGTTCTCCGTAGAGAACATCAAGTCCACTGCCTCTTGAGCAGTCTTTGGGTGTACATAACTAAACTCTGGCATTCTAAGCATTGTCTGAGCCCTCCAACTTAGCGGCCAATGCCGAAAGCACTCTATCGGGAGAGAATGGAGTCCTTCTCAACCTAATCCCTACAGCATCAAACACCGCGTTCGCAATAGCTGGAATAATGGGGTGAAGAGGACCTTCTCCAGCCTCTTTTGCACCGTAAGGCCCGCCTGGATCAATAGTCTCTATTATCGACGCGATTATCTCAGGTGTCTCTACTGAGGTAGGAAGCCTGTAATCCAACAAGCTTGGTCCCTTGTGAAGACCACTGCTATGGAAGGTGTGCTCCTCTAGAATAGCCTCTGCCCAACCCATGTAGACCGAGCCCTCTATCTGTCCCTCAACCATTATAGGGTTGATTGCACGCCCACAATCATGAGCCGCCCAGACCTTCTCTACTTTCACAACACCTGTTCTTGGGTTTACATCGACTTGGGCCACATGGGCTGTCGTTGAGTAGGCGGGAGAGGCACCGATTGTTCCGCCTCTGTATTTTCCACCTACCTTTCGAGTCCAGTATTGCCCTGTCTCGCCAAGTGTTCCGCTCTTAGCCTCTGCCAGCTGCATCGCCTCTTGAGATGTAGCTGTCTTGCTACCATCTTGAATATCAAAAACCATACCCTGAGTCACACCGACTCGTTCAATGGGTATCTCCCAAGCCTCGGCGACAGCCGCCACAATACGGGCACGGAGCCTGCGCCCCGCCTCTTGTGCTGCGATCCCCGCCATATAGGTGATCCGCGACGAATAGGCGCCGAGATCGACTGGCGTTAGATCAGTATCAGATGAGACGACAGTTATAGACTCAAGGGGAACACCAGTCTCTTCGGAAATAATAGCCGACAGCATTCCATCTGAGCCTTGTCCAATATCTGAACATCCCGAGAAAATTGTAATCCTTCCAGAGCGATCACCCCTCAATATTACCGCCGACTGTGGCATCTCATTTGGATAAACAGGATAAGCCGTACCTGAAATATACATGGAACAAGCAACGCCTAAGCCCTTACCGTGAGGCATTTTTCCCCATCGATTTTTCCAGTCAGACTGACGCTCTACTGACTCTAGGCACTCAATAATACCGGTAGATGGCACCAGCTGATCGTTCACAGTGCGCTGACCCGACTTCATCGCATTTTTGCGGCGAATTTCTATGGGGTCTATGCCTATTTTCTCTGCTAGTTCATCTAGACCACACTCAAACGCAAACCTAGGTTGTACGGAACCATGACCTCTTTTGGGTCCACAACTTGGCTTGTTTGTGTAGACCCTCTTACTCTCAAAACGATAGGCTGGAAAGTCTATCGGTCCCGTCAAAAGCTGCCCAGAATAGTAGGCCGTTATCATCCCGAAAGAGTGATAAGCGCCACCGTCGATCATGATATTGGACTCGACAGCGGTGAGTGAACCATCGCTCTTGGCGGCGAGGGTCATCTTCATGTCCATTGGGTGGCGTCCACGATGGGCGTAAAAAACCTCCTCGCGAGTATAGAGGATCTTCACAGGTCTACCGCTCTTCTTAGAGAGGATAGCCGCGCAAAACTCAAGATCAAACGGCTCTGATTTGCCACCAAAGGCACCACCGAGTGTGGGCTGAATCACCCGAACGTCACCTTGAGGGATGCCTAAGACATCAGCTACTGCCCTGTGCACATAGTGAGGAACCTGAGTCGCCGACCATAGTGTAAGGCGCTGATCAGGAGACCATTTTGCGATCGCACAATGAGGCTCAATGGCGGCGTGTGTACTCCCCTCAAAGAAGTACTGCACATCTACCCGTGCATCAGCTTGCTCATAACCAGCGTCGACATCGCCAAAATCCAAAGCCACTCGCTTACACAGATTTGAGGTGCGGTCTCGTCCCTTCCAGTCAGTGTTGTGTACAAGAGGGGCTCCTTCATCCAGAGCGCTATCAAGCTCAATCACTGGCTCGAGCACCTCGTATACAACCTCTATTAGCTTGAGCGCCTTGTTGGCTGTATCTTCGTCTACAGCCGCAACAGCTGCGACTCCATCTCCGATGTACCGCACCTTATCTGTACAGAGCGCCGTCTCGTCTGGAGTCCATGGGATTACACAGTAAGCCTTAGGCAGCTCTTCCCCGATCATTACCGCATGGACACCCTTCAGAGCTAGAGCTTTAGAAGTGTCTATAGAGACAATGTTAGCGTGGGCGTGCGGAGAGCGCAGGATCTTGCCGTGTAGCATGCGCGGAAGCACAATATCATCCGTATAGAGAGCCTCTCCCGTAGCTTTCTCTATTGCGTCGGCTTTTCTAGCGGGCGCTCCAATGACATCAAATCCCTCTGCTGCCTTCCCCAAGAGCATTCCTGAGTGTTGAGACATACCAGAAGCAGCGAGCTTTACAGCATCAATAATTTTTGTATAGCCTGTACAGCGACACAAATTTCCGGCGAGTGCCTCTCTAATTTCAGAATCACTAGGAGATTCATTGTCCCGAAGAAGAGCCTCTGCACTCAAGATAGTCCCCGGTTGACAGAACCCACACTGAAGCGCCCCAGAGACATCAAATGCTCTCTGGACCTTAGATGGCCCAGATGCGTTACCCATCCCCTCTATGGTCTCAATCTTTTTCCCCTCGTTTGCAGCGGCCAAAGAACAGCAAGCCAAGATGGGATCACCATCAATCAACACGGTGCAAGCCCCACAATCTCCCTTGTCGCAACCCTGCTTGGATCCCGTAAGAGACAATTCGTACCTGAGCACCTCCAACAGAGTGTGGTGATCTTTCATCGCTACACTGCGAACTTCTCCGTTAATGTCAAGGTTGATAAGACGTTTCATAACTAGGACTCCATCTCTCTCTCGATTACGACATACCTATAGATGTCCAGACCTTTTTAGCCACGAAAAGCTCTACTGCATCGTGATCTAAACGTCCAGAGGCTGACTCCTCACGCAAGATCGATACAGCTTTTGGTATTGGCATGCTCGCCTTATAAGGACGATCTCCTGCGGTAAGTGCATCGAAGATATCCGAGATTGTCATAAGCTTGGCGCCAAATGGTATCTCTGCCTCAACAAGTCCTCTTGGGTACCCGCTACCATCAAGTTTTTCATGGTGAGTATAGGCTAAATCTGGAACATTCTTAAGGTTGCTGGTCCAAGGAATGACCTTCAAGAACTGATAGGTGTGCTCCACGTGACGCTGTATCTCCAGCCTCTCATCGTGATCAAGTGATCCATAGGGAATACATAGCCGCTGAATTTCAGCCTGTTCAATCACTGGCTCACCGGTTTTGGAAAGCAACCACCGTCCCGAAATAGAGGCCAAGGCATCAACATCACGCTCTGAGAACCGATAGCGCGGTGTGTTCATCTGGCGTACAAGCGCAAGATCTCTATCGAGCTGGGACATACGTTCATCCGGCGATGTACCCCTTCGTAAGTGCTCCAATTCCGCTTGAATAGCGGCCAATCTAAATCGCCACTCAACTCGTTCAAGCTCCCAAGGGTGAAGCTTATTGGCCTTAAGTAAAACCTCTTCTCGAACACCGACCTTACCGAAATCATGAAGCATTGAGGCGTACCTCAGCTCCTCTATTTGGTCTCCATTAAACCTAATACCTTCGAACGCTGGTGATAAGTCGCACTCCTTGGCCAACCCCACAGTAAGGTCTGAAACCCGCTGAGAGTGACCAGCAGTCGACGGGTCTCGAGACTCGATAACGGTCACTGCAGCGGTTATAAACGAGTCAAAGAGATTCCGTATGTTCTCGTAGAGCCGGTAATTTTCCAGGGCTACAGCAGCCTGAGAGGCGATCGATTGAGCGAGATCTGAGCTCTGCTCGGAAAACGGCTGATATATACTAAAATCAGCGATTGGGGCACCAGGAGTTGGCTTCTTGTTCACGAAAGCCAAGACACCCAGCACTCTGTCCTCTCTATCGGTCATAGGGACCAACAACATTGATCGTGTACGGTAACCTGAAGCCTTGTCAAAGGTAAAGTTAGGGCTGTACGGCATCGCAGTTGGGATGTTGTAGATGTCGTCAATATTCAAAATTGTGTTTCTGCCCGCTACAAAACCAGCCAACGAGGAGTCTTCGATGGGCAACTTCACATTCTCTATTTGCATTGTGAGCTTTACAGAGTCATTTTGCGCTGCCTCAAAGATAAGATCGTCTCCGTCCCTAAGGTAAATAGTGCCGCCATCCGCGGAAAGAACGTGGAGAGAGTGGCTGAGGATTGCATCGAGAAGCTCGGTGCGCTCTGTAATAGCCGACAGCGCTAGGCCAATATCGTTTAAGGTACTCACAGTGGCCTGCTCTTGAGCCACACGAACCTTCAACCTCTCCATCTCTACTAGGTTTGAAAGCGAGCGCTTGAGCCGATACTGAACCTCATTTGGATGTATTACATCAAAGCATCTCAGCGTTTGGTTTGCTGAGATAGCAATAACCCTGGGACCTGGTTCGCTAGTAGCTATTGAATTCGAGAGGTCCATCACTACAATTCTCTCTGCAAGTGTAGCTGGAGTTACCTCATCGACTGCGACAAAAACCGCACCACATTGCTCCGCAGCCTCTTTTATAGCACTGCCCCAACGCGAGGAACTCGGAACAACAGCGACCTCAATATTTGGAGTGTCAGACGGGGCGATGTGTTTTAAAGAATTCACAATAGATCTTTAGCTCATATTGTGGGGAGATTCCAGTCTCAGTATGGATACATCTCTAATCAGAACAACGGCGCTAAGACCACCTCTTGCACAGCGAACCCCTTTGAGGTCGCGACTAGCTGAACTACGGACTGGGCGACCTCATCGGGTGACAGAAAGTCGCGTTCGGGATCAACACGGTCAGAGAAAGGATGAAAATCCATCTCCTTCCAAAAGGGGGTGTTTATTCCGCCTGGGCAAACAACAGTAGCCTTCACTCCGTGTTTTCGCCCCTCTAATGACAAAGCCCCAGTAAACCCATTGACCCCCCACTTTGTCGCGCTGTAGACCGCCTCGTTTTTCAGGTGCAATTTACCGGCGATGGAGCTGATATTGACGATGTGTCCATCTCTCTGCTCTTTCATCACGGAAAATGCTGCCTGGGAACCAAAAATTACCCCTTTTAGGTTTGTGTCTACCATGGCGTTTACAGCCTCTACATCAGTAGTACTCAATGGACCATATATTGCGACTCCGGCGTTGTTTATCATCACATCAATGCGACCAAACTCACCAACAGCGGCATCTACCATGTCTACCAAATCCGAAGCCACTCGAACATCACACTGCACTGCAATGGCGTTGTCAAGTTGACCTGCTAACTCATCTACTGCGCTCTGAGTTCTAGCACCTAAAACGAGTTTAGAGCCGCAAGCGTCAAAGGCCTGGGCGATTGCCTTGCCGAGCCCTCTGCTAGCGCCAGTAACACATACGACCTTGCCTCTTAATGCCGCCTCATATGGCGATTCTTTAGCTATTAATGTCACTTTTTCAACTCCTTTATTCCGCACCCTAAATCATAGGTTATCCTGTGAGTATGATACTACAACCCATCAAAACACTATTCCGCATAACAATTCTGGTTTTTTCGGCACCAGTATTGTTGTTAGGCTGCGATATAGGCCTAGATGCTCTAAATGCAGAAACGGGATCAGGTCCATTTGGTGGAGATACTGTAATAAACACTACAGACACTGGAGGAGCTAACTCATCGGGGAACAACCCTACAGTTGATGATTTTGTCGTTGAAGAGACTAGTGACAAGGTGAGGTTTGAATTCAACGTATCAGATATAGATAACGACATGGCTGGTGGAGAGATCACCCTGATTGTTGGACAACAAACAGTCTTATACAATTATCCTGAAGATGTAAGAGAGGACAATAACAGCGAGTTTGTATTGTGGGAAACCAGTGAGTTCACTCCCGAAAATCAGGTGACATGTCGAGTTATCGCTACTGATGCAACAGGTCTAAACTCCAGCCCAGTCACCTATAGTTTCACAATGTCGGTATGGTCTATTACCTCAAATGAGGTCGGTGATGATCCCTCACAGGTTGATGGGCTTGGGTTGATCCAAATTCCAGCAGAGATCTTGGGCAATACTCACTCAACAGGAAACAATGGAAGCTCTTACGCCGGCGACTTCGATGTAATGAGGTTCACCTCGCCAAAGAGCGGACCTGCTTCCTTTGGGCTAACTTGGAGCGCTTCGGGAGCCGACTACGATCTTATGATCGCGGACATGACTGGTGCTGTGTTAGCAAATTCATCTACTAACGGTACGAGTTTTGAAAACTTCTCATACAATCTCTCATCACAGACGGATTACCTCCTAGCTGTAGGAGCCTGGAGCGGCCCTGGCGGCGACTGGATTATTCGAATCGAGTAACAAAAATGGCCAATAGAGCGCTAATATTAGCAGCTGGCAAGGGCACACGTATGCGCTCAAGCCTAGCTAAAGTCCTTCACCCTGTGTGCGGCAGACCGATGGTTCAGTGGGGGGTCAATGCGGCCAAGGCGGTGGGCTGTGAGGTCGCGGTGGTGGTTGGTCACCAGCGAGAAGCTGTAATTGCTGCGCTTGATTCAGACTGTACTTGGATTGTCCAAGATCCACCTCAGGGGACAGGAGATGCATTACGCTGCGCTGCAGCCGAGCTTCCTGCCGAGGGTGTTCTCCTTGTTATGCCTGGAGATGCTCCATTAGTAAAAGCCGAAACACTCAAGGCGCTCCTCGACGGACACAATGGAGCGCTTTGCTCAGTGCTCACTGCCCACATCACGAAAGAAGAGGCCAAAACAAGTGGCTATGGTCGAATAATAAGGGATTCTAAAGGCCGCGTACGCCACATTGTCGAAGTGGCCGGCGCCTGCGAAGAACAACTGTTGGTTACCGAGGTAAACACGGGTGTTTACGCCTTTGATGCCGCATGGCTGTACAAAGAGGTCGTTCCAAATCTAAAGCCCCACCCACCAAAAAATGAATATTACCTCACTGACGCCATTGAGGTCGCAGCCAAAGCGGGTTCTTTGAACGCGGTAGTTCACAACGACCTAGACGAGGTCACCGGTATAAACGACAAAGTAGCTCTCGCCGATGCGACCAAGACCGCACTGAAGAGGATTTGCACTCATTGGATGATGGAGGGGGTCACCATTGAATCTCCCGACACCACATGGATCGACGCGGAGGTCTCCTTATCTGAGAACGTTACTATTGAGCCAGGGGTCGTGCTTAAGGGCGCAACTGTAATCGGAGAGGGGGTTGTTATTGGGGCGCACTCCCGCTTACAGGACACTACGGTAGCGTCCGGGGCAACTATCGGCGCAGGGACAGTATCTACAGGCGCAACTATCGGAGAAAACAGCTCCGTTGGACCCATGGCAAGACTAAGGCTCGGAGCAGTTCTAAAAGTAGGCGCCAAAGTTGGAAATTTTGTGGAGGTGAAGAAGAGCGAAATAGGTGTCGGAGCCAAAGTCAGTCACCTCTCCTACATAGGTGACGCGACAATTGGTGACTACGCAAACATTGGGGCTGGAACAATCACCTGTAACTACGATGGGCACAACAAACACAAAACAGAGATCAAAAAAGGGGCATTTATTGGCTCAAACACAGCTCTAGTCGCCCCTGTGATTGTAGGTGAGGGATCAATTGTGGCTGCTGGAAGTACAATTACAGAGGATGTGCCCGCAAATGCTCTAGCGCTTGGTCGTGCAAGGCAGACCCAAAAGCTAGATGCCGCCACCAAACTAAACATAGCCAACAAAGCAAAGAAAGAGAGCGACAAACAGTGACAACAGTTGAGCCCACCCACCTCCAAGGTCTGAACCCAGAACAATACAGAGCAGTCAAGTCGATCGATGGACCACTTCTTATTCTAGCCGGGGCTGGCTCTGGAAAAACACGCGTGCTCACTAGGCGTATGGCACACCTCTTACACGAGGGGGTCTCACCATGGAATATTTTGGCTGTCACATTCACCAACAAGGCAGCAGCGGAGATGCGCAAAAGAGTAGCGCAGTTAGTTGGTCCTGACGGGGATAAAGTATGGGTCTCTACCTTTCACTCCTCTTGCGCTAGAATATTGCGTCAAGAGATCGAAGCACTTGGGTACACTCGAAGCTACACAATCTACGACACCGACGATCAAGATCGCCTACTAAAAACTATCATCGCAGATTTTGGAATAGATAAAAAAGTCCACCCACCCAAGAAATTCAGGGGACAGATAGACACAGCTAAAAACAAACTCCAAGGGCCCAGTGAGGCAGCTTTAGACGAGGCCGTAGGCGCCCAATTCGTAAGAGTCTATAGAGAATATCAGTTGCGTATAAAAGCGGCTAACGCCGTTGACTTCAACGATTTGATAAACCTATCAGTAGAGCTGTTCCTGAAGCACCCTGGGATCCTAGAAAAATGGCAGGACCGTTTCAAGTACATCATGGTCGATGAGTACCAAGACACAAATCGCTCGCAATTTGAACTTATACGACTCCTGTCGGCCAAGAATAGAAACATCGCTGTTGTTGGAGATGACGATCAATCAATCTACTCATTCCGCGGTGCCGATATACGCAATATATTGGATTTTGAGAAGCACTATCCCGACGCCCAAATAGTACTGCTGGAACAAAACTATCGATCTAGCAGCAGGATCTTACGGGCCGCAACCTCTGTTGTTCACAACAACGAGGATCGAAAAGAGAAGACCTTATGGACCGATGCGCCAGAAGGAGAGCCGGTAAGGCTAATTATTGGTGCTGACCAAGAAAACGAAGCTGAATCTATTGTCCGTGAGATACGAAAGCTGATGCGCACCGGTAAGGCACCTGAAGATTTTGCTCTTATCTATCGAACAAACGCGACATCTAGACCATTAGAACAAGCATTGGGCCGCGCTAGGCTGCCATATGTGCTTGTTGGCGCTCGAAAGTTCTACGATAGGCGCGAGGTCAAAGACATCCTCGCATATCTCAAATTGGTTGTAAATCCAAGTGATGACATGAGCCTCTTGAGAGTAATAAATATTCCTAGGCGAGCCATTGGCGCCAAAAGCATAGAGAACCTACGCGGTCTTGCTGCAAGCGACGGAACCTCACTGCTAAAAGCAGTAATAAAGAGCGGTGGACCTCGCACCAAGGGTACCCGAGGGATGAAGGAGTTCGGCAACCTAATCTCTGGGTGGCAAGAGCAGGCCCTACTAGTAAGCCCCAGCGAGCTAGTGAGGCTAATCGCCGAAGAGAGCGGTTACGCCGAGGCCTTGAGACTAGAGGAGAGCGATGAGGCAATGGGGCGCCTCCAAAACATCGAAGAGCTCTATCGCGATGTAGCAACGGCGGAAATGGTAGATGAGACCAACCCACTGGCCCGACTTCAAGGTTGGCTAGATAGGGTCTGTCTCTCTGCACAATCCGACGATATCCCAACATCAGGAGGGGCTATCACACTAATGACAACACACCTCGCAAAGGGACTAGAGTACCCTGTAGTCTTTGTTGTTGGCATGGTTGAGGGCTCCTTCCCACACTCTAGATCAGCCCTAATGGAAAAAGAGATCGAAGAGGAGCGACGTCTAGCTTATGTAGCCTTTACTAGAGCAATGGAGCGACTTTACCTAACGCGACCTAGGCGAAAAAGAGGCTACGACGGACAGTATGAACCAGCCTCTCCCTCGAGATTCCTTAGAGAGATTCCACCGGAGCTAATGGCGGGGGCTAGTGCATCGCCCGACAACTCCTATACGAATAGGAAACAGCCCAATAGGCGATCTAACTACGGATCAAATTACGGACTCGGCGGCAACTCAAGTAAAATGAGCCCAAACCTCCAAACCCTACTTGAGCAGCACCAGAAAAAGTTCGGTGCAAAGCCACAGATTGAGGAGACCACAACAGTTATGGATCCAGAATCAGCTGACGAATTTCGCCCTGGTGTCCGAGTAATACACCCAATGTTTGGGCAGGGTGAAATAAAGAGCGTCTCTGGTAACACTGAAAATCCAAAGCTTGTAATCCACTTCAAAAATACTGGAAGGAAGACACTTCTGGCTAGGTTCGCCAAGCTTCAGATAGTAATCTAGAGTTGAGGGCTTCTAGGGTAACCAAAAAACAGCACCAGCTACCAACCAAATGATGTTGGCTGAGATCGTTGCCACTACCGCCCCATAAGTGGCAGCTAGGATTTTAAAGTTGAGCTTCAACTTGTCATCTAAAAATAAGAAGAGTAGCGCTCTTCGTTCTCGAACCAAAAACAGAAACGACCGCTGCCAAACACAAATAGTGGTCAACAGCGGCCGATAAACTGAACTGTAGTAGTATTTACTCTGTTACGTCAGTAGAAGAATCAGATACCATCTCTAAAGATACAGACCAGAGGCTTGTACAATCTGATTGCATGCCAGTCATCTCTACGACGCTCATGCAGTCTTCACCCTCGCAAGAGAAGCTGAAGGACATTTCACCATCGATCATATCTGCTGATGTCCACTCCATATCTGTCTGCATTGTGGAGCTGAATACAGCGCTCATAGTCTCATCTTCCATAGATGCATCATAAAACACGCTTGAGTCGGTACAGCTGAATACAACGCCATCTAAAACACACTCGGTGGTTTCATCAAGAGTTACCATTGTACCATCTTCAGAAACCATAACAGAAGTTATGTTTTCCTCAACACCTCCTGTATCTTCAGTCATTTCACTTTCGAACTCACAACCATCATCTAAGATAGTCGTTTGTACAAGGTAGTTACCTGACATTGGTTCAAAGCTAGAACCGCAAGCGGTCGCGAAAAAAGGAATAATTAATAAAAGTTTATGCATGTTACATCTCCATTGTTGAATGCGCGGACTTCTATATCTGTTCATACTTTACTTACAAGTCCTTTTATGGATCAACACAAACTACTCATGCGTTACCTAAACTGATGACCTAAGTAAATTGATCCCCCCGATCGTTGTCACTACCACCTCATAAGTGGTAGTTTGTCTTGTCTGAAACCGAATACTTGAGCCTCTAGATGCCAGAAGCAAAAAACAACGCCCCAGAAGAAGAAGAATCTATCGAGATCGAGATCGAAATCGATTTTGATGATCTCGAAGAGAGCGAAGAGTCTAGTGCAGTAGCTGAAGAGCCTGAAGTAGCTGATAAACCTGCGGCAAAAGATGAGCCCGACGTAGCTGAAGAGCCCGAAGTAGCTGAAGAGCCCGAAGTAGCCGAAGAGCCCGAAGTAGCCGAAGAGCCCGAAGTAGCCGAAGCACCCAAGGTCGCTGAAGAACCTGAGGTCACTGAAGAACCCGAGGTGGAAGGATTTGACGATATTGCGGCGGCTATTGCCGCTTCTATTGGCGAGCTATCGCCAGAAGTTGAAGAGGCGTCTCCAGAGGTTGAAGAGGTCTCTAGCGATGCTAGCCAAGACCTATCTTCTCCAGTTGCTCCACGCCTCACCGAACCATCGACAATAAAATCAGCCGATAAACTAAATTTCAGGCTTGTTGGGATTAAGACCTGGAAGGTGAAAGTAAAGATAGGTCTTGTCTATGATTTTTCCGACATCAAGACTCTCCATAAGTACATAAAGGACGGTCGTGTAACCAATGAAGACACGATCTCTCACAACGGTAAGGAGTGGACTACTATCGGAGACATTCCCGATCTTGAGGCTCACTTTATTAAGATCTACCTGGAGGCAGAAAAGAGCTCGCCACCACAGGTGGCCTCAACGCTTGTCACTAGCAGCGACAACATGGAGAGCAGTCTCACAAATGACATTATGGCTCAAATCACCCAAGAGAGCGTTAGTGCTGTCGAGTCAGAAAGCGCTGCTGGACCAGATTTTGTTGATCCCTTTGTAGAGCTCAAAAAGAAAAAGCGTTCTCGAATAAAGCAACGGGACGGTATTCGTTCCATGCACAAAGAGGCTAAAAATTCCTCCAAGAGTACCGCTAAACGAAAGACGGCTATTCTTGTAACGCTAGCGGCTATCTCTCTCTACCTGTTACTAGAAAAGAAGGAGACGCCAATAAATGCTACTCAAGCTGTTGAGGCGCAGATTATTGCAGCTGACGCTGCCGCTGAGCAAAACGAAGCCGAAGCCTCCACATCTAGAGCCGCTCAGGTGGCTGCTATAAACGAGCGCCTTCAGGCTATAGCGGCTGAAACAGAGGCAGAGAATGTGGCGTCCGAAGATGTGGAGGAAGTTCGTATCTATGTACAACCCAACGCACCCTCTGAGCAGCAAAACGAAGCCACAACAACAACTCAAGAGTCAAACCAAGGTTCACCTCCCGCAACACAGCTTGTCTCTCGAGGCACGCCCGCATCACGCGCCCGCGCCGCCTATATGAACCAAGATTGGTCTACTGCACAAGAAGCCTACACTCAAGCCTTCAATTCAACTCGTGATCCCCAGATGATCCTAGGTATTGGTAAAAGTCTTTTTAGATTGGGGGACCACCGAGGTGCTGAAGAGCGACTACTCGCTGCCGACCAAGCAGGCACCATGGATCAAGAAGGGCTTCGTATGTTAGCGCAAATATACATAGACCGCGGTGACCCAATGGGTGCGAACACATACCAACAACGGTTAAGATAATTTAAGCGACAACAATGATAACAACGGTCTGACCTGATATTGCGCGAGGCTATCTATTTTGAATATCCCCTGTACACACTGCCTTACTCCAAATGAGGTAACACTCCCACCAGCAAACCCTGATGGTGTGGTGCCCACAATATCAATTAGGTGTTCGGCTTGTGGTAATATATTCTCTCCTGAAGCACCTGCAAAAAAGAGCTACGATAGCACAAAGGTAGAGCCTCCAAGACGGGTACCCCCGCCAGCAGCGGCATACCCGCACCAGCCAAGATCTGCACCGCCACAACAACCTACATACACAGTTAATCAAGATGGAGAGATCTACCAAGTACAGGATTTATCCGCTGTACAAAGGTGGATTGTCGAAAACAGATTGACTCGAGACGGGAAGATATCAACTGACGGGCAATGGTGGGATCGACTTGGCGATAGACCTGAATTTAAGTCGTTTTTTGAAATGCTGGAGAGAGTACATGCTCTAGAGTCTAGACCGGAGCCTGTCCCTGTCATTCGAAACTCTCTACCGCCTCTAAAGCGAGCGGATCCCGAAATAATAAAGCCCACGCCTAGGCGCTATGAGGAAACAAAACCCTTTGTAGAGGCTAAAAAAGACCCGTTTTTACCTGAAGCTATCGAGGCGCCTAGTCTACCTGAGGTTTCAGCACAGCAGAGTGACTTTGATTTTTTCCCACCAGCGACTGAAGAGATTCCATTCGATAAGCCACATACAGACGAAGTCTCTATAACGGCATCTATCGCAGCACAGCAGGAAGTGTCAGAACCTATATTTGGATATGAGGACGAGACCCCCGCGCCGACACTACCTGCTGAGATCAAGAATGACGAAACTACTGCCTCGATTTACGATGAGTACCCCTCTTTCTCAGACACGGACATGCCAACAGAGGAGGAACTCCTCGTTGCTACTGACGAAGAAGTAGATGACCACTCTGTGGCCTTTATTGATGAGGATTGGCCTACCGAACAGATGGGAATGGACGACGATCTAGAGTGGGTCTCTGCCAAACAGAAAAAGCAGAGAATTTTTCTAGGTATCGTATTGATCACGCTTATTGGACTAACCTCTAAAACCTATTTGAATATGCAGAATGATCCTCCTCCTACTGCGGCGACAGCGGCAGTTGAAGAGACCGTCGAAGATCCTATTGAATTGATCGATGGTGAAGAGGTCAATGAATTGGTCAACGAGGAGACCAATGAAGTTGCCGACATAGTAGTCGAGGCTAACGAGCCTGAGAGTACGGTCCCCGTTGCCCCACAGCAACCCGCCCAGAGGGCGTCTTCACCTGCTAGAACAACCCAGAGTCCGCCTGCAAGAAGAGCACCCGTCCAGGAGACAGAGAGCGCCGACTCCTTCATGTCAAGCGGTCGCGAATCGATGGCGGAAGGAGACTATCGTTCGGCTAGAATTGCCTTCTTAGATGCTGTCGATATTGAGCCACAAAATCCAGAGGCAAACCACGGCTTAGCTTACGCAGCACACAGGCAAGACGACATTCCATTCGCTATGCGATACTACTGCCGCGCCCTATCTCTTGCTCAACCGGGCTCAGCTCTAGCAAGTGACATACAGTCCAGCATAGACAGCCTTCATTTAGAGTGTGAAGGGTAACAGCAAGAGCTGCTCTCTTCTTAGTGAACAATCAACTGTACCTGATCAAACAGTCAGACTTTGGTCAGTAGACGTCAGGATCGTCGGTGTTTGTGATGACCTCTTCGTAGGTTGTCTCACCTCGACCGATCTTCTTTATGCCGTACTCACGCAGGGTCAGCATCCCGTCATTAAGAGCCTCGCGTTTTATCTCTATCGACGGCGTAGACTCTGAGATAAGCTTTCCTATTCTAGGTGTAATAGGCATCATCTCAAAAAGTCCTGTACGACCACTGTAGCCTGTACCTCTACATCTAACGCAGCCTTTTCCCTCCTTAACTTTGAGCTTTCGTCCATCAAAGTTAGGGATCCTGAGCGCGAGCGCCTGCTCCTCGGAGAGCCAACTCTCCTCAGCACAGTGTGGACATACCTTACGAACTAATCGCTGGGCTACCACACCTAAAAGCACAGACGACAGTAGAAATGGAAGAACATCCAAATCTAGCAGCCTTGTTATAGCCGACGCGGCATCGTTAGTATGAAGGGTTGAGATGACTAAGTGCCCTGTTAACGCAGCCTGAATGGCGTGATGGGCTGTCTCTTGATCGCGGATTTCTCCAACCATTACTACATCTGGATCCTGCCTCAAAACTGTACGCAATGCCTTTGAATAGTCGAATCCAATTTTTGGGTTTATCGCCATCTGATTGAAAGCGTCATGAACCATCTCGATAGGATCTTCAAGAGTACAGATGTTTAGGCGAGGCGAGGCAATATGCTGCAGTGTCGAATAGAGAGTTGTCGTTTTACCCGAACCCGTCGGACCTGTAACTAAGATTAACCCAGAAGTGTTTGAGACAAACCTCTCAAACATCAACATTTCATTTCTAAAGAACCCCAAATCCTCCAAACCCTGCAACAAAACGCCTGGGTCGAATATTCGGACAACTAATTTTTCACCAAACGCCGTAGGCACGGTCGAGAGCCTCAACTCTATCTCTTGCTCTTTATAAGAGGTCTTAAAACGTCCATCTTGTGGGCGACGACGCTCAGCAATGTCCATGCGACCTAAGGTCTTCACTCGAGAGATAATAGCGGAGTGTACTACTTTCGGTAAACGATGCACAATGTGTAGAATCCCGTCAATCCTCATTCGAACAAGAGACTCTTCACGCTTTGGTTCAATGTGAATATCACTTGCTCGTTGTTCAAAGGCATAATTCAAGAGATACCAAACAGCCTGAACGACAGGCTGATCTGATGCATCTAGCTCATTTACTCCTTTCACCTTGTAGAGCTGCTCTAAGTTACCCAGGTCTGTCAGTGCGCCCTTATGCTCAATGGCAGCGGCCTTCATGGTTCGCCTGAACCCGTGGAATTCGGCTATTACCTGCACTATGGATGACTTCATGGCCATTACTGGCTGCACGGGCTTCTGTCTATACTGTGCTATCTGTTCCAACACCTGTCGATCCCATGGGGCAGCCATTGCAACCGTTAACAGCGACGGGCTCTCCTCCAAGGGCACGACAAGGTGCCGTTCAGCAAACGGACCACCAAAGGCCTCTGTTACTAACTTGTAGTCCAATTGAAGCGGATCTATCTCCCGATACGGAATGTTCAGGCTCTCAGACAGCTCCTGTGTGACCTTTCTCTCGTCGACTATCTGCTCGCCGTCTGAGGTAGGAAAGCGAAAGGACGCGATAAGCTCAATTTCGCTAACTGAATAGGCTACCCTCTGTTTTCCCAAAAGCTTCCGCAGGTCGGCTCGCTTATCTAATAGAATATGACGAGCCTGATCTCTACCTCTATTAATAACGTCTTGGCGCTGCCCAGAGTGCAACACCTCGCGCTCGACAAGGGTGTCGAGAAACTGAGCTAAGCGCACCTTATTCATCTCGCAGGTTCTCCATCTTTAGAGGATAGCCGAGATAGGTGCCAAAGTGCGCCCCCATTTGATCGAATATCAGGAGGACCAATGACTGACTCGACCTCCGACACTAAGTTTTCTCGCACAATTAGCGTCTCAACACCCGCCAAACGCAGGGCTTCAAAGCCCAAATCATCCGGTGGCTCGGGGTGCTGAGGAAACCCTAAAGAGGAAAGCCAGAGGGCAAAAGGATCGGCTAACATCGCCTCTGTTGGTCCAGGTCTATTTGGATTTTGCATCACCTGACGACCATGTGCTCTAGACTCATAAAGGCTCCTCTGTGGGTGGACTCCTGGCCCCGCCATAGGGATCGTTAATACTCCTCCAGAACCACCTGCTGCCTCATAAAAAATTTCATCAACTTGGTTGTTTGTCACCGGTAGAGGCAGTGGCGCAGGTGAACACACCATTATCTCAATGGCTATGATTATAGCTATCGCACTCTGCTTAATAGATCGGCCCTGACAAAGGCGAACTGCCCCTATTGAGGCCAGAACTGAAAGTGCTAGCTGTCCAACCAACATCAGCCGGGCGTGATGATTTAATAATGAAGCATAAGGGAGCTTATTCGCTAACCAAAAAAATGGATTATCGATCCCTATAGACCTACCCGCAAAGGTTGGACTTCCACCTAAGGCGAATAAAAAGGCCCCACCAAAGATCCACCACCAGCGTCTTTTACCAGACACAAAGGCTAACATTAGAGCAACCCAGCCAAAATATGCAGGGTGAATTCTAACGAATGCTTCGCTAGGTGGATCATCGAATGATGGTGCTACAAAAGAGGCTATGTCAGCTTGCCCCCAAGGGTTGATCTGCCAAAGAGGCTCATATTCAACCCGATGGTGAACTCCGCCTCGGTGACCTTCTCCCGAGACCCTATCGCCGTGTTGAAGAACAGCTGGGAGCGCGATCAATATAGCCACAAACCCAGAGAGAACCAGCCTTCTCCAGTTTGGCTTTATTTGAAAAAGAAATAGCACCAGTGCCGAGATCGCACCCATCCAAGCCAAATAGAGACCACACCACGACGCGACGCCCAACAGAACACCACCTAAAACTGAATCTCGCCGACATGTAGGATAGAAGATGAGTCCAAAGGAAAAAGCTAGTAATCCGAGGGCGGCATCTTCAGTTAATCCCGAGGCTAGCGAGCCCAAAAATATCGGAGACAAAGAGAGAACTACTCCTCCTACAAGTGCAGACCCACCAGCCCTCTTCGCCAAAAATGCGCCTCCCGTAAAGGCAAGAATAACTGAAAGAATTATCACTGCGTTCCAGCCAAGAGTCCAACCCAAGAGCCTACCCAGCGCAGCCCCAATCGCAGTGGGCAGAGGATCAATAACGGACCAATTAGCTGTACTCAAAGCCAAAGGTGTCCCAGAGGGCCAGCTCCACAATGCCTCTCCATGCCACCATTGAACCCATGCGTGACCATAGACTTCGGCTCCTGATGAACCCAGTAAACCCCCGCTGCTCACCAGACCAAAAGAGACTATCCCAACAATTAATCCCAACGCTATGGCGAGTTCACTTCGCTCGTTAGTTTGTCTCTTCATACCAATGATGTAACGCCATCTACATCTGTTTGATAGCTACAATCGATATGGTGAAAACTGCGACAAAGAGGTAAGCTAAACCGTATGGAAAACCAATGGCTCATCTGGAGGAAAGCGTTTGTTATCATTGCGATAGCTACACTTCCAGCCTATCTCGCGATCATGTGGGGATTGCACAGCCAACAACCCCAAACTACTACCAACAATGAAAACCCCACTCAGGTAGAATCACAAATAGCGCCCTAAAAAGAAGGAACTTGTATCCCTTTGTGGCTCGGGCATTAGCCGCGATATCAACGACAACTCACGCGAACAATCGCCGTGGTGTCACCTTCAGATATCGTATAGAGATCTCCCTCAGGGGAAAATCCTATGGCCTCTCCTTGCGCCTCCAACCTCAAGCCTACCCGCAGTGGCTCGTTAGACCAATGGCCATCTGGGTCTGCTGCGTCAATCGTCCAATAATAGCCCCTAAGGTAGTCTCTCAAGACAACAGCATCACCAAGTGGAGAGAAATCACCCCCTGTTATTTGGTTCACTCGAGACCCTTGAGGGAGCTGTGACAACACAGCTACTTGACTCAACAGACCCTCTCCCATCGCCTCAGGGGCACGATAAACTATCTGATTTCTCTTTGATTTAGAGACCACATACAGCCTTCCTGTCAAAGGGTGAACCATTAGTGCTTCAGCGTTCCTCTTGGACCCCTCGTGTAACGTGGACTGTTCGTATTGAAGCTCCCAGTTACCCACCAGCTCACCCGGACCGGACTCTCCATCTCTAAAAACATATACAAATACAGCGTCACGGTGATGGTTATTGTCTCCGATGTCGCCGACAAAGATACATGAGGTAGAGAGATCATCGGGGCAAGGTCCTGTTGCGATGTCCTCCCAGTCATAGGCTTCAACTCCACCTAGAGGATATCTACCTACCAGTTCACCATCCGTAGTGAAACCGAACAGCTCCGGATCACCGCCTGAGTCGTTGTGTGTATACCAAACATTTTCTCGAACCAGCGAATGAGCAATTCCCGAGGCCTCTGTCAGCCCGGGGATTGATATTCTTCCCGCTGTCTCTGGCGAACTAAATTCATCGCACGTAGCGCCTGCGCTCGCGAGAAGTATTATCCATGAGTGCAGTAACATATGAAAAACTTCGCCCTATAAATCCAGTTGGTCTTCGAGTTCTTCCTTTCGATCTCGAATCATATCTCGCATATAGTCTTGATAGTATTCTACATATTCTAAATTGTAAGGTCTATGCGTGTCCGCTCTAACATACGGCTCTATTAGCTCCTGAACCTCATCAAATATTCCCAAATAATCTATGGAGTCCGCTATTTCTATGACCTCTCGTACCCGTTGCTTTAAGGCGGAGAAACAGGAGGGGGTAGCAAGGCACCTCTTCCCAACTATTCCGTTGGCTTGGGCTACAGTTGAGGTAGCGTAATAGAAGGTCTCATCTTCACCGTGAGGAATAAAAACCAAGGTATCAGTTGTAGGGTTGTTGTAGATGTGACAGTCGTCACCAGGGTTACTGTATGGATAAGAATCGAACTGAGCCACATACATGCCCACAGCCCAATAGTTAATAAACGCATCTAGATCCAGATAATCCAGTACCGCCTCCATAGCCGGCTCACCGCCCTGTTCTAAGACATCAGCTACGCCCTGAATATTTGTACGGTCATCTGGCCCATACTCAAGCTCAAAATGAGGTACGTAGGAGTCATAAAAATCGACATCCCAAACTTCGAAAAGAGGTCCTGCATCATCTTCGAACCAACGAGACATCATTCGTTCATCGACGTTTTCAACATTTGCGTACAGACCATAAGGCTCGCCATTGATGGAGACCGTGGCGTGATGAGACCTAGCTGCTGGTACACCAGCCTCTCGATAGAGCCTATAGGCAAGACTCTCGTGCATCATTGAGTAGTCTCCCGACATGTTGTTTAGGGTGAGCTCCTCCAGACCGTAAAATTCTCCCCCTGACACGTACTTGTCGAATTTTATCTTAAGAGAAGGTTTCTCATCAATCGGAAGAAAAGAGTTCTCGCCCTTTAGGCGAACTCCAATATTATCCCAAGTTCGACCCTTAAAAGAGAAGCTACCCTCGACCCACGTGTAGGGGTCGTTTCGCAGGGAGTTAAAAGCTGAGCTCGAGAGCGTTATAGAAAAATCAGGGATCTGGGACATCTCAAAGAGAATCGCACTTGGATCCTCTATGCTCGGTACGGCTTCAACACCCTGCTCCCAAGAATAATCGCCTCCCGGGGTATCTGATGTATCGCCTGTCTCGACAGGACTGGTTTCGCCTCCAGTGTCGCCGAGCTCTATAGTCGCACCACCACAGCCCAACAGCGCAACAAGTGGAAATAACTTCATCATGGTGTGTTTGTCGTTCCTGGGGTCGCCATCTCGACAATCTCCCAAGTATTTGAGCCATCGGGTACTCTCGCCGCGGAGAAGTCGCTCGCCTGCTGACCGTATTCAAGTTCGTCTATTGCGGTGCCATCTTCTGCATAAAGACCTAGCGATTCACCAGATTTCGAGAGACTAAACCCGACATGGTTAACTCCTTGTTCAGTGTCGCCATCGGCAAACAGCAGTAAAAAGCCCATAGGCTCGATCGTGAGATCTCCTAAAACATGTTGGCTCGGCAGAGTAAGGTCATCGGTTATCGTTAGCCCGACCATGCTTATAGCCTCAGACGTTGGGTTGTAGATTTCAACCCAATCTGGAAAGGCACCTGTACTATCCTCAATGGTAATACTATTACTCGCCATGAATTCATTTATTCTCAGCTCGGCGACTGGCGGAACTTGACAGAAATCAAAATCCATACAGCCTTCGTCTTCGCAATCTACCAATCCATTCTCGTCATTATCTATACTGTCAACGCACTCATCTGGAGTGGCGCCCTCTTCTAAGACATCATCAGATGTACATCCAACCATAAAAAAGAGGACGGCCGGGACCGATAATCGCAACAAAGCTGTATTCATTCTATCTCCTAAAAATTGGCGGCGTTGTTAGCCCCATTATGAATGTCATTCTACTGGGCGCCCGGTCCACCTGTAAATCCCATATCTGAACGACTACCATCCAAATCTTGAATAGATGAGGACCCGGAATCTATACAAGGACTATTTTGTTGCAGATCAAAATCGCCGCTCTGTGGATCTACGAGCATTGGATTGGCGCTTATGTTTCCCATGCTACCAGTTGGATCAGTCATTCCCTGATAATCTTCATCATCTGAACCCCAGACATCTGAATATGAAACGACAAGTCCATTTGATGGGATCTCATCCTCTGTGTAGCTCTCCTCAATGTAGATGCCCTCGGCGCCGCTCTCGCTGATAATAACGTTTACTAGCTGGCCCTCACTCTCGGCTTTTAGGGCTATTCCGCCGCCATCATCGCTCGCTTCATTTCCATAAAAGGTGGTATTCAATATAGAGAATTCACCGTGTTTTACGTAGAGTCCGCCACCGTCATCGGCCGCATCGTTTCCAGCTATCAAACTGTTGACAATCGTAAATAATGTTGTCTCATAGAAGGTCTGCTCATCGTCCACCCACCAGAACTCAGTACAGATCGCGGCTCCATCTGAACTCGACGTGTTGTCTACAATCCACAGGTTCTTCAGTGAGACTACATAGGGGTTGTTGTCCATCTCAATAGCGCCCCCGCACCAGCTGGCGTGGTTTCCATCAAAGATACTATCAACAATCGAATTTCTACCCTCATTTCGCCAAGAATGAAGCCCTCCACCGCGAGATGCGCTGTTACCGTAAAACTCTGAACCAATCACATCAGAGGTCTCGTTATCTAGCTCCAAACCACCGCCTGCGTCGCCCGCTACATTATCAATGTACGTGTTGCGCTCTAGCGTGTTTCTTGAGTGGGATAGTTTCATTCCACCAGCATCATCCCCCGCTACGTTCTGCTCAAACAGGTTGTCCTCAATAACCATGGTCCCAACGTAGACTCTCAGACCACCAGCGTCGTCATAAGCCTCATTTCCATTAAACTCATTGTCGTGAAACCAAGCTTGACTCACATTGGCATAAGCTCCGCCACCGTCTTCAAAAGATGTGTTGCCTTCAAACTTGTTTTCAGAAATCTCTGGCGAACTGTATAGAACATAGAGACCTCCACCGTTGTATCCTGAGACATTGCTAGTAAAAATATTTGATCTCAGATCGGGGTCTCCATAAATCCAGAGACCTCCACCGCCACCTCCAGAACCCCAGAGTTCTTCATCAGTTGTTTGCGCCTCATTGCCATAGACTCTGTTGTCCTCAAACAGCATATTAGACTCGTAGAGCGCGGCACCGCCTCCTTCCATGGCTGTGTTCTGACCCAAATAGTTACCGATTATGTCACCCGAACTATTTTGAGCGTATAAGCCGCCGCCCATTTCACTGGCGATGTTATTCTCAAAGATGTTGTTTTGTATGTCCAGTTCACAACGACGCGCATAGAGCCCTGCTCCTGAAACACCTGTGTTGGCTACAACTTCGTTTCCAATGAACGTCAATTCGCTCTGTACACAGTCTAGCCCTCCACCTTGCGCTGATCCTAGACCATTGGTTATTGTAAAGCCTTCGACACCTACGCTAGCATTTCCGCCAACGGTCACTACGGCGCCAGTTCCACTTCCGTCGATTGTAGTGACATCGCGTCCATCTGTTGCCAAGATATCTAGCGTACGCCCATTTAAATTTAGGTTCTCTTCCCACACGCCAGCGCAAACGCGAATCATAAAGCCATCATCTAGACCATCTATTGCCCCTTGGATGGTCGAAAAGCCGTTTACTGAGTCACAGATATCTACATCATCTAACCAGCCGTTGCAGTCATCATCTGTACCGTTTACACCTTCATCTAGCTCTGAAGCATCGGGGTTTATGGTCGCATCAGAGTCGTCACAGTCTTCATCTGAAAGGAACCCGTCACCATCTTGGTCAACCGGACCAGTGGGACCTGTGTCTGTGACTGTACCTGTAGGGGAGCCCGTATCAAGCCCCGTGTCCGACGGATCAATACCTACCTTTCCATCTCCACAGCCAGTCATAAAACCTGTAAAACACAATGATAGGAGCAAAGGGCGAGTCTTATCAAACATATCAAACCTCTTAAAAACTACTGTGCAAAAAATCTTGTAATACATTGTATCACAAATAAAAAGAAGATCCTAAACGGCTATTCTGTAAGATCAGATCAATTTTCCGTGGCGGACGACTCTTCGTCATGAGCAACCAAGACCACGCGCTCTACACCCTCAATAACTGACAGCCCCCTGACTACCTGCTCAACGGTACTATCCTGATTTAAAACCACTCGAT
>CAWVYO010000006.1:0-34500 GCA_963934385.1 uncultured bacterium
CCGAAAAGCGTGTTCGAATTATCAGCGAAAAACCGACTCAACGCCTCGCGGTTTACACCGGGCGCAGGCACGAAAATACCCATGCGATAAATGGATAACATCGCTAACGTAAACAGAATCCTATTTCTAAGATCTGGTATCTTGAAAATATCAGCGACGACTTTCATCAGATTTTTTCGTCCTAGGCGTTATTACGAGCAGCAGCTCTTTTCTCAGCTAAGCTTCTGGTAAACTTTTCTGGTCCAGCGACAACTTCTGTAGTTCCACCAGCCTTCTCAATTTTCTCGACGGCGCTCTTAGTGAACTTTGCCGCCTTTACTGTAAGAGAAAGTGTGAGCTCTCCATTGCCTAAAATCTTTAAACCATCTTTTCCGATACGAGAGATTACGCCCATATCCTTGAGAGTGGCTGCATCAATTACAGCACCAGCCTCAAGCCTATCCTCTAAAACAGAGACGTTGACGGTGGTGAAGTCCTTAGCAAAACGGTTGTGGAACCCACGCTTTGGAAGACGACGTTGAAGAGGCATCTGCCCCCCCTCGAATCCAGGTCTAACACCTGAACCAGATCGAGCTCCAGCGCCCTTTGTACCACGCCCTGATGTTTTACCTTTCCCAGAGCCTTCTCCACGACCAACGCGTTTGCGTTTTCGTGTAGAGCCCTCGGAAGGTTTCAAATTTGAAAGTTCATTTGCCATGTTGATCTCCAAAAAGGCGTTTACGCCTCTATTTCCTCGACATCCACAAGATGAATCACCTTCTTAACCATTCCACGAACGGCAGGTGTATTCTCGAGGACACGACTCGAGCGAAGCTTACGCAACCCGAGTCCTTTTACACAATCAATCTGCTTCTTAGTCGAACCTATGGTCGACTTACGCAGTGTTACTTTTAGCTTAGTCATCGTTGAAATCCTACCTTAGGCTCTTGAGCCCCAGACTCTTTCACCAACGGTGTAAGACTCTAGTACTTCTTCTTCTGTTTTACCAAGACGGTGAGCATACTGAGCAGGAGACTCAAGGCGCCTTAGCCCATCGAATACCGCTCGAACAACGTTGTTCGGGTTGTTAGAGCCAAGGCTCTTTGACAGGAGGTTGCGCACCCCAACTGCGTCCATTATCGCACGGACAGCTGGACCTGCTATTACACCAGTACCTGGTGATGCTGGCTTTAGGAGTACAGAGCCTGCTCCAGCATGCCCCTGTATCTGATGCGCTATTGTACCGTCTACTAAAGGAACCTCAACCATATTAGCTCTGGCCTTTACGGTTCCTTTGCGGATAGCCTCGGGTACTTCGTTAGCCTTACCGTAGCCTACGCCAACGGTGCCTTCACCGTTACCAACTACAACAATAGCGGTAAACGAAAATCGACGTCCACCTTTTACTACTTTGGCGACTCGGTTGATGTGAACAATTTTGTCCACGAAACCATCATCCACCGCCTCTTTTCTCTTGTTACGACCCATCCGTGCCACGGAGACTCCCTTTATTCAGCAAACGCCGAACCTAAAACTTAAGACCTACATCGCGAGCAGCATCCGCCAACGCCGCGACTCGACCATGATAAATATATCCGTTGCGATCAAACACTACAGACTTGACTCCAACTTTCATGGCATTTTCAGCCACTAGCTTTCCTACTGCCTTAGCGGCCTCAACGTTACCCTTATGACCCTTTAGGGACCCAAGAGCCTTTGATCTAGTAGACGCAGCTGCCAAAGTGGTACCTGTTGAATCGTCGATTACTTGAGCGTAAATATGACTGGTAGTCCTAAAAACTGACAGTCGTGGACGCTCTGTTGTTCCACTAAGATGCTTTCGGATTGAGACGCGACGCCTGTTCCGAGCAACTACGCGGGGGTTTGTTTTTGCCATGATAATCTCCTTTTAGGTAGAAACGCTAGCTTTTAGCGCTCTTACCAGCCTTGAGTTTAATGTGTTCACCTTCGTAACGAACACCCTTTCCACGGTAGGAATCAGGTGGACGGTAACCTCTAAGAACTGCTGCAGTCTGACCTACCGCCTCCTTTGAGATACCTTGTACGATTAGCTTTGTGTTTTTCTCTACTGAAATCGAGATTCCATTAGGAATCATGTACTCAATAGGATGACTAAAGCCAAGATTCATAATCAGTTTGTTACCTGAGACTTGCGCCTTGTAACCAACCCCGATGACATCGAGCCTCTTTTCGAAACCCTTAGTTACACCAGAAACCATATTCGCTGCAAGCGCTCTCATGAGCCCGTGCTTCGCGCGGTGTCCTGGAGTATCTCCGTCTCTCGTAAAGATAATCATGCCATCTTCAATCTTCACTGAGATGCCATCGATAATCTTAAGATCCAATTCGCCTTTCGGCCCTTTGACTTTCAGCATATCGCCAATAGTCGCCGTGGCTACACCTAAAGTGATTGGCTGTTTTCCAATGCGTGACATTTAAACCTCCCTACCAGATGTAACAGATGACTTCGCCACCCACGCCCGCAGTCTTAGCCTGCTTGCCGGTGATGATGCCCTTCGGGGTGGTCATGATAGCGACGCCAAGGCCGTTACGAACGTTTGGAATATCGTTGCTTCCAACATATACACGACGAGATGGCTTTGAAACCCTCTCGATACCGCGGATAATGCCTTTAGACTTGGCATCGTAACGCAAGAAAACTTTTACGTTTCCATGCCCCTCAGTTGAATCGATATATCCTTCGATAAAGCCTTCGTGTTTCAACACGCGAGCAAGCTCGAGCTTTACCTTGGAACGTGGTACACGCAGTGATGCGTGTCCCGCTTTTGATGCATTGCGAATCCTTGTAAGGAAGTCCGCGATGGGATCGGTCATAGTAGACATGTGTCGATCTCCTCTTTACCAGCTGGATTTAGTTACGCCAGGAAGGTGGCCAGCAAGAGCCTTCTCCCTGAAACAGATTCTGCAAAGACCGAAGTCACGAAGGAATCCACGAGGACGCCCACATACCGTGCAGCGGTTACGCAAACGAACTTTGAATTTCGGTGTTCGTTTAGCCTTAGCAATAGATGATTTTTTAGCCACTTTGCTCTCCTTTAACTTCTGAACGGTAAGCCGAGCTTCTTGAGGAGCTCACGCCCTTCAGCATCGGTGTTTGCGGTTGTTACAAAGCTAATGTTCATTCCATTAACTTTTACTATCTGATCGTATTCAATCTCTGGGAACAGAAGTTGCTCTGTCAGACCCATTGAATAATTTCCCCTGCCGTCAAATCCCTTTGGGTTGAGACCGCGGAAGTCACGAATACGTGGAATAGCGATATCGTTCAAGCGCTCGAGGAAGTACCACATACGAGCACCACGAAGCGTAGTTCTTACACCAAGAGGCATTCCCTCTCGCAACTTGAAGTTCGCTATTGAGCGGCGAGCCTTGCGAATATCGGCCTTCTGACCAGTAATCAACGCCATCTCATTAGCTGCTGCTGTGAGAAGCTTAGGGTTTGTGATGGCCTCTTTGATACATGTGTTGACAACAATTTTTGTCAACGTAGGGACCATCATAATGTTCGCGTACCCACCCTCTTTTTTGAGAGAAGGACGAACTTCTTTATTGTATTTTTCTTTAAGTCGCGGTGACATCTGATTTCTCCGTTAATTCGACTATGCGTCAAGCTGGTTGCCAGATTTACGATCAATACGGACTTTTTTCCCGTCGTCGCTCATCTTGTAACCAATCTTTACAGTTCTATTTTGATCGGCGTTCCAGAACGCCACATTAGAGATGTGAAGCGCTGCCTCTTTCTCCAAAATCTGCCCTGGTTGCTCACCAGAAGCTTTCTGGTGCCGCTTTACGAGGTTTACACCTTCAATAAAAACACGGTCTTCACCAGAAACGACACGCAAGACTTTGCCTGTGCGCCCCTTGTCTTTACCTGCAAGCACCTTTACCAGGTCACCTTGCTTTATTCTGTATTTTATCTTGGACATTATATGCTCCTAAAGAACTTCTGGTGCCAGAGACACGATCTTCATGTAGTTCTTGGCGCGAAGTTCTCTCGCGACAGGACCAAAGATACGAGTGCCAATAGGCTCGCCTTGAATGTTGATAAGAACAGCAGAGTTTGTATCGAACCTAATGTAGGTACCGTCCTTTCTGCGCATCTCTTTGGTGGTACGAACGACTACCGCTCGAGCGACATCACCCTTCTTCACTTTACCATTAGGGACTGCTTCTCGTATAGAGACAACGATTACGTCACCAACGGAGGCGTAACGTCTCTTTGAGCCACCAAGGACCTTAATGCAGTGTACTTTTTTCGCGCCGCTGTTGTCAGCAACATCTAATATCGATGCAGTTTGAATCATGGCAACTCCAGTTTTCTAAAATAATTCTTGTTGAATTAGGCGTTTTTAGGAGTACGTTCTACTACTACCCACCGCTTGGTGCGAGATAGTGGACGTGTTTCCTTGATTTCAACAACATCATCCATTTGGCATGTGTTGTCCTCATCATGGGCCTTAAATACGTTACGGCGGTTGATGTACTTATGATACTTCGCGTGCTTTACACGACGTGTAACCTCTACTGAGACGGTCTTATCCATCTTGTTTGAAACTACACGACCAGTAAGTACTCGTCGACCTGTTGTCTTGGCTTCTTCGGACATGTCTGCCCCTCACTTTTAATAGTGACGCCTATATACGGTTTTACCGGACATTATTACTGTTGCTCGCCTGGTCTCCTCAAATAAATAAGGACTCAGATGAACTTGGCATTTGCCGGACACCGTAAAGGTGTCAAAATGGAGTCTCAATCTCTTGAGCCCCCGGTGCTTGAAGCGGCCTCTCAGAGAGAGACCAAGAACACCATGGAACCAGGATTGGTTCCAGAGCACTCGTCTTCTATTCGTTACTTGAAATCTTGTCAACGATTCCTTTAAGGAATCCTGCGCCTTCGCCGCCCTCAGCCGCTGAATCAACGGCCTGAAAAGTCTTGCCATGCAGCGCTTGCATAGAGTTACGACCTGAACCTGAGTCTATTTCGCGAGTGCGAATAACGCCATTGAGGCGAGCCATGTCCTTGCGGAATTTGCTAACCACTGAAGTGTCGGTAAGTTGATTTGTCTTCAGTGAAAATCTAGCCGCGATGAGATCACGCTCGAGCTGAAGGCCTTTGTGTACCAACTGCTCATCGGTCATTGCATTTATTTCTGCTGTCTTCATTAGATCACCTCTTCTCGCTTGATGAAACGAGTTCCAATTGGCAGCTTATGACTAGCCAAACGGAATGCCTCGCGAGCGACCTCTTCAGGTACACCATCAAGTTCGTACATTATTCGCCCAGGTTTGACCACTGCAACCCAAAATTCGGGTCCACCTTTACCTTTACCCATACGAGTTTCGGCTGGCTTCTTTGACACTGGCTTATCTGGAAAGATTCTAATCCACACTTTTCCGCTACGCTTCACGTGACGAGTCATCGCAATACGAGCCGATTCGATCTGGCGAGCGGATACCCGCCCACAAGAAGTGGCTTGTAGTGCAAAGTCCCCGAAGGCAACTTTTGAGCCGCGCTCTGCATTTCCACGCATGCGCCCTTTATGGGATTTGCGATATTTTACGCGTTTTGGCATCAACATTTTACTGTTCTCCTAACCCTAATTCTTAAAACTATTTCTTTGGTTGCTGGATGGCTTTTTCTTCGCCTAAAACAACGTCTCCGTTGTAAACCCAAATCTTGACTCCGATGATTCCGTAGGGGCACTTCGCCTCAGCGAACCCGTAGTCGATATCAGCACGGAGCGTATGAAGAGGAACACGACCTTCTCGGTACCATTCCACGCGAGCCATCTCAGCCCCACCAAGCCGACCAGCACAACGAACCTTGATTCCTTTTGCGCCAACTCTCATTGCCTGAGTCATAGACTTTTTCATAGCCCTACGGAATGAAACTCTCTTCTCCAACTGAGCAGTAATATTCTCAGCAATAAGCTGAGCGTTAGTCTCTGCTTTACGAACCTCTAGTACGTGCGGGAAAATCTGAGTATCGCTGAGCTTCTGTAGATCAGCTCTGAGAGCCTCTAGCCCTGCCGCCCTCTTTCCGAGGATAACGCCTGGCTTAGCAGCGTGAATAAAAACCTTAGCCTTTGAGACATTACGCTCAATAACCGTCTTAGCTACACCAGCGTGGTAGTACTTGGCTTTAATGAACTTACGAATCTCAATGTCTTCAGCTACATTTTTTTGGTAATCTTTCTCTGAAAACCACAGGCTGTCCCACGGGCGAGAAATTCCAACTCTAAATCCAACTGGGTTTACTTTCTGTCCCATTACGACTCCCCTCTCGCAGCCAATTCTAAACGAATGTGACTTGTCATCTTTTCAACTGGTGTTGCTCTACCCATCGCCCTTGGTCTCCAGCGCTTCATTGAAGTGCCTTTGTCAACGGTGATAGTGTGAATGTAAAGGTCATCGATATCAACGCTAGAGTTAGCTATTTGTGCCTTGTGCTCGGCGTTAGCAACAGCCGACTCAAGCAACTTTTTTAATAACCCTGCGCTTTTCTTGTTTGTAAAAGCGAGAACTTCAAGAGCGTCTTCCACATCTCTCCCGCGAACGAGGTTTGCGACCAACCTAGCTCTCTGCGGCGAGATGCGAACACCACGAAGTATTGCACCAGATACGATTTGGCTTTCCATAATATCTCCCTCCTATCTTACGCGGCTTTTTTTATCGGCCGTGTGACCGTAATAAGTTCTTGTTGGAGCGAACTCGCCGAATTTGTGGCCAACCATGTTCTCTGTCACATAGACAGTAATGAACTTCTTGCCGTTGTGAACAGCAAAGGTGAGACCGATAAAATCGGGGAGTACGGTGGAGCGACGGCTCCATGTTTTGATTACGCGAGCGCCTGTACCTTCACGGTTCTTCTCAACCTTTCGCAACAAGTGCTGGTCGACAAACGGTCCCTTTTTAATCGAGCGTGCCATTTTTTAGTCCTTCTCTGATTGCCTAACGGCGCTTCACAATAAATTTGTTACTTGGCTTCTTCTTGTCACGAGTCTTGTAACCCTTTGTAGGCTTACCCCATGGTGTCACTGGGTGACGACCACCAGAGGTACGTCCCTCACCACCACCATGCGGGTGATCTACAGGGTTCATAGCTGAACCGCGAACCTTAGGGCGACGCCCTAACCAACGACTTTTTCCAGCCTTACCAATTACTTGGTTTTCGTGCTGAACGTTGCCTACTTGACCAATGGTCGCTCGACATTCGCGGTGAACCTTACGCAACTCTCCAGATGGGAGGCGAAGAAGAACGTAAGCACCGTCCTTAGCCATGAGCTGAGCGTATGTACCAGCTGAACGACACATTTGACCACCACGACCAATGGTTAGCTCTACGTTGTGTATCCAGGTTCCAAGAGGAACTGCGGTCAAACGCATAGAGTTACCCGGCTTGATATCAGCCTCATCAGAGGTGGTGATAGTATCGCCAACGTTCAGGTTACGAGGGTGAAGGATGTACCTTTTCTCCCCGTCAACATAGTGGATCAACGCGATATTTGCCGACCTGTTTGGATCGTACTCAACTGTGGCAACCTTTCCAGGTACACCAAACTTGTCGCGCTTGAAGTCGATAATACGATAACGACGTTTGTGTCCGCCACCACGACGACGAACTGTGATTCGTCCGCGGTTGTTACGTCCACCTTTTTTTGATAACGATACTACAAGTGAACGCTCTGGCGTACTGGCGGTAACCTCAGAAAAATCTGAGATCGCCATGAAGCGACGTCCTTCACTGGTAGGTTTGAATTTTTTAATACCCATTACTGTACTCCTGACCTAATTCTCAACTTTCGTGAAAGTTGAGTAGATCGCCCTCTGCCAAACGAATGTAAGCTTTTTTCCAATCAGAACGACGTCCAGAGTACTTCCCTGAACGACGAATCTTACCTCTAACTATTGATGTCTTTACAGACTCAACAGTCACCCCGAAGAGACGCTGAACTGCGTTTCGGATTTGGATTTTGTTAGTGTTAATGCCGACTTCGAACACATATGTGTTTTGGTCTGCCTCTGCGTGTGCGGTCTTCTCAGTAATAACTGGGCGAAGAACGATATCGTGTAACTCAGCCACGATCACCTCCTAAACGCTGCACAATACCCTCAATCGCGGCACTTGTAACAGCTATGTTCTTGTGGTTTAGAACGTCGTAAACATTCAAGCCTTCCACTGGTAGAATCTTTACACTCTTGAGATTGCCTGAAGCTTTATCAATGTTCTCATGCCTACCATCTACAATAAGAAGTAGGTCATCGAACTTGAATGTATCCATCACTGCGATGAAGCTCTTTGTCTTCATGTTTGGGAGTTCGAAACCATCAAAGACGGTCAACGCTGACTCTTCAACACGACGCGAAAGAGCACTCCTCAGAGCCGCACGACGAACCTTCTTAGGCATTTTGTGACCGTGATCGCGGACCTGAGGTCCAAACACCACACCACCACCACGCATTTGCGCTGCTCTAATAGTTCCCTGGCGAGCACGACCGGTGCCCTTTTGCTTGAACGGCTTGCGACCACCACCAGAAACAGCCGAACGGTTTTTTACCGCATGTGTTCCCTGACGTCTTGCAGCCATTTGGTAACGGACGGCGGTGTAAAAGAGATGCTCTTTAACTTCGGCGCCGAACACTGTGGCATCAAGCTCGCACTTGCCCACCTTCTTCTTTGCGATGTCGTATACATCAAGTTTTAGATTTGACATTCTAGTTTCCTCTAAGAAAGCTTGATTTCAATATGAACACCAGCTGATAAGTCTAGACCGCCAAGGGCCTCTACCGTCTGCTGGGAAGGCTCGAGAATATCGAGAAGACGGTGGTGCGTCCTCCTCTCAAACTGCTCACGTGATTTCTTGTTAACGTGGGGTCCGCGAAGCACGGTCCACTTGGAAATTGTTGTTGGCAATGGGAATGGTCCACGCACTGTCACACCAGTACGCTTTGCAGTTTCCATTATTTCCACAGCGCTGCGATCGAGCAGCTTGTGGTCATATGCCTTTAAGCGAATTCTAATCTTGTTTTTTTTCTGCATTTCGAGTCCTCGAAAAAGGCCCATAATGGGCAAGCTTCACCGTTTAGCCCAGTTCAGCTGTTTTGGCTACTGTTGAATATCAGTTACGACGCCAGCGCCGACAGTTCTACCGCCTTCACGAATAGCGAAGCGAAGATGAGTCTCGATCGCGATCGGCATGATGAGTTCGATCGACATGGTGATATTGTCACCAGGCATTACCATCTCTACACCATCGGGAAGAGCAATTTTTCCTGTTACGTCTGTTGTTCTAAAGTAGAACTGTGGACGGTATCCTGGGAAAAATGGTTTGTGACGACCACCCTCTTCCTTCTTCAAGATGTAACACTCACCGCTAAACACGGTGTGAGGAGTGATCGAACCAGGTGCCGCAAGCACTTGACCACGAAGGACCTCTTCGCGCTTAAGACCACGAAGAAGAAGACCTACATTGTCACCTGCCTGACCGTAGTCGAGGATCTTACGGAACATCTCTACTCCGGTAACTGTAGTCTCTTCAGTGTCCTTGATTCCAACAAGCTGTACTGTGTCGCCTGTGTTGATCTTGCCACGCTCAATACGACCAGTCGCTACGGTTCCACGTCCCTGAATAGTGAACACGTCCTCGACAGGCATTAGGAATGGCTTGTCTATTTCGCGCTTCGGGGTCGGAATGTAAGAATCAACGTGAGCCATTAGCTCTTGAACTGCAGGAACGCCGATTGGTGACGTGTCACCTTCGAGTGCCTTCAAAGCAGAACCCTGGACAACTGGTGTGTCATCGCCTGGGAAATCGTATTCATCAAGAAGCTCACGAACTTCCATGTCGACGAGCTCAAGAAGCTCCTCGTCATCAAGAAGGTCTACTTTGTTAAGGAATACTACGATGTAAGGAACGTTTACCTGACGAGCAAGAAGTACGTGCTCACGGGTCTGAGGCATTGGACCATCTGATGCCGCTACTACGAGAATAGCTCCATCCATCTGGGCTGCACCAGTAATCATGTTCTTGATGTAGTCGGCGTGACCTGGACAATCAACGTGTGCGTAGTGGCGAGTCTCAGTCTCGTACTCTACGTGTGAAGTGTTGATGGTTATTCCACGTGCCTTCTCTTCAGGAGACTTATCGATGTCGGCGTAGTCCATGAACTCCGCACCACCTGCTGCTGACAATACCTTAGTAATCGCAGCAGTCAATGTAGTCTTACCGTGATCTACGTGACCAATGGTTCCTATGTTTACGTGTGGCTTCGATCTATCGAATTTTTCTTTGGCCATTCCGGTCTCCTCAAAAAGATCATTTACGCGGTAAAAATTCCGCGGCTATGTTTGCTGGTAGTTGTTTGTACTCTAAAAATTGCATCGTGTGACTAGCCCTCCCTTTGGTCAATGACCTGAGGGTGGAAGCAAACCCAAACATCGAGGATAGTGGTACTTCAACCTCTATTACCTGACGTCCAGACTTAGCCAAAAGTCTTGTTATCTTGCCTCGCCGTGAGTTGACCTCACCAACGACCGGCCCCATATAGTCATCTGGCGTAACAATCTCAACCCTCATAGTTGGTTCTATTAGAATTGATCGCATTTTTCTGACCGCTCTAGCCAAAGCCAACCCACCAGCATTGAAAAACGCCGCGTCATTTGCATCAACTGAGTGAAAGTAAATACTCGTTATCACTACGTTTACCCCACCAAATTGGAAAGGGGTGCGCCCGGAACGCTGAAGAGAGTCCAGAATACCACTTTTTACAAATTCTATCTGCTCTCTCGTTAGAAGTTCGAACTGTTCATCCGGTAAGCGAACAACCACAGATAATTCCACCCCAAAATTGGCTGACTCTACACACAGCTCCACATGAGCACCAGCACCGCGACCTCCTATCTCAGTTTGAAAATCGGCCTCGCCACTCTTGGAGCCGCCCATGACAGTCTCTAGATACGATACTTTGGGTCGACCAACGCGACATTTAACACCAAAGTCTGAACGGACCCGATCAACCGCCACCTCTAACTGCAACTCTCCCATACCCCTAATCACAGACATCCCACTCAACTCATCAACCCCCACATCTAGAGTTGGGTCTTCTGCAACAAGAGAAGAGAGCGCTTTATTCAGATTCTCCACGTCTTCTTCAAGTTCAGCCTCAATAGCTACAAACGCTACGGGCTGTGAGAATGAGATCGTCTCCAAGGCAACTACGCGCCCCACAGAACACACCGAATCACCTGTTAATAAACCGTTATCGCCTAACAAACAGCCTATATCCCCGGCGGTTACTGACTCGACCAAAGAGGCTTCATTGGCAAACATGCGCACGATTTTAGACACACTAAAAACCTCGCCCGTCCGACTGTCCTCTAGCTGATCTCCCTGACATAAAGTTCCTGAATATACTCGAAAGTAGGTAATCGGACCCACACGGTTGTCGACTAGCTTCTTAAATACTAACGCTACTGTACTGATACTAGGATCACACGTGACCGGCGTCACCTCACCGACAGCATTCACCCCATAGACCACGGGCCCATCAATGGGGCTGGGCAGGTAATCAGTGACAGCCTGCAGAACCTCCCTTACTCCGTATCCCAACAGCGCAGCACCACACAACACGGGGACAACTCCATCGCTCAGAACAGCCTTGGCTATCGCCTGCTTTAGTTCACCGACAGGTAGATCATCACCGCGAAGGTACATCTCAACCAGTGGATCGTTCCCTACGAGTACAGCATCTAGTAAAAACTCTCTAGCGACCTCTACCTCATCTAAAATTTCGGGTGGAATATCAACTTCCGTCCTAGACAGAGTGTGCCTCTCTCCTTTGAAAACATATGCCTTCATCGAGACAAGATCGACAAACCCAGTAGGTTGGTCCTCCGCAAAAATCGGGAGCTGCACCATTACAGCACCGCCGCTCAACCGACTCTCTATTTCGTCGAACACACGAAAGAAATCCGCGCCCTGGCGATCCAGTTTATTGATAAAAATTATACTGGGCACGGCGTATTTAGATGCTTGACCCCAGACCATTTCTGTCTGAGCTTCCACCCCCTCAACCGCCGAGACTACTGCCACGGCACCGTCTAAAACACGAAGAGATCGTTCTACCTCTACTGAAAAATCTATGTGACCAGGGGTATCAATGACATTGACTGTATGGTCTTGCCACTTCACCTGAATAGAGGCCGCCGTTATCGTAATGCCCCGTTCTTGCTCTTGACGCATCCAATCGGTAACCGCGGTACCTTCATGGACCTCACCCAGCATGTCTACCTCACCGCAGTAATACAACATTCGCTCGGTGAGCGTAGTTTTACCTGCATCAACGTGCGCAAGAATGCCCACATTTCGATGAAGTCTAATATTTGGTGTCTTCTGTTTCATAAAAAAAAAGCGCGGAGATTAATCCGCGCTTCTTTCATATAGCTTCAGAGCCAACACTACCAACGGAAGTGAGCAAACGCCTTATTAGCTTCAGCCATTCTGTGAGTATCTTCACGCTTCTTCACTGCGTTACCGCGACCGTGAGAAGCTTCAATCAACTCCGCCGCAAGCTTGTCACGCATAGACTTTCCACCGCGTTTTCTTGAGTAGCTGATCACCCAACGCATAGCGAGGGCCATCTGGCGGTTTGGAGCGATATCAATCGGCACCTGATAGGTAGAACCACCAACACGACGAGACTTAACCTCGACCTGTGGCATTATGTTCTCAAGAGCTTTCTTGAAAACTACGACTGGATCCTCACGGGTTCGATCGTAAACGATATCGAACGCACCATAAACAATCTGCTCTGCGACAGCTTTCTTACCATCAACCATAACGTTGTTCATGAATTTAGAGACTACAAGGTCTCCAAACTTTGGATCTGGGAGTATTTGTCTTTTCGGGACTTCGCGACGACGAGGCATATTTTCTTCCTACTTCTTTGGACGTTTAGTACCGTATTTGGAACGGCCCTGCATTCTGCTATCAACGCCCTTGGCATCGAGGGTACCGCGAACAACGTGATAGCGGACACCAGGTAAATCCTTCACACGACCACCACGGACCAATACCGAGGAGTGCTCTTGAAGGTTGTGTCCCTCTCCACCGATATACGAAGATACTTCGATACCGTTTGTGAGACGAACACGAGCAACCTTACGAAGCGCCGAGTTCGGCTTCTTCGGTGTGGTTGTGTAAACTCTAGTACATACGCCACGCTTTTGTGGGCAAGCACCTAGAGCTCGTGAGTTTGATTTCTTCTTGATCGTTTTACGACCCTTTCGAACCAGTTGGTTTATTGTTGGCATCGGTTTCCTCTTGACTGCCTTTCAGCGATCTAATTTCGGGGAGTGCCACCCCATTATCCGTCGGCTAATAGTTTGTACGGCAGGACTTGTCAACCAAAGGCAGAAAAGACTGACCGTTTGATTTTTATTTCTGACCTACGACATCTTCCAATTGTTCTGACATCGCATCAGCTTCTGACTGATCACGAGTGATCATACCTAATTTCTGATAAGCCGCAAACCCTGTACCTGCTGGTATCAGGCGACCCATAATGACGTTCTCCTTGAGTCCACGGAGCGAGTCCGTTGCACCGCATAGCGACGCCTCTGTTAGAACCCTTGTTGTCTCCTGGAAAGATGCCGCTGACAAGAACGAATCCGTCGACAGTGACGCCTTGGTAATTCCCAACAACAGAGAGCCTGCTTGAGCTGGACGACCACCTAGAGAGATAACTCTGCGGTTCTCTTGAAGGAAGCGATGTTTGTCCACCTGCTCATCCACCAAGAACTCGGTGTCACCTACACGCAATATCTTCACGCGAGAAAGCATCTGACGAACGATAACCTCAATGTGCTTATCGTTAATCTTTACTCCTTGGAGTCGGTAGACCTCTTGAACCTCATCTACAAGGTACTTAGCGAGAGCTCCCTCACCTTTCACCTTGAGAATGTCATGCGGGTTGGCTGAACCGTCCATAATGGACTCACCTGCACGAATGAAGTCTCCTTCATTGACAGTAATGTTCTTACCCTTTGGTATGAGGTACTCACTCGGCTCTTCACCCTCTGGAGTCACGACGATTCGTCGCTTACCCTTCGTGTCCTTGCCGTATGAGATAAGACCATCAACCTCAGAGATAATAGCCACGTTCTTTGGCTTACGTGCCTCGAACAATTCAGCTACACGAGGCAGACCACCGGTAATATCCTTGGTCTTGGTTGTCTCTCTTGGAATCTTAGCAAGAATGTCTCCCGCCTGAATATCCTCACCTTCCGTGACTGTGATTGTAGCCCCGATTGGCATGAAGAACCGAAGACCGACCTTACCATCACCAGGCATTACAACCACGCGTGGACGCATTTCGGCATCCTTGTATGGTACAACTACCTTCCTAGAACGACCAGTTAATGAATCAATTGTTTCATCTAGAGTCTTACCCGTTACGAGGTCTTCGAACTTACCTTTTCCTGTAACTGTAGACAATACTGGAGTGGTGAAGGGGTCCCACTCAGCGATCTTGGTCTTCGAAGTGACGCGCTCGCCATCTTTGACCAAGAGGATTGCGCCGTATGGGATACCATAACGTTCGCGCTCACGACCTTTATCGTCAGCCACCGCTATTTCACCGTTACGGCTCATAGCGATATACTTACCGTCACGGTTCTTCACATTCTTGAGGTCGTCGGAGAACCTTACAGTACCCGATGTTTTCAACTCAATCGATGCTTGAGTAACTTTAGCAGACGCAGCACCACCAATGTGGAAAGTCCGCATTGTAAGCTGGGTTCCCGGCTCTCCGATTGACTGAGCGGCGATAACACCAACCGCTTCACCAACATTTACCATCTTACCTCTAGCGAGATCTCGACCGTAACACCTAGCACAGACACCCCAGCGCATCTCACAAGAAAGAACTGAACGAATCTTCACGCGCTCAACACCTGCCTGAACAACGCGATCAACAGCCTTCTCATCGAGCATACCGTTACGGTCTACTAAGGTTTCACCTGAGTATGGATCGTGAACATCCTCAGACGCCACGCGTCCCAAGATGCGTTCACCCATGTGCTCTATGACTTCGCCTCCCTCAATAAGAGACATTACGTCCATTCCCTCATGGCTCTTACAGTCTGGTGCAGTGATGATTGTGTCTTGAACAACGTCAACAAGTCTACGTGTAAGGTATCCAGAGTTCGCTGTTTTCAAGGCTGTATCAGCAAGTCCCTTACGAGCACCGTGAGTAGAGATGAAGTACTGAAGTACTGATAGCCCTTCACGGAAGTTCGCAGTAATCGGAGTTTCGATGATCTCGCCGGAAGGCTTAGCCATAAGACCACGCATTCCTGAAAGCTGACGAACCTGAGCGGGGGAACCACGAGCTCCAGAATCAACCATCATGTACAATGAGTTGAAAGAGGCTTCCTCTTCCTCGTCACCGTCGATGTTCCTGGCTACTCCTACAGAGAGCTCTGACAACAACTGCTTAGCTACCTCATCGGTCACCTTCGACCAAATATCAACGACCTTGTTGTACTTCTCGCCGACGGTAATAAGACCGTCGTTGTATTGCTCTTCTGTTTCGGCAACATCTTTGTGAGCGCTCTCTAATATGACGCCCTTGCTGCTCGGAATGATCATGTCGTCAATACAGATTGACACGCCAGAGTTGGTAGATTCGGCAAAGCCCATCTGCATAACAGCATCAGCCATGAGTACTGTCGATTTCGCACCAGCTACTCGATAGCAGCGGTCAATCAACTCTCCAAGAGCCTTTTTACCCATATCTCTGTTCACTAATGAGAACGGAAGGCTGTTGGGTACGATATCGTAAAACAACACGCGACCTACAGTTGTATCAACCATCTGACCACGCGCCTCTACACAGTTCTCGTCGGATTGACGGGTGAAAACAGGTACGAGACCGCCACGACCAAAGAATCCAGAAGGAGCAATCATACCGACAAAGTCATCATTGAATGTCTCACGGGCCCACGCCACTGCTTGGCGAAGATCCTCTAAACGAGACTGCGTGTTGCTTCGACGGTCGAGCTTAGCGCCGCCAAGCTCACCGATCATCGCGTAGTTCATCACAACAACTACTCGGTTCAGATCGCGATGCTTCGGAAGGTGGAAGGCCCAAAGTGTCATTGAACCAATACTGTGCTTCACTATCGACTTTGGTCCAAAGCCCTTTCCTGTAGCACTAGAGGCCAGATCGCCTACCTTTCCTGACAACTTTCCAGAGAACTGTTGAGACACGAAGGAGAGAGTCTTGTTGCTCTTTGCTTCAGTAACAACAGCCGAAGAAGATACGCCTGAACCACACATGTCGATCATCGCAACAGGAGTTGCGCCGTCAGTCACTTCAACAGGACCTCCGTCGAGCGAACAGACCACATCGCCACCTAAGATAGCTACTTCCGTCTGAATACCGTTATGTCCCTTGCTCACCACACCACGATGATAATGCCAAACCTGACGATCATCCGCGGCAGCGTCTACCCCAACAAAGAGGTGGGCGTCGCCCAACTCAGGAATAGAGTCAACGATTCGGTCTTCCAAAGGAAGTGCAGGCATACGCACGCGAATTCCAGCCTGTAAATCGACTTCATTAGAGTCATATGCGACTAGCACCTCGCCTGGACCAGAGAACTCACGACCACAGCCCTTCTTAAGCTTAGCCTCTCGAGTCATGTAGTAACAGCCAAGGACAACGTCCTGAGAAGGCTGAATAATAGGCTTACCACTCGCAGGGCTCAGGATGTTGTTTGTAGACATCATCAGAACGCGAGCCTCGATTTGAGCCTCAATGGAAAGCGGAAGGTGAGCAGCCATCTGGTCACCATCAAAGTCAGCGTTGAAAGCTGTACAGACCAACGGATGTAGGCGAATGGCCTTTCCTTCGATCAATACTGGCTCAAACGCTTGAATTCCAAGCCTGTGAAGAGTTGGGGCGCGGTTAAGCAAGATTGGGTGCTCTTGAATTACGCCTTCAAGAATATCCCATACCTCGACGGTCTTCTTCTCAACCATCTTCTTAGCAGCCTTAATAGTGGTTACGTGACCACCCTCTTCGAGCTTGTTGTAAATGAACGGCTTGAATAACTCTAAAGCCATCTTCTTTGGAATACCACATTGGTGTAAGCGCAATGAGGGACCAACAACGATGACTGAACGACCAGAGTAATCAACTCGTTTTCCGAGGAGATTCTGACGGAAGCGACCTTGCTTACCCTTCAACATATCTGAGAGCGAGCGAAGTGGTCTCTTGTTTGGACCGGTAAAGACCTTTCCACGACGACCGTTGTCGAACATAGCGTCCACTGCTTCTTGCAGCATACGCTTCTCGTTACGGATAATAATTTCTGGTGCCTTTAGATCTTGCAGGCGCTTCAGACGGTTATTGCGGTTGATTACTCGACGATAGAGATCGTTGAGATCAGAGGTCGCAAAGCGACCGCCATCAAGAGGTACAAGCGGGCGAAGGTCTGGCGGGATCACCGGTACCACTTCGAGCATCATCCACTCAGGCTTGTTGCCAGACTGCTGAAGAGCCTCGACAATCTTTAGTCTCTTGGCAAACTTGCGGCGTTGTGGCTCTGAGCTTGTCTCTTTCATCTCTGTACGAAGACGGTTAGCCAGCGCATCGATGTCCAAACGAGCAAGAAGGTCGCGAACAACTTCACCACCCATTCCAACTTCGAAAGATCCGTAGCCAAATGTGCGAATTGCCTCTTGGTAATCCTCCTCGGAGAGGATCTCGCCCTCTTTCAAGGTAGACTCGCCTGCTTCTGTCACTATGTAACTTTCACAGTAAAGAACTCTTTCCAGCTCTTTCAAAGAAACTGCAAGAAGATTTGCAATACGTGAAGGGAGACTCTTGAGGAACCAAATGTGCGCAACTGGAGTAGCTAAGTCAATGTGACCCATCCTCTCGCGACGAACCTTAGACTGGATTACCTCTACACCACACTTTTCACAGGTGATACCGCGGTGCTTCATGCGCTTGTACTTTCCGCACAGGCATTCGTAATCCTTTACTGGACCGAAAATCTTGGCACAGAAAAGTCCATCCTTTTCTGGCTTGAAGGTACGATAGTTGATGGTTTCAGGCTTCTTTACTTCACCGTGTGACCAATTCCGAATTTTATCGGGAGAGGCCAAGCTGATTCGAACCGCCGTGTAATTGATCGGGTTCTTAGGTTTGTCGTAAATATTGTAGATGTCCTTCACAGTAGACTCCAGGAAAGTGTCTCTTTAAACAAGCGTGACAGGGTGAGAAAAGGTTGTTTTACTTGTTCAAGAGGACGTCTTTGTCCTCAATCAAATTTACATCAAGCGCCAACGCCTGAAGCTCCTTCACAAGTACATTGAATGATTCTGGCAAGCCCGCTTCGAGAACGTTTTCGCCTTTCACGATAGATTCGTACATGCGGGTACGACCTGCCACGTCATCCGACTTGACGGTCAAGAACTCTTGAAGGTTGTATGCAGCGCCATAAGCCTCTAAAGCCCAGACCTCCATCTCTCCAAGTCTCTGACCACCGAACTGAGCCTTACCACCCAGCGGCTGCTGGGTAACGAGACTGTAAGGTCCGATAGAACGAGCGTGAATCTTGTCGTCAACCAAGTGGTGAAGCTTCAGCATATACATGACACCAACTGTCACCTTTCTGCTAAATGCCTCGCCAGTACGACCATCGTACAAGACGGTTTGACCACCAGTATCGTAGCCAGCCAACTCTAATGCATCTTTGATCTGAGCCTCTTTAGCACCAGCGAACACCGGTGTTGCAGTCGTTACACCTTTTCGGTACTTCGATGCAAAGGCCTTGAGGTCATCCTCATTGGCGGTAGCGATGAAGTCCTGTACATCAGTGTTCTGGGGACCAGCGAATACCTTGTTGAGGTAATCTTTCAACGAATCAACGCTGTAAGCTTCATCGATCAACTCGCCTATGCGAATACCCATTCCACGAGCTGCCCATCCCAAGTGAACCTCAAGGACCTGCCCAACGTTCATACGAGAAGGAACACCCAACGGGTTGAGTACTACGTCAACAGGAGTACCATCTGCTAGGTAAGGCATATCTTCCTGAGGAAGAATGCGAGACACAACACCCTTGTTACCGTGACGTCCAGCCATCTTGTCACCAACATTGAGCTTACGCTTAATGGCTACATAGATTTTGACGAGCTTGATAACACCAGGAGGAAGATCGTCTCCCTTCTGAATACGTTCGATTTTTCCAGCGAAGAAAGTGCGAACTTCATCTTCTTTTGCTCGAGCGCGGTCAACTAGTGACCAAATCTGCTCATCTGCAGCAGAGTCACCATCAACGACAACCTTTTCAAACGACTCAAACGTAATGTTCGCTATGTTGTCAGCTGTGAACTTGTCACCAGATGCCATGAACTCCTCACCATCATGGTTAAGAAGTCGTCCACCTGATTTCTTACCCAAGACGATTGCAGACAACTGACGACTAGCAGAATCGTGGATAGTCCTGATCTTCTCATCGCGATCACGTTCGAGCTTCGCCACCTGTTGACCTTGAATCTCTCGGCCACGAGCCTCGATCTCAACGCCTTCACGAGCAAATACTCGAGCGTCAATAACAGTACCCTCACAACCAGGGGAAACCCTGAGTGAAGTGTCACGAACATCACCAGCCTTCTCACCGAAGATGGCCCGAAGCAACTTCTCCTCAGGTGAGAGCTGAGTCTCACCCTTTGGAGTAATCTTTCCAACCAGGATTGTTCCCTGGCGAACAGGGGCACCTATGCGGATGATTCCTGACTCATCTAGATCAGAGAGAGCCTCCTCACCGACATTTGGTATGTCTCGAGTAATCTCTTCTTTTCCGAGTTTGGTATCACGAGCTGCGACTTCAAACTCTTCAATATGGATAGTAGTGAAGTTGTCCTCAAGAACCAATCTTTCAGAAAGAAGGATTGAATCCTCAAAGTTGTAGCCCTGCCATGGCATGAAAGCGACGACTGGGTTTTGCCCTAGAGCCAACTCACCTGTATCAGTAGCTGGACCGTCAGCGATAACGCTGCCGGCTTCAACACGGTCACCAAGCTTCACAACTGGGCGCTGATTGATACATGTGTTCTGGTTTGACCTGACAAACTTCACAAGGTTGTAGATATCTACGTCGCCGCCAACATCTCCCTCCTCACCATCATCGTCAGTCTTTATAACAATGCGAGAAGCATCAACGGCATCAACTACACCTTCGCGGATACATGTTACTGTTCCACCTGAGTCACGAGCAACGATTAGCTCCATTCCGGTACCGACAAGCGGGGCTTCAGTCTTCAACACAGGCACAGCTTGTCGCTGCATGTTGGATCCCATCAAGGCGCGGTTAGCATCATCGTTCTCCAAGAATGGAATAAGCGATGCACCGACTGATACCAACTGGTGAGGCGCAACATCCATAAGAGTCACTTCGTCGCTTGTTACTTCTGCGTACTCACCTCTTCGTCTAGCCGGAATCTTTACATCAGCCAACACTCCGCCGTCATCAACGGAAGTGTTAGACTCACAGATTACGTGACCCTCCTCATCCAGAGCACTCATGAACCTAACTTCACCAGTAATCTTTCCTTCTTTTACGATCTGGTAAGGACTCTCGATGAATCCGAACTCGTTAACCTTGGCGTAAGTGGCCATAGAGGCAATAAGACCAATATTCGGTCCCTCAGGAGTCTCGATTGGACAGATACGACCGTAGTGAGTCGGGTGAACGTCTCGAACGTCGAAACCAGCCCTTTCACGAGTAAGACCACCAGGTCCAAGCGCAGACAAGCGGCGCTTGTGAGTCACTTCAGAGAGTGGGTTTGTTTGGTCCATAAACTGTGACAACTGTGACGCGCCGAAGAACTCTTTGATAACAGCCGAAACAGGCTTGGCGTTGATCAAATCGTTTGGCATCATGGCGTCTATCTCCGACAGACTCATGCGCTCACGAATAGCCTTTTCCATCCGGACAAGACCGATACGGTATTGGTTCTCAAGGAGTTCGCCTACCGCACGAATACGTCTGTTACCGAGGTGATCGATATCGTCCAATTCACCGCGGTTGTTCTTGAGATTAATGAGATAGTTCACAACTCGCAGCAGATCATCACGCATTAGCGTAGTCTGAGTCAACGGCAGGTCGAGACCGAGCTTGTGATTCAATTTTAGGCGACCGACCTTTGATAAGTCGTAACGCTCAGCGTTGAAGAACAGGTTGTTGAAGTTGTTCTTTGCTGTCTGATATGTCGGTGGATCACCTGGACGAAGTCTGCGATAAATCTCGACTACAGCCTCTTCTGTTGAACCGATTTGGTCCATGAGAAGTGTGTCCCTAAGGAACGACCCTACCATTACGTTATCGATGTATAGAACTTCGAACTCGTCGACGCCACGGGCAATACACGCCGCCACGTTTTCTTCGGTGAGCTCTTCGTTGCACTCGATAAGAATCTCGCCAGTGTTCATATCCACAACATCGTGTGCAACGGCGTGTCCGTAAACTGACTCCTCTGAGACAGGAATGTTACAGATCTCAATAGTCTTGAGCTCTCCACTATCCTCGTTCTCGACTTCAACTTTCTGAAGTATGCCAGCCTTCCTCATTCTTCGGAGGCTGTTTTTGAGGTATTTGCGACCCTCGCGAACAAGAATCTCACCGCTATCTGGGTCTACCAAGTCAACAGTCGCTGCCTGAATAGATACCAAGTCCTTAGTGGTGTCTTTACTCCAACCAGATCCGCCACCGAACCTATAGGTCTCAGTCTCGTAGAAGTAGTTCAACAATTCCTCGTTAGAGTAACCAAGGGCTCGAAGAAGAACCGTCGCTGGTAGCTTACGTCTTCTATCAATACGAACGTAGAGCATGTCTTTTGAATCAAACTCGAAGTCAATCCAAGAACCGCGATTTGGGATAATCCTCGCTGAGAAGATGGTCTTGTTACCAGCTGTCTTTGAGAGGTGCTTACTGAAGAAGATGCCTGGGCTTCTGTGCAACTGAGAAACAACCACTCGCTCCGTACCGTTAACGATAAAGGTACCGTTTTCAGTCATGAGTGGGATCTCTCCGAAGTAGACCTCTTGCTCTTTAATATTAGAAACCGTCCTTGTGTTCGCTTCGAGGTCTACATCCCAAACAACGAGACGTACAGTAACCTTCAAGGGAGCAGAGTAAGTCATCCCTCGAGCCCTACACTCAGGCACATCGTACTTGGCTTCGTCTAAAGCATACGAGACGTACTGCAACGAAGCCCTTTGTGAAAAGTCCTGGATTGGAAAAACACTTTTGAACACAGCCTGAAGGCCAATGTTGTCGCGCTCCATTCCAGACAGCTCTCGCTGAAGGAAAAGCTCATACGAAGAGTTCTGAATCTCTATGAGGTTTTCAATTTTTACATCAGAGACTTTCTCCGCGAATGAGCGGCGATGTCTAAAGTTATTTGCGAGCAAGTCAGGCATAGGATCCTCGACGGTTTATTTCGGAATGACTGAGGCTGTGTATTTTGAACATGAAACGCAAAAAGCCCTCGCCCCAAACAGTTTGGAGGAGGTTTATGAAATCTTTTATATTGCGTTCTGGACGGTCAAATTTGCGGCCTCGCACAAGTCTTTAATTTTGATCGGCCACAGCGTGGCTCCTCGACGTAGATTCGCCCTATCGGTCCCAGCACGGGATCGATAGGGCGGATTCTCACACCCTAAGGTGTGAAATAAGCTCTTCTACTTAAGCTCTACAGTAGCGCCTGCTGCTTCGAGTTCTGCCTTGGCAGCCTCTGCAGTCTCCTTGTCAACGCTCTCACGAACGTTTGAAGGACAGCCGTCAACTACGGCTTTAGCGTCCTTAAGACCAAGCTGAGTAAGGGCGCGAACGGCCTTAATAACTGCTAGCTTCTTGTCGCCAATTTCCTTGAGCACAACGTCGAACTCAGTCTGCTCTTCAGCATCCTCAGCTGCGGCGGCTGCAGGCATCATTCCACCCATCATGACAGGTGCAGACGCTTCCACGCCCAACTCGTCTTCGAGTGTCTTGATGAGGTGCTGTACCTCAGAAAGTTTAAGGTTTTTGATGAAGTCTACAACTTCTGTTTGAGTAGCCATGATTATTTCCTCAATGTAAATACTTATATGCCGCTGAAACGGGCAACTATTCGCTGTCGCCAGAATCGGCAAGTTTGTTTTCAAAATTCTTTAGAAGATAAAGCAAATCCCTCGCAGGAGCTTGCATTACACTCATCACTCGGCGTGGAGCCTCTTGAACCGTGCGAAGCAAGGTTGCAAGGAGATCCTCGCGACTTGGTAAGTCAGCGATTGCAGCCGCTGACTTGGCATCAAGGACGTCACCCTCGAAATAACCCGCTTTGATCTGTATTTTGCCTTTATCACTAAAGGCATCCCTTACAGCTCTTGCGGTTGCGATAGGATCATCTCCAGAGACGATGATAGCATTCATCCCCTTGAAGTGTAGAGACAGCCCCTCGAGAGGAGTGTCAGCAACGATCCGTCGCAATAATGTGTTCTTTACAATCTTAATCTCGAGTCCGAGGGGGCGCAACTTGTTGCGAATCTCTTCGGTCTCAATAACAGTTGAACCTTCGTAACCAGCCACAAAGACCAAAGGCGCATTGACAATGCGTTCCCTGTTATCCTTTACGTACTGAAATTTTTGACTTTTATCCATTCTTCAACCCCTATACAGCTATGCGAGCTAAGTCGTACGTATCAAGACGCACACCTACACTCATGGTTGAAGAGATGCTCGCACCACGAAAGTACAGACCTTTCGCAGAAGCTGGCTTCAGCCTCTGGAGCTCTGCTACAAATGCAGCCAGGTTCTCTTTGATTTTATCGGCACCCATTGAACGGCGACCAACGATCGCATGTACAACACCAGCCTTTTCTACACGGAAGTCAATACGACCGCCCCGGAGAGCTGTAACCGTGCTGCCCACTTGATCAGGAGCGACAACTGTTCCGACCTTGGGTGTTGGCATAAGACCACGTGGTCCAAGAACTCGGCCCAAACGACCAACCTTGCCCATCATATCTCTTGTTGCCACGACCTTATCAAAGTCCAACCAACCGTCTTGAATCTTCTTTACTAAATCGTCAGAGCCAACGTAGTCTGCACCAGCATCGGTAGCTGCCTGAGCAGCCTCACCCTGTGCGAACACCAACACGCGAACAGTCTTACCTGTACCGTGAGGCAACGCAACGGCACCACGAACCATCTGGTCCGCGTGACGCGGGTCAACCCCGAGACGAATAGCAGCATCAACTGACTCATCAAATTTTGTAGCGGGCGTTGTGAACAGAAGGTCTACAGCCTCTGACACATTATATCGCTTATCGCAATCTACACTGGCACGTCCTTCGCGCCAACGCTTACCTCTTCTAGCCATCTTCTCTCCCTCCTTAATTGTGACTCTCGTCACAATCTGAGTCTCCGCTAAAGTACAAATGAGACGGCAGCCTCTCTCCTTTAGCAGACGTTTAGATTTATTCTGTTATTGTGATTCCCATAGATCTAGCTGTACCCTCAATAATTCGCATGGCTGCCGCGATATTGGTGGTGTTTAGATCAGGTAGCTTAGTGTTGGCTATCTCCTCGACCTGAGATCGAGTCAATGAACCCACTTTGTTTCGGTTCGGCTCACCAGATCCACTCTTTATGCCGGCTGATCTCAAAATGAGTCCTGCTGCTGGTGGGGTCTTGGTTACGAACGAGAATGAACGGTCTGCGAATACAGAGATAACAACAGGTACTACCATGTTGTCAGACATCAACGCCTGAGTACGAGCGTTGAACTCCTTACAGAACATCTGAATGTTTACACCTGCCTGCCCAAGCGCTGGACCAACCGGTGGAGCTGGGTTTGCTTTACCAGCAGGAATCTGTAATTTGATCTGATTGACGAGTTTTTTCGCCATAATGATCTCCAGCGCCCCAATATATGAGGCGAAATAGAAAGAGAGCTTAGAGCTTCTCCACTTCGGTGAAATCCAATTCGAGCGATGTAGAGCGCCCAAATATGTTTACGGTAACCTTTAGGCGGGCGCGGTTTGCGAACACCTCTTCAACAACACCCTTCATATTAGAGAAGGCGCCCGCGATTACACGAACCTCCTCTTTTATATCGAACTCGGTCAGAGCTGTTTCCTCTCCAACTTCCTCTTCGCCAGCGAAATTAGCCTTAATACGAACCATTTCGTGATCTGGTACTGGAGGAGGATTGCGGCTTCCGCCGACAAACCCCGTGATCTTAGGTGTGTTCTTTACAATATGCCAAGTCTCGTTGTCGAGTTCTACTTCAACTAAGATGTAGCCCGGAAACCAACGACGGGTGACCTGTCTTTTCTTCCCATTACGAATTTCAACACCAGTATCTGCAGGTATCAAAATATCGCCAAAACGATCTTGAGCATCATTCGCCGCAATTCGCAGCTCTAATCCGTCTTTGGCTTTTTTCTCATACCCTGAGTAGGTATGAACAACGTACCAGGCTTTTGCCATTATATGATTCTCCCAAAGGGTGCCGTTTTAGTTAAAAAGGAATTCGGACTATATGCTTATCTGAAAAAGCCCCCCGCTATAGCAAGCGAGGGCCTTTCAAGCAACTATAAAGGGGCAACCTTTTTCAAGCTGCCCCTCTATGAACAACTACAGTGTGATCTCAGTTACGACGCCAGCGCCGACAGTTCTACCGCCTTCACGAATAGCGAAGCGAAGATGAGTCTCGATCGCGATCGGCATGATGAGTTCGATCGACATGGTGATATTGTCACCAGGCATTACCATCTCTACACCATCGGGAAGAGCAATTTTTCCTGTTACGTCTGTTGTTCTAAAGTAGAACTGTGGACGGTATCCTGGGAAAAATGGTTTGTGACGACCACCCTCTTCCTTCTTCAAGATGTAACACTCACCGCTAAACACGGTGTGAGGAGTGATCGAACCAGGTGCCGCAAGCACTTGACCACGAAGGACCTCTTCGCGCTTAAGACCACGAAGAAGAAGACCTACATTGTCACCTGCCTGACCGTAGTCGAGGATCTTACGGAACATCTCTACTCCGGTAACTGTAGTCTCTTCAGTGTCCTTGATTCCAACAAGCTGTACTGTGTCGCCTGTGTTGATCTTGCCACGCTCAATACGACCAGTCGCTACGGTTCCACGTCCCTGAATAGTGAACACGTCCTCGACAGGCATTAGGAATGGCTTGTCTATTTCGCGCTTCGGGGTCGGAATGTAAGAATCAACGTGAGCCATTAGCTCTTGAACTGCAGGAACGCCGATTGGTGACGTGTCACCTTCGAGTGCCTTCAAAGCAGAACCCTGGACAACTGGTGTGTCATCGCCTGGGAAATCGTATTCATCAAGAAGCTCACGAACTTCCATGTCGACGAGCTCAAGAAGCTCCTCGTCATCAAGAAGGTCTACTTTGTTAAGGAATACTACGATGTAAGGAACGTTTACCTGACGAGCAAGAAGTACGTGCTCACGGGTCTGAGGCATTGGACCATCTGATGCCGCTACTACGAGAATAGCTCCATCCATCTGGGCTGCACCAGTAATCATGTTCTTGATGTAGTCGGCGTGACCTGGACAATCAACGTGTGCGTAGTGGCGAGTCTCAGTCTCGTACTCTACGTGTGAAGTGTTGATGGTTATTCCACGTGCCTTCTCTTCAGGAGACTTATCGATGTCGGCGTAGTCCATGAACTCCGCACCACCTGCTGCTGACAATACCTTAGTAATCGCAGCAGTCAATGTAGTCTTACCGTGATCTACGTGACCAATGGTTCCTATGTTTACGTGTGGCTTCGATCTATCGAATTTTTCTTTGGCCATGATGTAAGTCCCCTACTTCGTTTTGTTGTTTTTTGTTTTGTACAGCGATTTGTCGATGTAACTATATGGAGCTGATGATGGGATTTGAACCCATGGCCTCCTCCTTACCAAGGAGGTGCTCTGCCCCTGAGCTACATCAGCAATATGGAGCGGGAAACGAGACTCGAACTCGCAACCCTCAGCTTGGAAGGCTGATGCTCTACCAATTGAGCTATTCCCGCAAAATGGTGGGGGCGGGTGGATTTGAACCACCGTAGGCTAAGCCGACGGGTTTACAACCCGTTCCCTTTGGCCACTCGGGCACACCCCCGAAATTCAAAAAGATCAGATTCTAGAACCTTTATTCTGAGATATTTTGATGGAGCTGACGACGGGAATCGAACCCACAACCTGCGGTTTACAAAACCGCTGCTCTGCCAATTGAGCTACGTCAGCTTATCAAGTCACCCAGACGGGTACCGAATCAAGCCGCGCGTATATATTGAAGGGCAGACTAAGTGTCAAGGATTCTCGAAGTATAGATCGTATTCTTCTGAGAATTGTGGGTGAAAAGTTGCCTCATGAACCTCAACTGTCTCGACCAAATCACCCTGCCAAAACACCTCAATTACAAAGGGCATAGCTACGCCATACCCCATTTCTCTCCATTGATTAAATCGATATTGTACCTTTCCAGCGCTGGAATTCTCCTCGACACTGAAAATTAGACGACCATTTTCACTTGTGACAATCACTGACGACCGAGTTTCATCCTCGTAGACAAACTGAAGAGCCCTCCTCCTACCATATGTTCCAGATGCTTGAAGCCGAACATCTCCATAGGGTGGCGGGTTGACAAGTGCGTTTACCACCTCAATATAACGAACAAAAATCACCTCTGGTGAATGCCGGTAGGCAACAGGCTCGATTTCTCCAGAGGGTCCTATGACCACTATCTCATCGCCTTTACGTAGATACTGATAGCTTCCGCTCTCACTACTTGTACCAGACTGAGTGACCCTACTAAAACGAAAGATTATGTTCTGCCTGAAAAGATCTACAACCTCACGGCGATGAAGCGTCCGTAGCATTTCCTGAATATCGACAAAGGAAATATCCGGCACACCTGTTGACTCAAAACTGTAGGGAACCCCTTGAGATATCATGAGGTTCGCTCCCGAATCGGGCGCTTGAGACAATTGTGCTGGTTGGTCTCCCGTGTAGATTCCAACTCCACGACCACCTTGCGACGCCAGAATTCTAGCCACGTCGCTAGCAGCCTCTAGATCCGGTAAGCCTATTAAGAAACCGTACCAAGTGGCATGTCCATCAAGGCTCTCTCGGCTACCAATCTCGACATCAAGCCCCATAGCCTCCACTGAAGTCGCCAACTCCTCCAGTTCAGGCCTAGTGGCGTAGGCACCAGTCTCTACATAATAGAAACTAGCTTCGTTTTCTGGAGACAAACCAAGATGCAGGCTCGTCAACAGGAGTATCCAGTTCAATTTACACCCGTCTCGGGTGCGCTCTCTGACAGGTCTAGCTCGGTGATAGGAGACGGCATAAAGCTCAGACTAAAAGAGACCAGTGCCGCTATCAAACAGAGCCAGTTACGACGATTAAGAACCGTTGAACGCTCTATCGCTAGCCCCTCTGAGGCGCCTGTAAAGTAGATGATAGCGCCCCACACTGTCCATCCGAGCCAAAAATACCACCCGACCGCTACCATTAATAACAAAGTCACCTTTGAGATGGTTGGCGCAAACTTAGGGGACACAGCCGACATTATATGCCCCCCGTCCAACTGACCTATGGGCAACATATTTATCGCTGTCAAAAAACAGCCTACCCAACCCGCGAGGGCGACTGGAGACAGCCTATCTAAAAGTCCAGGAGCGCCACCGATCGTGACTTGCCCGACCAAGTCCATGACTAGTGGGTTCGCAAACACTGTGACTACCTCGACACCTGAGAACACCTCTGAGGCACTCTCAATAGGAATCGCCTCTGTGGACGGGAGACCAATAAAGAGACAGCCTGCAGCCACGAGAAACCCCGCTATCGGGCCGGCAGCACCCATCTCTAACAGCGCCCCTCTACTCTCTGGCTCAGAGTCCAAGCGAATGATTGCCCCCAGTGTTCCAAAGGCCATTGGGAAAGGAATAAAAAGTGGCAATGATGTAGAGAACCCATGCCTCTTAGCTACAAAGTAATGTGCGAATTCATGGGCTAACAGTGTGCTCATGAGCGCGACAGCAAAAGCTGCGGCTTCGTACAGGGAGTCAGTCGCTAGAGGCTCACCCTCAACCCACATGAATGCATATGTAAACAATACCGAAACAAAGGTCAGTACAAAAAGGCTAGCAGCCCTAACAGATTCACGCTTAAACAGAGACTTTAGGCTCACTTTTCAGCCCTGATCAGTTCAATTGCCTCAAATGCAGCTCATATATACCCGTATCTCCGCCACCTGAGACCACGATGATATAGCGCTCACCTCCCTCTAAGACCGAGTACAGCAGCGCCTCTTCTCCATCCTCTCCACTCTTTCCGCCTACATTGTACACGGCTGAATAGGAACTGTCCTCGTCCTCATCGCTCTCGTCTATATCCACGTAGTCACTACTGTATACAGACTGAGGCATAGTGCCTCCCTCGTTAGAGCATTGCCTGACCATTATCTGCTGGACGAATGATGCGGGCATTGGCTCTTCTGAGTCAGGGACAAGATCTTCGTCCCAGTCCTCGCTACAAGTCAACGCCTCTTCACTGCGCTCACCACAAGCGTCGAACTCCGAGTCGCCATCTGTGAAGGCAACATACTGCAAGACTTCTTGTGTATAGACGTACTCATACATACTCTGAGGGAACAACCAACTGGTTGAGCCTCCACAGGTTGAGTCAAACTGAGTCACCCCCACCTCTGGTGTTGGCACAGCAGCTTCCGGCGCAATGGCGATCCATGGATCGAACGGAGCGACATCCCCCTCTGTGTTTTCAAACCTGCGTTCTAACCATACAGCGACCTGAATTATCTCCGAAGGGTCTCTGTCTGTAAGGTCAAGCAACCAACGGTCTACGTCTTCGACCAAAGTCGATTCTGTGCCACCTTCAATGTCGACCAAAATTGTGGTCCCTGGAGCAGATATTTCTCCAACGCCGTGAACCTCAGAACCATCATCTGGCAGTGGCGGGAGCGCAACTGAGTTTGCGTCCATGGCGGAGTAGATGTCCTCCTCTGCTAGATTTCCAGCGTCCTCATCGTGCCATCTAATCACTACACCCTTGAGTGAGCCCTCTGTACCCTCCAACTCCAATCTAGTGGCGTCATATGGAATGGTAGTCATTCGAGCAGCAAAGCCACCGTAACCACCTGCGATGAAACCGTAGAACGGGAAGCCGGGAGTATAGGTGTGGAAGTCGCTACCCTCTGCACGCACACGCCTGGAGATGTTCTCATATGGGGAATCGGTAGCACCCCCTTCAATAAACTTATTTACACCTCGAACATTGAATCCCGTCTGGTGACCGTTAGCACCATAATAGATGCCAACTGTGGGCACAGCCGGTGGCTCAGTAGGCGCAGATATGGTCGATGCCGCGTGAAACGGTGTCCAGGCACCCGTGTCCACTAGAGCGGCGCCAGTCTCGGTCAGGACACCTGTAGTAAGCATGGCCACTTGCCACGCCAACACCAAGTCCTCAAAGTTTTCACCCGCTGCGGACTCAACATTTTCACCCCCCACCAGTGTAGAGGTAGAGATTGTCTCTAAAATATCCTCGCCATATTTGTCAACCAGCCATCTTCCAAACAGGTACTGAGCCCCTACATTTGTTCCGCAGAAGAAGCCGCAATCCGAGTCTTCATCATCGGGAGTTAATGGGTAGAGGTATGGAGCATCGAGGTACTCCCATGCATCTCGATAAAAGACAGCACCAAAGCCAACAATATCTGCACCAACAAAGCCCAAAGCCATAGTCAACCAAGACTCCTCTGGCTCACTCTCATTTACGATAATGTGTTGGTTGTATGAGATTAACTGAAGGTACGACAAGGCGATCTGACCAACGAGCTCCTGCGAAGTATATTCATCTACCGTCGTTGTGTTGTACGGGTTGTAGAAACCATGGGGATCAGGCGCGAAAACATAGATTAATTCTTGCTCATCAGAACCTGGGTTTGATGATCCATCAAAACTGTTCAAATCGGTCTTGGGGTCAGCATATGAGCCCACGACCCTGTCGTGCTCATCTTCATCTACCGATGTCAGAGCAACGGCGTTCAATACAGGAGAGATGATAACTGAAATCCGACCATCTCCATTGATATCGGACTCCTCACCAAAGAGACTTCGGAAATTGATTACGATATTGGAGTCGACAATGTCTGCGACGGTCTGAAGGTCACAGTTATCGAACCCATAAGCCGGGCGTGAAGAGGGCTCGTCGATAACTCCATCACACTCATAATCCCAGTCTATAGCGACATCGTCATCTACCCACATCGCGACATATTCACCCAGACCCCAGAGGGTTGCATCCACAACTGCGAAGCTTTCCGGGTCGTTGACATCGTTTCTCACGAAGAACTCATCCGCCTCCGTACCTATACTAGACGAGTCCAGTGGAGGCGGAGGATCTTTTGGGGTCCAGTTCCGCTCAAAAGATTCTCTGACGGCTGGAAGAGTTCGTCCTGCCGAAGAGGATGTTAGCGCTGGGGCTGGTGGAGCAAGTGACGATGCTGTGTAAGGGGCGTAGTTAAGACGAACACCTTGGTCCTCTTCACTGGTGTTCACAAAGACAACGTAAAACTCTTGGTCTCTATTAGATTCTCCCGAATAGTCCGCGATGTCGACGTACTCATCAGTCTCTGCCATAATGAAGTAATCACCAGGATCGTCAAACGCCAACTCAAGGGGGGTGTCGCCAGTCTCTGTTGTGCCGGTCTCCGCCGTGTCACAACCCGTGTCCGAAGAATCACACGGGGCAGAGGTCTCTGTTGTCGATGTCGATGTATCGTCTCCGCTCTTCCAGAATCCACCCCCACCATCTTTTGAACATGACACTGAGAGGGCTGAGAGAGCTAAAATAGCTATGGGTACTGTTTTATTGAAGTTCATATCGTTCCTAGACTCCGATGAAAGCGCTCTATTTTGAATTAAAAACGCATCCTGACCGAACGTATTCTGCCACATACCACGCCCACGGTCAATGAACTTGAGCAACAAATGAAGCCTGAGATCAAAAATGAACACTTTGATCGAGACTGAAATCCCGTTACATGAGTGACATTGCAACATTAGTCGCAGAAGGGTGTGCCAATGGTTGGGCTGGTAATTCAGATTCTACATATCTTATCGTTAATAGTTATCGCAGACGCCCTGTTGTCATGGGTATCGCCAAACCCCGATGTACCACCTAGAAGTATTACTGGAATGATCGCCACACCTCTTAGCGCACCTGTAAGGGCTATCTTGAGCCCGAAAATGACAGGTGGAGTAGATCTATCTCCAATCGTCGTAATACTAATTCTAAACGGCATCCAAAAGGCGCTTATTGAAGCCTCTGGGGGGGGGCTTTGAGATTTACACCACTTCTTGTGGGGGCAATGTTCTCGCTATTTACGACAGGACTCGCCGAGGCGGGAATGGTAGAGGATCTTACTGAGGTTGCAGGAGAGACGGCACCTGAGGCAGATCGCATGGAGCGATTCAACGCGATGGTAGCCACAGCCGGGACTAACGTCGACCAGCTAAGTAGCGCAGCCTCCAATACAGATCTGGATCACAGAGTTCGGTGGGTAGCTATACGGGTAATGGGGCAATCTCAAGATTCTACTTTCGTTGAAACAATAGAGCGTCTATGTGACGACGAGTCACCCGTAATTAGGATTGCAGCGCTCAGTGGCTTAGCGGATTTGACACCGACTACCGCGACAAACAGAGTATCCTTGGCTCTACGGGATCCAGCCATTGTTGTCCGCGGTGCTGCGGCTGACACTCTGGCAATTTTGGGAGATATTCGTGCGATAGACGAGCTAGAGACCGCACTCGCTGACAGAACGAACTGGTACAGAGGTCAGTCTCTCTGGGTCCGACCTCGGATTGTTCTCGCGCTGGGCGCAACAGAGAGCCAAATGGCGCTACCTGCCCTATCAAGAGCCCTGAGTGACGAGGACCCAGACGTAGTCGATGCCGCGCTACAAGCACTAAGAAGGGTCAAAGGGTTTGACTTTGCCGAAGGCAGAAGTAGAGACGAACATATTCAAGCATGGCAGCGATGGATACCCGCCAACCTGTAGAACAACTCAATCAGCCGTCAGCTCGATATCTGCAGTTTTAATACTGACTTACCTACACCTACCGTGTCGCCTTGGCTAACCTTGGCGATTGAGACCTTTCTGCCGTTGTGGTAGGTGCCGTTTGTCGACCCTAGGTCTCTCAGGAAGATCATCTCTCTACCAAAAACCTCAATTACGGCGTGGCGACGCGAGACCTCCACATCAGAGAGAGGGACCTCACCGATACGACGACCAATAGTCACGTTACCTCGAGTGAATCGATAAACACGACCGTGGTCCAGACCCGTCACGACTTCTAAAGCCGCGTTCATACCCGGTGGCAGCCTTAGATCCTGACCGATGACGTCAACGCCAGCTTCTCCTGACTCATCGACCTCAACCAATTCTTCATCCAGAAGCCAAGCTATCTCGAGCTGATTCGAAGGAACCCTAAGAGCCTGATCACTGCCAGGATTTTCCTCTTGAGTCACAAAAACAACCATGCGAGTACCGCCGATTACTATCTCAGATCCGGGTCTCAAGGGGGACTCCCGCACCAGACGACCGTCTACCATCGTGCCATTTGTAGACCCAAGGTCAGTAAGTAGCCAACCGTTTCCATCTTTTCGGATCTGCAGGTGCTTACCAGAGGCCATAGGGTCATCAATGATTAGATCGCCCTGACGACGACCGATTACGAGCGGGTGTTGGTCAGGGAGGACTACGTTCATCCCCTCTTTCGACCCAGAGACGATCTTCAGAAACGCGTTTGCCACTAACTAGCCGTACAGACGTTCGCTGTATTGCTCGTTCCCGAGTAATACCTGTGGTATCGACCTGGGAGCTCGCGACCCAAGACCCGCTCAACTTCCATTCCCACCTCGGCAGATGAGATCAGATCAACGCCGGTGCTCCATCCCATACCGTCAAGCATGTTCACTAGGTCTTCGGTTGCGAGGTTACCTGCCGCGCCTTCAGCGTATGGGCAACCACCCAAACCAGAAATAGAGGCATCTACGATTCGAACACCAGCTTGAAGCCCCGCTAAAACATTAGCAAGGGCGGACCCACGGGTGTCGTGCATGTGAAGCGACAGCTTTTCGGGCCCTATGCCCGAATCAGCGAGGGCCCTAACGACGTTAGTCACCTGATCTGGGTTAGCAATACCTATCGTATCTCCCAAAGCTAGGGTCTCGGCTCCAGCCTCTAGGAGTTCGTGACCTAAACGGACGACTTGCTCTACAGGAATGTCGCCGTCATATGGGCAACCGAACACCACAGAGAGATAACAGCGTACTCGCAGCCCTTCGGCTACTGCCGTAGAGATGACCTCT
>CAWVYO010000007.1:0-32450 GCA_963934385.1 uncultured bacterium
TGCGCGGAATACTGCTTTCAGCAATCGCCTTCTCACTTGTCGCCTGCCCAGAGGCCCCATCGAACCTAGAGGGTGGAGGTCCAACGATTGAAGGTGAAAACCAACAGCACCCTACGGTTGACGGGGAGATGAACAACGGTGGATCAAATAACGGGGCTTCAAATAACGGGGCTCCCGGTGAAGTACCCCCCATCGTACCCAACATGGACACTATCGTTGACGAACCCGTCAACTCCCAAGAGGATCTAGCTAACGACGACTCAGCAATCACTGTTTCTGGCACAATCCTTTGTGAATCTGGCACTGGTCCCTACAGAGTGCGTATCTTCGTACCGCCTCCTAGCGAAGGAGGACCTGAGGCTGATACCGAGGGTACTCCTCCAGGACCGTTGGCGGCCACAACAGTTGCTCAGGCTGGAGCTTTTTCATTCCTCACCCCCGCTGGTGAAGCCCTGAAAATACTGGCTTACGAGGACAAAGATGACAATGGAGTCCCTACACCTGAAGAGACCCAGTTCGGTACAGCGGGTGGAGGGCTTTCAGACCTATCCTCTGACATAAGTGGGGTCATCCTAAACTGTAGCAATTCCGCACCATCACCAGATCCTCTACCAACAAACGTGCCCATAAACACTGAGCACACTCCAGATGGAGCAACGAATCCAGACGGCTCAGACGGAACAAATACAGTTGGCACGACAATGGAAGGCGGTGAAATTCCAGGTCCCCCTGGCCCCCCTACAGAAGAAGAATTAGCGCCCGCTGATGGTGCTCAGGGTCCGGCTCCAGCTGGGCTGCCACCAGCTCCTGCTGGGCAATAATCCAAAATATCAAACTTTCTCCTAGAACAATTTAGGATTTGATCCGAAAGGAACAGTATCCAATGGTGTTTAATAGGAGGATTCAAATGTACAAGGCGGCATTTGCACAGGATCTAAGGTATCTTTTTCAAGGGAATGGATCTCTAGCAGACCAGTCAAGTCTCGTGGTTAAGTCCACCGAACAGGCCAATAAAGACATCGATGCGCCCTTCTTCTCCAGACTTAGAGAGCCCGCTCGACTAAGAAGCTGGGAAGACCACACTCGCGCAATATTAGGTCTACCTCTAGACTCTATACACCTCCTCCTTAAGAGTGAGCTTCCCGAAAACGAAGTTGAATTATATCCAAATGTGGCGGCCTCTATAGTGAAAACTCGTCACGACCTTCACTTCTGGGAACCCTTAGCAGCACTAGGACTCACTGGTAGCTTTAAACGCCACAAAGAGGCTCTAAAGACCGACATGACTTTACTGCGCGAGCACTGCCCAGAACAGGACTGCCCTGGACTTCTTCACGCCTGGGGGAAAGCATGGGAAGAGCTGAGTCGCACCTTGGCGAAAGAGGCTAAATTTGTTTAGCCTTTAGCGAGGGACTCACAGCCCCCACAAAGCAAAGAAGCCCCATCACAACAGCGGCCATTGATTTGGCTTCCAACATTAATATTTTTGCCATAAGCCCATACTCTGAACCCAAGCTATTCGCAGTCTCCTTAAAACCTGGCAAGGGCCACGCTAAAAGCACGTACGCCGCAAAGAAGAGTGATAGCCAACTGATACTGAGGCGCTCAGCGTGGACTGCGGTCACAACCGCCGCTATTGGGATCAACATATAGACCATATGATGTTCGTATGTATAGGCTGGAAACAGCACCATGACAGACATCAACGCACCGATGCTGCAAATTAGAGTAACTGGCTCCTGCTTGCTAGCTCTGAACCGCCAAAGAAGAGAAGATAGTATTAATAAACTCGTCACGGTCGCCAAAATAGATGCAGCATCTGTGGGCGGTGCAGTTCTTGGCAACCCCCCAAACCCAGAGGTTATCTGCATCCACAAATTCCCCCAAGAGTGGTTGGCTGGAATATTTAATGGGACTGATAAGTCATGATAATTTCCTGCAGCAAACCCAGGTAGCACCTCAAGATAAAACTCTAATTGATGCTCTAGACCGACGAGAGGCAGGACTACAATAGATGAGACCAAAGCGGTCGACACAGCCGCTATCACCGCTATTTTTTTCCTGCGTAATACCCACCACATTACAAATATAGCTGGGCTCATCTTCATCATACAAGCGCAACCAACCAACACCCCACCAATAACTACAGAACGCCGCTCTTCTCTCTCTGCGAGTATTAGACCCCAGATCAAAAAAGCCAACATCAACAGGTTCGCTTGCCCCATTCTATGACTGTTAGCTATCGGCGAGAAAGTAGCTAGAAGCACCCCCATCATCGAGAGCAGTGCCGGTGATGGTTGCCATCTCCATATCGCCAACATAACGACACAAAGAGATAGAGAGCCTATCCAAAAGAAAGTACCGTATGCAGTGGCCAGGTTTAGCGGTAACGCCCAAGCCATCGCCAAAAGGTATGGTGGCGGGTAGAAAAATGGATGGACTGACCCTCTAGTCCCGTCAAATCTAGCTAACTCACCCAACAACCCAGTGTCGTAAGGAGAGTCGCCGCCATAGGCTGCCTCAAGTGCGTAAAAGTACGAGGCAAAATCACGGGCGCTAGATGAGGATCGAATATCATCCCAGCCAACTGTAGCGGTGCTAAAACTGTAGGCAGCGATCCCCATTATAAAGATAACGAAGGCGCAAAGACGAAGTCTCGAACCAAATATGGTATGACCTTCTCTCTGTAGTAGTGTTGAGGGGTCTAGCACCAGAAATCCTTGGAGTAGTTGTTGAGCAATAACCCGAACTTACCGCTTTTTATCGCACTCGTATGCTTTTCACAAAGTGGGTGCGCACCAATGGGCGCCAACATGAGCGTTCCACCACCTGCTGCGATCACAGGTATTAGAACAGAAGCCCCAACAGAGTTACCTGCAGAGCTCGTCGTGGAAGGGTCTGTAGCGGCTCGACAATCAGAGATCGAAGGCGACCTAACAATCTTCCTTACCGGTGAACACCAGGGCTCACTAGAAACTTGTGGGTGCCCCATTAGACCGAGAGGATCGGTGCCTAAGGCCGCCTCATATATAAATGAGAGGCTAGCAACTCACCCTGACAGCAGGCAACTAATCGTAAACGGCGGCTACTGGTTGAGCGACGCAATATCTGCAGATAGCACCCTCAGGCTAGACGCTGCTGAACAAAACGAGTGGATCATTCGCGGCTTAGAGACCATGGGGACCCACGCGGCAAATGTCTCGTGGGCTGATCTTCCAGGTTTGGAGGGTCGCAACGTGCCTGATTGGGCCGTTTCTTCAAATGTCATCACTACATCCACACAACAACACCCTGTAGCAACAAATATTGTAATCGAATTGAATGGTGTAAAAATCGGCATTACAGGAATCACTGAGCCTTCGGCAGGTTTTATCAATACCCCCAATTTTGAGATAGTTGATCCAATACAACCCGCTGTCGCTGCACTAAACTCCATGGCAGATGAGGTCGATCTATTAGTTCTACTCTCATACAGAGCCCATGAGTCAGCTGCAATCATCGCCGAAATGGTCCCAGAGCTTGACCTTGTCGTCGACACAGGTGTACACCGTGACTTTTCCGCGCCGTTTCTTCACCACTCTGCAATATGGGCTCGCAGTCATTTTCAAACTCAGAGACTCGGTGAACTGATAGTAGAAGTGGACGGTGACAGTATCGAACTACTTATGTCTCGAATGATCGATATGGATCCAGAGGTCTCAGATGATCCAGAAGTGCTCGATCTTATGATGAATGCAAGAAACGCTATTGAGCTAGTCCAGATGGAGGTGTTCGGGCTGTGAGGTTTTTTCCAGCAAACCTCCTGTACTGCGGTGGCTTCACAGCCACAGTACTGTTGGCCTGTGCGACGACTGGCACCCCTTCAACTACTGTGGACCCAGCACCTAGCCCGCGACCATCTCACCCAAGTGCCTCACCAACCCCCCAGACCGATCCTCCAGTCAGTCAAAGCGCCACATTTGTAGGCGAAGCCATGTGCGCGGCATGCCATCAACCAGAACACCTTACGTGGAGCACCTCTGGGCACGCAACAGCCAGGGTTAGCCTAGAGGAGTCCCAGCGATCCTACTCCCCAGAATGCCTAAGTTGCCACACTACTGGGCTATACAGAGAGTCGGGGTTTTCACCAACTAGCCCTGACCCCAACCTAGAAAATGTGGGCTGTGAATCGTGCCACGGGGCGGGTTCAAACCACATAAGCGCCCCATCCTCCCAAAAATACGGAGGACTCCCGTCCTCACCAGATGCCTGTGTGTCGTGCCATAACGCAGACCAGTCACCTGATTTCGAATGGGAGTCCTACTGGTTAGACATTGCTCACTAGCGAGCAAGCCTAATACTACTGCCCGTCGCTACCAATAGCCTCAACTGGGCAGTTCTCCATTGCTTCTTCGCACTGCTCAAGCTCATCGGCATCTTCTGGCTGTTTAAAGCAGATGTCGTGGTCTTCGTCATCAGACATACGGAAGTTATTTGGAGCAGCATCTGAACAAACTGAACAGAGGATGCATTCCTGATCAACGTAAAAGGAGATTGTTTCGCCTTCGATTACTACTTGACCACCAACGTTGTCTTCCCAAATGTTTTCTGCGTCTGCCATCATTATTCTCCGTTTGTTTTTTGTGGGTGTCTACAAGACCCCTATCATGATCAATCTAACAAATCTGTGATATCACCGATTTTCTGTGACGCAACCGCCTTATTGAATGGTTATGGTCTGTTTATGTCAATACTAAAAATAGCCCAAATGGGGCACCCCGTTCTTAGAGAAATGTGTAAACCCGTGCCAATCGATCAGATTGGGTCTCACGATGTGCAGAGTTTTATTCAAGATATGTTTGAAACAATGATCGACGCCGACGGCGCCGGACTCGCCGCCCCACAGGTTCACAAGCCGATACGTATAGCGATCTGCACGTTTGATGAGGGCGTCATAGTTTTGATAAACCCTATACTCACTCCAAAAGGTGACACTAAGATCGCAACTTTCGAAGGGTGCCTTTCTGTTGATGGCATCCGGGGGGAGGTAGAGCGCTGGGAGAATATACACCTAGAGGCCTTTAGCCAGACAGGTGAAAAAATAGACGTTGAGTTACATGGCTGGAACGCTATCGTAGCTCAACACGAGTGCGACCACTTAGACGGATCACTCTTTATTGACAAATGCGATACCAAAACTTTGGCATTTTTACCCGAATATAGTCGTTACATGCAATTCGAAGATCAGCTTGAAGGAGAGGAATAAATAATGGGACTATTTTCATGGCTTTCGCCAACACCAGAAAAACGGATAGCTAAAGCCCAAAGCTTGCTAGATAACAAGCTCTACGTAAAGGCCCGTGACGCTGCAGAGGGAATAGACAGCGAGGTGGCTGAAGAGATACGAAAGTCTGCACTGCGAGGACTTCGCGACCTAAACATACGAGAGGCAATAGGTTTAGCAAACGCATTGGAATTCGAGAGGGCGCAAGAGCACTTAGAGCTCGCTGAGAACTTCGACCAAGGTGGAGACAACACTCTACAGGAGGCAAGAGGTGAGGTGCGCAGACTCAGGACAAACGCCCCTGCACCGAAAAAGAAGAGATCTGGCTCTGGCGGTTCAAATCCCTTCGGTGGCGGTGGTGGTGGTGGAGTAAGCGAAGGAGCTGGCGCGGATGAAATCCCAGAGCCAGATGAAAACAACCTCTGGTCGCTACCTCCAGACGATCCACGCTTAGCTGTTGCCATCACACTAGAAACCTATCCCGCTGAACTTCGCGAAAAGCTCTTGGCTCTAGGAGGAAAGTTCGCAGGAATTTTGGCACTAATAGACAAAGGAGAGCCAGAAGCCGCAGTTGAGCAATTAACCCCGTATATAACTGACGAACCAGCTGTCAGGATTGAGCGTTCTCGAGCCGCAAGAGCTGCTGGAAACCTCCCGTTAGCCGGCTCTGATCTAGCCACTTGGGGTCAAGAATTTGGTCATAAGTTGGTGGGCACAAACCATACGGCTAATCAATTAGCCCACATTTACGCTGAACAGGGACGGCTTGAAGATGGTCTAAGGGTTGTCATCGCCCAGTTAAATGTTGAGCCTGGTCAAAAGCAGCTCAGGGGCACAATGGCAACACTGTTAGAGGCCGTGGGGCGCTTTTCAGAGGCAGACGAAGTAGCACGCAAGCTGGTACGAGAGGTGCCCTCAGATCTCGGTCTATACCGCCTGATGGCGAGATGCCGTATCCGCGGGGGTAAACGGGTTGAGGCAATGCAGGTGCTTGAGTCCAGCCTAAAGAACAACTGTACCAGCGGAAACTGTGGTTCTCAACCTTTTGATGTTGAAGCTGGCCGTATTTTAGCTAGGCTTTACCTAGAAGATCGCCGCGACCCAAAACGCGCTACCGAATTGATGACACTAATAAAAGACAACGCCAAGGAGATGGGTTGGTTTGACCAGTACCTAGAGGCTCTGGTGGAGAGAAATAGCGGTGCAATAGACATGGATCCGACTGTAGAGCAACTTCTTGTAGGCGTGACTGAAAAGGACCCTCGGCGAGTTCTTGTAGAGCAAGCATTTGGATCACAACAGAACAGCTAACTTATTCAAACCATACTTTAGAAACCTTTCTTCTAGCCACCTCTCGCTCTAAGAATCGCTTTACAAATGGTGTTCTTTGGTGCTCTTCGACACCAAGTGCAAATTCTACCTCTCGACGGCGCTGGGCGACTGTCCATGTGATAACTGCCGCAGCCACGGAGACGTTTAATGACTGAGTCACTCCCCGCATGGGAATTGTGACAACTCCATCAGCAATAGCCTTAGCTTCCTCAGAAACACCCGCCAACTCTCCGCCGAACAGCACCGCTATAGGGCTCTCAACAGGCAGCTCCTCCGGTGAAATGGCATCATCTGAAATATCGGCGATAAATATCTTAAATCCACGTGCCTTCACCTGCGCGGCCCATGCTGTAGTGTCGGTAAACAACTGCAGGTCCAGCCACCGCTCAGAGCCCCGTGCTGCCCCTTTTGATGCCTTGAATCTGTGGGCAATAAGATGGGCTTCGTGAACCCCGAAAGCCTCCGCTGATCGCAATATGGCGGATACGTTATGCCGCCTGTGTACAGCCTCAGCGGCAACTATAAATCCATTAAGCCTATCATCTAAGAGATCCAGGCATCGCTTTAGACGTTCAGGGGAGACCTGACCGGCTAATTCATGGAGCTCAACTGGAATTCTTGAGAGTAAGTGTTCGGGCTGATGAGACAATCTTCTCTCCTATGGATCTATACACGGCATCGGAATATAGTCGCAAAACTAACTGGTTCGATCTCTAGAGTCTATCTCTTGAGATTATCCAATACGGAGTCCATCATGGGAAGACTAACGGGCAAACAAAAGAAGTACCTCAGGGGCTTGGGGCACCAACTAAACCCAGTCGTCATGGTAGGACAGCGCGGTATTACGCCAGCGCTTCGCGGCAAATTTGAGGAAGAGCTCTACAACCATGAGCTAATTAAGATAAAAGTCGCGACGGACTCTATTGATGGCGTAAAAAAGGTCGCTGCGGACCTAGCAGATGAGGCTAAGGGTGAAGTCCTTCAAGTTATTGGTCGGGTCGCCCTCGTGTACAGGCGCAGAAAAGAAGAGCCAGAGATTGAGTTGCCATAGACTTTGTCTAGTCTGGCTCTACAACCTCCAAGACCGAACCCATGTTTGGAGCAACGACATCCATCTGAGTTGCCACTGACCAAAGCACTGATGCGCCTGGAACGCAAACCGGCCAATCGAGCTGTTCAATCACAGCAACAAAGCAACTAGAGACCGTAGTAGGTAGCTCACTGAACTGCGAAACTCGCAAAGTCTGGGGACCTAATGAGCCGCATATGACCTCCAACGGGATTTCCCCTGAAATTTGAGGATCGACCAACCACCAAGCAATCATACAGTCTGCAACCACCTGTGGATCCCACTCGCCATCAAACCACTCCTGTAGAGCACCCTCAGCCATGGACTCACCATCACTCAAGCCAGGTGACAACTCAAACTCAACAGTCGCACCGGGGTGGTATCCATCTGGTACCATAGCTAATCGCAGGGCCTCTTCGTTTGCTGCGTCAACCGCATCTAATCGATCTCTCTCAGCCTTCCCGAGATACGACATCGCCAACACCGCCGCACTAATTCCTAGCATGTAGAGCATCGCTCTACGTTGTGCCTTTTGGTGATTTATCTTTCTCATCAATAAGCCTACGGCTCGTCAGATTCGAAGTTACAATTAAGAAGAGAGCAACTCCTCTCACATTTCGAGACTTGCCAGCGACGACGCAGCGCCTTTGGACTGTCCCAGATCACCGCCAGTGGCGATAGGTCGAACACCGTAGCGACCGGCTCCAAGAAGTAACAAAGACGTACATTACCTTGTGGATCAAACGCTATATCGGAATGACCAGCCTTGCATGTAAGACCGCTTGGCGCAGAAGGTGCTCTATAATAACGCTGTATGGCGGCTAACTGACCAACCGAATTGCAGACTGCTCCGCCACGCTTTCTCTCGGCGATTAGAAAGTCCAGCGCTTCACATAGAGGTTCTGGATCCTGTGGCCACATTGGAGAGTTCTTGTACCAGCTAGGATCGTATTGGTTTTCCCCAAAGTTCTGATAGAGCGGATGAACCACCAACTGGTAACCCCGATCTCGGACAAACTTGTAAAGGGAGATCACCTCATGGGCATTCCCTCCGTGCACGATCGCAGCCACGACGACCCTAGGACCTTTTGCTGCGTCAAACAGATCAAAGGCCTCCATACACTTTTGCCAAGAACCCTCGCGGCCTCGAGAGTGATCTACAGTCTCCGCCGAGACCCCATCCATGGAAATATAGGCTATTGATACCCCAGCGTCCGCTACTGCTGCGACGCGCTTTTCAGTCAATAACCACGCATTAGTATTGAACGAAACAGTGTTGCCCAACTCAACAGCTCTAGCCATTAACTGCTCGAGATCCTTTCTAAGAAAAGGTTCCCCTCCAACAAAGTTTATAGACGCCGGACCGACCCACTGAGCTAATCTATCAAGAGTATTGAGCCAGAGATCACCGGGAAGATCCTTAGTGTCGTTTTTCCATATATCGCAGTGTAAGCAGGGCAGGAAACAGCGGTCTGTCACCGACAGATGAATCTGAGTTGGCCGATGAGGTGCCCTTCTGAGCTGAGCCCGATCCATCGCCTGTTCTAAAAGAGGTACCCTCACACACGCCCCCATGCATCGTGAAGAGCTATCTCTTCCGGACTAATCCCGACGTAATTTGAGCTCTTAGGAATAAAACATGTAGAGCAGAGATCTAAACCGCTGTAGTCGCCACAGGAGACCCCATTGCGACGAGCTCGCATCTTAGAGCCCCACCAGAGTTCAGAAAAAGAGTTGTTAGCTAGATTTCCGATTGCGTTTGAGTGGAGGTTGTCCCGGGTACAGACTGTAAGATCGCCGTCCCAACTGACCACCGGTGATTTCCAAAATCCAGAGCACGCATTTAGGTTTTCAGCCACTACCGTAGAAAGTACTGAGCTCTCACGCTCCACTGCTAAATTCATGCGTTTCATGGTCTGACGAAAAACCTTGTTCTCTCGGTTCTGAAGCGCGGGCGTTGGGCAATCCAGTTGCTTGAAGAAGATTATCGCGTCATCCCCGTGGGGAACATGCTGAGCAGAAGCCCTAACTGGAACACCTGCGCTTTCACAGACCCTCTGCCAACGCCTCATGAACGATGGAGCCTCTTCAGAATTAGTTGATGAGACGATGTACTGAAAGACTAGTCTTGGGTTTTTGGCGCCGCCTGAACCCTTTATCTCAACCATCTTAGCCAAATTTCTCTCTACCTCAAAGAAGCGATCGCGACCCTTTATTTCACGGTATGTCTCTCGCTTGGCAGCATCTAGCGAAAAATGCCAAACTTGTTCAACATCTGAGTTGTTTAGCGCTACACCCATTGCAGCCTCATTGAGATGAGTGGCATTGGTATGGAGCTCTATCTTCCCAAAGATCCTATGTTCGCTGTTCGCCTTTAGTGCCATCTCGTAGATCTCAGCGAACTTTGGGTGGATCAATGGCTCTCCCAACCAAAACATGATTAGAGTGTCAAAGTACGCTCGTGCTGCGACTAGATCATCAAACAAGCGCTTGACCAAGACGGGATCTATAAACCCAACCCGCTGGTGATGAGCGTGACCCTCCTCAGATACAGAACAGTGCACACAGGCCAAGGAGCACTTGTTAGTGGTCTCCAGCACCAAATAGGAGCCTTCGAGTGCTGGGGGGTTGGGTGATGCATTCATATAACCAACATATCCCAATATTTTAGAAAAGGTGGCATCAATAGATCTATGGACAGTGCAACGCTAGTGTGCAATAGATAATTAAGGTTAAAATATGTTGCCGTCAGAGGCAGCTATAGTGAGGCTGCGGCTTGCCAGACCCGAGAGACATAGCAGACAGAATAAACTCTTGGCCTGAAAATGGACCACAAGGCCCTCTTACGCTGGAAATATACCCCACATTATCGTGCAACCTATCCTGCTCATTTTGCGACACTACCGATCGCCACCGTCCACCTGTAAATGAGTTGACGCTGGAGAGACACCTAAAATTACTTGAAGAGGCCGCTGAAATAGGTGTGAAGCGGGTGTTTGTCCTAGGGGGCGGAGAGCCATTAGCGGCCAAGGGAAAAATAAAACAGATTTTGTCGCGTGTGAAAGAGCTCAACATGGAGGGCATACTCACCACTAACGGCGTCCTTATGAACAAGGAGATACGCAGTCAGCTAATAGCGACTGGTTGGGACGAGGTACACGTTTCTATTGACGCACCCACAGCCGAAATTCACGACGACCTGAGAGGACAAGATGGCGCATTTAATCGCACCATAAAAAATATCTGTAGGCTGCGAGGGGAGCGCAAAATGGCTGGTGCCGCATCTCCAACTGTCGCGCTTCATTTTGTCCTTACCAACAAAAACTGGAAGACACTCCCCGATATGGTTCGCCTCGGCGCCAGCTTAGGTGTGTTCCGAATCGACTTTGACTCACTAATAGCCTACACCCCCGATCAGAAAAAACTACAGCTCTCAGCCGAGGAGCGGGCACAGGTACCCAATGTGGCGAAAGAGGCTATCGAGGTAGCTAAACAGCTTGGGATCCAGACCACTCTGGGCAACTTCCTAGACGACGCCAACCTCCGTCGAGGGGACAGGGATATTGTGATAGATACCGCTCCAATCACCACCTCATCAAGCCCCTTCGCTGCTGCGCCGTGCCTAAAGGCTTGGCACTACATAGTCGTCCAGGCAGATGGGAAAATCAGCCCGTGCTGTGTTTTGGCGGGAGAGGGTGAAAGCCTTCGTGACCAATCCCTAAAAGATCTCTGGATAGGTAGCGATTACTTGAACAAAATACGTAGTTCAATGCTACAAGGAAAACCAACAGACCGATGTGTCGAGTGTTCAGCAAACATACTGGTACACGAAGCCGACATTCGACAGCACCTTTAGAAGTACCTCAAAAGAGGCACAAAATTAGAGTTTATCTATGGCAATCAACATAAATCTAGAACTCACTGATCACTGCAACATCAAATGTCCCATGTGCAGCCAATCCCTGCGCGACGATGCCCACGGGGTTCCGAAGCGGTTTATGTCGTGGGAGACTTGGAAGGCAACACTCGCTGGGCTGGAGGGTATGGATGAACCAGTACATCTATGTCCTCATTGGCTGGGTGAGCCGACCATTCACCCTGAATTCGATAAGTTTGTAGAGTATGCATTTGAAGTAAACGAGGGTGGCAAGCTGTTCGCTGAATTCAAGCTACACACCAACGCCGTGAAATTCTCTGAGGAGAGGGCTCGCTTATTAATAAGGTTAGCCAACGCACCCACTACATCCCCAACCTGCTTTCAGACAATTCATTTCTCTATCGATGCCTTCTCAAAGGAGGTCTATGAAAAAGTGAAGGGAGCCGACCGGCACCAGCAGGTATTTGATAATGTGCAGCGCTTCTTAGAGGTGCGTACCGAGATGGGCATGGACTTACCACGCGCACATATCGCATTTGTCGTTCAGCCAGACAATGCACACGAGGCAGGTAAATACGTTGAATACTGGAGACACTCGCTCTTGCACCTAGGGAAATCAGTTGAGATATGTTGGGATTGGCCACCGGCTAATTCCGACGCCATCTACCTGAGACCACTCAACGGTGCGGACCAAGAGACCCTAGACCTTCTACACGCTGACACCTGTCGAGAGATCGGGATAGCTCCACGGGACAGTATATCAGGGCGTCTCAGAGGCGATGAGAGCTTTTAGAGTGCTGCTGTTATCGATTTTAGGAGCATGTGCACCAGGGCAAATAACGACACCCTTCGGTACACAAACACTCACTACCGCTATCTATTACGCACCAGAGGGATCGGATCTGGCTGGTATTTTACTGGCTAACTCTCCCATCCCTTGCACACTTTCAGATAGTGAAGACCCCTCAGATCGTCTCTTTGAACAGATGATGATTGAGGCCGCATTCACTCGCGAGGACTCCTTCACGCTCTGGATGGAGGTTCATAGACCAACGGGAGACCAACTACTCGGTAGCTACTCAGCAACTCCTCCAGAGACCGCCAATGGAGAACCAGTTCCAAGGGAAGATAGAGGTGTCTCTAGCTTTTTCAGGCTGGTAACGGAGTCCTCAGTGATCAAATACGATGGAATGTTGAGGAGCTTTCAGGCTGAGGAAATCGAGTCACTTTATCTAACCGATGGGTCACTTACCTTAAGTGATGTCGACGAGAGTCTACTTTATGGGGAATTCAGTATGGAAGAAGAACAGTACACAGGTCGCTTCTCTGCGACCGATTGTGACGACCCAGAAGTGCTACAGATCTTAGGGTTTATGTTTGAGGGTATTTTTTAGATGAAAATAGCCCCAAAAATGTACCCAAGTCACAGTAACCGCACTACATTCACCACATGAAACGACCACCTTGCGCAGGACTCTGGAACACTCCTATGGTACACGTCAACGGCGATGTAACCACTTGCTGTTTAGATGAAGGGTTGGTCAATAAGCTGGGCAACCTAACAGAAACTCCGCTCTCCGACATATGGTCAGGGGCAAAACTACACGCTTGGCGAATCGCACACGTTGAAGGGCGATTTGAGGACTCTGGACCACTTTGTACTAGCTGTAATTGGCGCTCAGCAGGGTCATATCCAGAAGAAAAAGCCCAGAAATACCTCAACAAGTACACAAATCAAACCCCTAAACACGATGACAATGAGTAACGACTTTGCGATTCAGACCAAGGGGCTAAACAAGGTCTACTTGAGCGGATTCTGGAACCGAAAGTTTGTTGGTCTAAAAGGCCTAGACCTGACGGTAAATAGAGGAGAAGTGTTTGGATTTGTTGGGCCAAACGGTGCGGGCAAGACCACAACGATGAAGATATTAGTCGGGCTACACTCTGCAACAAAGGGTGAAGCCACCATATTTGGAATCGACCACCGAAACCCGGAATCCAAGCGCTCTGTCGGTTTTTTACCTGAGCGCCCCTACTTTTACTCTCACTTGTCTGCCAGAGAGTTGTTGAGGTTTTATGGGCGTCTATTCAACATGGGCGGGTCGGCGCTTGAGGCTCGTATCAACGAACTAATAGAGCGTGTTGACTTAGTAAAATTCGCGGACTTACCTCTGCGTTCCTACTCTAAAGGAATGCTCCAGCGAGCGGGAATAGCTCAAGCACTTATAAACAGCCCAGAATTGATAATACTAGATGAGCCAATGTCAGGACTCGACCCAATGGGGCGAAAACTGATCAGAGATGTGATATTTGAGGAGCGTGAGCGCGGATGCACAATATTCTTCTCTTCACATATACTCACCGACGTGGAACAGATCTGTGATCGAATCGGGCTGATTGTCCGCGGAGAGCTCCGAGCTGTCGGCTCAATGGAGCAACTTATCGGCGACGATGTAAAAGATGTCGAGGCTACATTTGACATACCTACCGGGAAAGATCTTGGACTAAAACAGGAGAGTATTACGTCAAAGCGCGATCGAGACGACGGATCCCAGCGCCTGCATGTGACCCTAAACAAAGGGCAGGTTAGCAACGTCTTAAGAGACGTCCTGGGCGCAGGGGGAACAGTTATCCGAGTGGAGCCAACGAAGAAGAGCTTGGAGACAGTGCTTGCGGAGAAAATCGGAGAGGCACAACAAGAGATTAGCGAAACGACAATAGGAGTCCTCTGATGAATAGACTTCTAGCGATCGCATCAAATACATTTAGAGAGACTATTCGAGACAAAATCCTATACTCGATAATCTTTTTCGCGTGCATCGTGATCTTGGGTTCTGTGGCTATGGAAGAGGTCACAATCGGCGACCAAGACAAGGTAGTTCGCTCAATGGCTCAAGGAGCCATTAGGCTTTTCGGCTCTGTTATAGCCCTGTTTTTAGGGGTTGGGTTGGTCTACAAAGAACTCGAGAGAAAGACAATCTACACCATCGCATCGAAACCCATCCCACGATGGATCTTCGTCCTAGGCAAATACACTGGGCTTCTATGGGTATTGGCGCTGGAGCTCGCGCTCATGGCTCTGCTATACACTGTCTTGATGTGGAGCCGTCAGGGAGCCCCGCATTCATCGGTCTATATCTCTTGGGTGATGCTATATATGGAGCTTGGGCTACTTACGGCTTGGGCTTTGCTTTTCTCCTGTTACTCCGCGCCTACTACCGCCGCACTTTTCTCCATATCAATCTGGACTATTGGGCACCTAGCTGACGACATCTGGCATTTTGGGCAGGAAGCCTCATCCATCACTATCCAAAAAACGTCAGAGGTGATCTATTGGATATTACCAAACTTTGAGATGTTCAATGCCTCGGCGGCGGCTGTCCACGAACTCCCGCTGACTCTCTCCCACTTTGGCGGAGTTGCCCTTTACGGTATTGGGTACACCGCCGTAGTACTCACGCTTGCGGTTATTGTATTCGGTAATCGGGACTTCAAATAGAAAATGGACAAAGACAACTATAGAGCCATTTCTATGGTGGAGATAGCAGAGCGTCACACTAGGCTGCAACAAGAGGTAGAGAGCGCTGTGCTGTCGGTTCTTCGCTCGGGGCGACACGTAGGAGGACCTGTAGTCGATGCATGTGAGCAAGAAGTCGCTAAGATTTTTGGGTTCAAATATGCGGTAGGGCTGAACTCGGGCACGGATGCACTAATAATGGGCTTACAGGCCCTCGGTTTAGGTGTAGGGGCTAGAATAGCAGTGCCGGCTGTCTCCTTCTTCGCCACCACGGAGGCGGTGTTAGCTATCGGCGCTGAGCCTGTGTTTGTCGACCTCTTAGAGAACCAACCACTCATTGATCCAAGTCTTATACCCGCCGATGTTGACGCTATCGTTCCAGTTCATCTCTTTGGTGCTATATCCCCTGACTGTACCAACCAAGGCGTCCCAGTGCTCTCTGACTCCGCTCAATGCGCTGGCTGGGGCCATGGACGCTCACAAGGCATAGGCTCAGCCCTAAGCTTCTACCCTACAAAGAGTTTAGGAGGTGCAGGAGATGGTGGGGCATTCCTTACGGACGACTCTGAGCTAGCTGATCGGGTAAGGAGACTGGGCTGGCACGGGCAGACTGGCCCACACACACATGAAGCGACCAGTGGAGCTGTCGGGCGAAACTCAAGGTTAGACCCGATTCAAGCAGCCATTATTCTTGAGCACACCAAAGACCTCGACCGCAGAGTAGCCCGGCGGAGGGTTATTGCCGAGAGGTATGAAGCTGCTTTAGAAGGGCTGTACGGGCTACTCCCTAGATCTGATCTCGACTCAGTACATCAATTCATAATCATGTGCGGGGACAATACCCGTGACTCGGACGGGCTGACAGCGAACACAAAGCACCGAGCCTTGGTGGCAAAGTCGCTGAGCAACGATCATATCGCCAGCTCAGTGTACTACCCCTACCCTATGGATACCCAGCCAATAATTACTGGTCGCCAGCCTTCACTCCAAGAGTCCAACTGTCCCAACGGAGCTAACTTCTGTAGTCAAGCGCTGGCAATTCCGTGCCACGCTGAACTAACAGACAACGATATTGAGCGAGTAATAGAACTACTTACCAGCCTAAGGAAAGACTAAGTGGCATACATTACGTTCGAGATTTTTGCGCTGGTATTCGGGCTCTGTCTCGGTAGCTTTATGAACGTCTGCATAGCTAGGATGCCTGAGGATCGCTCCGTTGTCGCTCCCGCTTCAGCCTGCCCCAGCTGCAACACAACAATACGACCCATTGACAACATACCCGTCTTGTCGTGGCTAATATTGCGGGGGAGATGCCGAAACTGCAGTATATCAATCTCACCACTTTATCCGACAATAGAGCTAATAGTCGGTCTTATGACCCTGCTTTTGTTCAGGCTAATTGTGCCGGAAATAACGCTCCTCACCGTGCAGGCACTAGGTGTTTGGGTCTTCTACAGCATCTTTCTGTCAATGCTGGTTGGGCTCAGCTACATAGACCTGAAGCACTACATAATCCCAGATCAATTCTCGATATATGCCGCGCCTTTTGGAGTAGCAGGGTGCTTTTTATTGCCGATGCTAGACGGAAAGATCTCCTCTCTGCCCATACCTACATGGCAGGATTCGGCCATCGGCGCAGTAGCTGGGGCAGGGATACTTCTCGCTGTCATCGGCGTGTACTGGCTCATTCGCCGAGAAGAGGGGATGGGAATGGGAGACGTGAAACTCTTGGGGATGATAGGCGCCTTCTTGGGCTGGCAAGCTATAGCACCCGTAATATTTGCCGCTTCAATAATCGGCTCATTAGTGGGAATAGCGCTAATGATAAGCGCTGGGCGAGGCTTTAGAAGTCAGGTCCCATTTGGCCCATTCCTAGCTATTGCAAGCGTCATCTACCTTTTCTTCGGTCAGCCCTTAGTCGGTCTAATCATCTAGATAGCCTACGCCGCACCGCTACAAGTAGACTGCTACAAGTTCCAGAAGAGATATACAGCCCCGGCATTCGTGTTCGCAGAACCATCGCCGTCTACATCGTACTCCCAGCTAGGATCACTTATTACCATGTCGGTCCTGCCGTCGCCGTCCAGATCACCAGTGGTAACAGCGTTACCAAAGTCCACATCAAAGTCGTCGCTGGAGCCCTTCAGGCTACCAAATAAATCTGTGTTATTCTCTACAACTCCGCTTATTCCGGTACCATTGTAGATATACACTCGACCTGCCGCAGATCCGCTGCTCCCAGAGATTGAGACATACCATTCGTTGTGCCCGTCATCATCAAGGTCGGCCACGGTCCTCATAACGCTAGGAGTCCAAGATTCTGAATACTCCATAACTGCCATTGAGTCGCCACCTTCAAACACGCCGCCGCTCGAAGCATCGGCACCCGAGAGAATATATACATCCCCAGAAGCCTTCTCAGACCAGGCAATCTCCTGCAAACCGTCGTCGTCTAGGTCGGGAATAATACTCGTGAAGTATCCGCCACGAGAGTATTTCCTTGAGGTAGCGACTATGGATGCGTCATTTGTAAAAGCATCACCTGAGCTTGAATATTCAGCAGAATCCCCCCATAAAACAAAGACAGCGCCGTCATTCTCGAAGTTTACGTCATAATCTGGATCAGAGAAAACCCAATCATCAATTCCATCTCCATTCACGTCACCGCCTTCAGACAATCCCTCACGAGAAGGGTTGCTGCCAACGCTGTTAGTATACCATCGAGCATCAATCGAGCTCATGGAAATGACACCCTCTGTACCGCCGTATAGAAGCCCGATGTTGCTTGTTCCAGAGGTAGAGGTAGACGACAAGTACTCAAACAATACGTCAGAGGCACCGTCGCCGTTAAGATCTAAGTTGGGAGCCATATTATAGCCCACATAGTAACCGTAGCTTGAGCTACCCACGATCTTCGTGTGGGAATCAGCGGTATCACCGTAGCCGTACACATCATCTGTATCGATCAGATAAATAGCGCCAGTGTTACTACTCTCACCAGGAGATCCTATTGCTATAGTTGTCGTGCCTGATCCGTCCCAGTCCATTGACTCAATGGAGGCTCCTAGACCGCCTGAGGTAGAGTCACCTTGAAATGAATTCCAGGCGGCTCCCATTTGATTCTCGCCATCGTGTGCTTGAACGGTACTTAGGAACACAGAAACAGTACCTTGTCCGTAGCCGCCAGAACCGCCAACAAGCGGTGCTCCGATAATCATGTCATCGATACCATCTGAGTCAATGTCAGTAGCTAATATTCCAGAGCCAACACCTTGGTAGGCTCCCGTAGCGAACCATGATGTTTCCGCTGTTGATGGAGCAACGTCTAGATCCATCGTCCCGTTGCAGTCATCTAATTTATTATTAAACCTTTCAGGAGCGTTTGGATAGACGTCGGCATCAAAGTCATCACAGTCTTGACCCATTCCGAAAGATGCACTTCCGTAGCCATCGCCATCGGAGTCCCAGTCATTTTCCCCATCACAGTTTGAGTCTACCCCATCGTACCAGTCGTCATCAGCGTCTGGATAAATCCAATCAACTACGTCGTTACAGTCTCCACCATTGTTAGAAACGTCCTCGTTGAAATACTCGGCTTCATAACCGTCCATATCCTGATCGAAGTCATTATCGCCGAGGCAGTTCGAATCTACTCCGTCATAATAAACATCTGGTGCGCCTGGGTGGATAGTGGGATCCAAATCGTCGCAATCGTCGCCTCCGTGGACTGCCACCGAATCATATCCATCATCGTCGCGATCTGTATTCACACTACCAACAAGCAAAACTTCTACTGTTGGTGAGTCTGGATCATCACTTAAGATACTTAAGCTACCTTCTGTTACACCGTATTCAGCCGGCTCAAAATAAACCGATACTTGGGTGCTGGCGCCTGGGGCGATGGTAAAACTACCAATGCCGACAGAAAACGGCGCCAGTATAGCAATATCGGAAACAGTAAGGGTGCCCTCACCTATGTTTTGAAGCGCAAGAGTGGCCGACTTTCGCTGACCTAGCTCCTCTGCCTCAGTAAATTCAACGACTTCCTCCAGAACAGCTATGTCTGGATCTGACACAGCAATAGGTCCTGTGTCATCGTATGTATTCGTTATTCCCCCGCTACAAGCGATAAGAGAAAGGGACAGGAGAATTGTTATAGTTCTAGAATAGTGCAAGTCGCCTCCATGCAACGATATCAAACCTATCCCGAAACTAGGTGGGGCCACAACCAATAAGCCTAGGATATTATAAAGGTTGTTCACCTAATTCACTAGGTAACACCCAGTCACAAGCTTTTTCCCACTCAGTGGCTAACAAAAAAGCCTCGGACAAAGATGCACTAGCAACGGCGCAAACAACCGGTAAACTTAGCATTATACCCACTCCACAGATGGCTAATCCCGCCACAGCCCCAGCGACCACAAAGAGCGATAATATTAATCTAAACACTATTAAGGGCCAGCGGTGACCTTTCGACATGCTCCATGACCGCTCCAAAGCCTCAATAGCATTAGCCTCACCGAACACCACAATTCTAGAACCTAAATAGAGACCAAGGCTCACATAAATCCAAACCGGAATTACTGATATTACAGCTACAGACATACCGAACAACGCAATCCCTGGCGACCCAGAGGTAACACCTGACATGGTGATAGCCACACCTACTGAGCCTGCCACGACGACAGATCCAATTACCGCACCGAACGATAATAGGTAAAACCCAAACAACTGAAGAGCCAACCGAACAACGCCACTACCATCGCGGTTAGAGGAGGGGTGACCTCGTACAATTACGGCTCGATGAATACGGAAAGAGATTACATCCAACAGGGCTCGGATGGCTGAGAAGAGTATGAGAACGGGGACGATCCAGAGAATATACGCCGGACTAATAGAGCCACGCCCAATTGATGGGAGAGTTAAACCATAAGGCAAAGACGGCAGCCTAGTAAGCAGTTCAGAGACTGCGGCTACCTCAATCTCCCTTAGCAAGGAGTCAGCCAACAGACCCAAACCAATAATCAATAACGCAATGACTGTCAGCAACACTGGCGCTCGGTACCAAACAGCCCAGCCACGCCTAACGGATCTACTTGGATTAAATGCCCTCTCTAAGTTCACCTGAGCCCCTGTTTGTATTACTTGCACGCTTAAGTTGGGATCAACTGCGCTCACTACCAAGATATGAATATCTCACGGGAAAACTCTTAGCGCCCAAATATATTCTTAACTAGCTAAACAGAACCTATCACTAAGCCTAGACCTCCATTCACTAGACCGCTTTTTGTCCCCCATCATTTCAAATAGATCCGCGGCTAAATTCCAAGATCCAACCCAGTCTGGGGAGGCATGGAACAGGTCTCTAAGCGCCCTCACACCCCGGTTGTGATCTCGGGTGTCTATACACTCTCGAGTGACTATGGCCAGATCTAACAATTGATGACCTGATTTAATACCCCTTCGGTCATCGCTTGGCCTATCCCAACCCAAAGCGGCCGCGGCCGCCCTGACAGACAAGTGTGCAGGAATATCTGGCAGGTAATCGACAGAAGGCAGTGGTGGTGGAGACCACATAGGGGCTGAAGATAGGCGCAAATGAACCTCGCCCGAACCGCAAAGCCAAGACGATAAAGTTCTCTGGGGAGCGTACTCGCCTTGCCAATGAAGGCGAACCTCCCCTAAGGGATCTCTTGGAACCTCTAGGTTCACAAATATCTCAGCTGCTTCAGAGTGAATTGATAAGGTAGCCTCTAAGGCTCCTGGATCTCCATCGTCGATAACTACAACCTTTCTCTCAAACTTTGCCACAACAGATGCCAACCCAAGCTGACCACGAACCCAGCACTCCGAGCGAGTAAAGGGCGCATGCCACCGTTCTATCTCGACCATAGCCTCGTCAATCAGAGTGCGCTGATGCAATCCAAGTGCCCACCCAAACCCCTCTCGTCGCTCATTGTTTTCAAGGTGCCTCGAGTCCATCCATTGCTCTCTAAAGGCGTCTCTAGTGAAGGATAGAAACTTCTCAGCATCTATTTTTCTGTCGCTCTTTTTCCACTGATCAACCGCTGTACCTCTTACGCCGTCGTGAACCCTAAGCAAAAATGTCGGAAAAGGGACTGAGACCATTTCTCCCACAGCAGACAAACGCAAAAATAGATCCATATCTTCACCGCGAATTAAACGTGGGTCATACCCTCCGACCTTCTCCAATGCAGACGTCCTCATTAGGGTCGCCCCAGTGGTCGCCGGAATCTGAGCCAGTATTGCAGCCCGCATTATCTCGGGTGGATATCGCAACCCTGTCCGCTCCCCCAAGATAGCGTCGCCTGACTCATTGATTAAAAGCGCGTCACCCCAGACCGCCACTCGCTCGTCCCGCTCAAACAAGGCCGTACCTAATACATTAAGGGCTCCAGGCATTATCAAATCGTCATCGTCAAGGACAAGCACTGCTTCACCATGTGCGTGCCGCAAGGCAGCAGCCAGCGCCGATGGTTTCCCACCGTTCTTCTTTCTTATCACTCGAATCCCAGCAATCGAATCCAAAACCCTAGCCGTCTCATCGGTGGAACCATCGTCGACAACGATAACCTCCGATGGCCACGATTGAGCCAAGGCTGAACGTATAGCCTCTCTTACCAACTGGGCGCGATTGTAAGTACATATGACAATGGTGACCAAGGGACCTGTTGCCATAGGCAAAGTTCCTGCACCAACGGGTGCCTGCCTGACTATTTTAAAGTCAGACGACAGTGTACCACCTGGCTGCTCGCTGCCAAGTCCCTCCAGACCCAGTCGACGCAAGAGGCGCTCTGTAGGCACAGGGTCTGCATCATTCCCCCAAACAGGGACTCTCCCGGAGATACGAAGGCATGCAGCTTGCCAACCGTCACCAGGGGAGGTCAAAGCCACAACTCTAGGTGCATTAAGTAGAGCTTTGGCCATTGCGAGACGCTCGATCTTGGCGCGTGGGCGAATTCCAGTCTTTATAGTCATGGGCCACTTATCGGCCCATATAATTACCTCTTTAGGTAGCTATTCTGCTAGCACAATAAATACTGGCGTAACCACCGCCTGACGGTTCCATCTCATGTCTGGCTCGCCCTCGTTGAAGGAGACACCGATAGGCTCTATTGTAAATACGAATTGGCGATGCTCATTGTTCCTAATAGAGGTGCGCTCTAGCTCAGTCCTACCCGTCCGATCCGGGTTCCTGTCTGCTACCAAAGGCCATCTCTCACTCTGAATAACGCCATCATTGTCACTGGTGAAGTCAACTTGAATAGTCAACTTATCGATGGTTCTACCAGTGGTGTTATGAAAATCAGAAATTACGGCATAGCCGTTCATAGGTCCTTCCGGATTCTCAGCGAGGTTAACCGGACTGACCGATACCTCTCCAAATTGGAGCTGCCCTAAAAACGGAGCTACAGCCATCCTCTGCTCGGCTCTATCTTTCAAAGGAGTCGTTGAGTACTGGTATGCATCTAAAAATGCCTGCCAAGACTCAGGGGTGTTTTCAGCAGCCGCGATGTCATACATAAGCACCTCGCGAATCTGCCGACCGTCTCGCACATGCTCACCCTCGGGGTAGCGCGACATGTAGTCGTCCCAAGCCTCCACTGTGTTTAACTCCTGAGCGATCTCTCCGTAGCGTTTCTCTATTGCGCTGATGGCCATATACCCCAACCGATGATCTGGGTTTTCCACCAAGAAAGCTCTAAGCACATCTATTGAGCCATCCTCCATCGCTACATCAAATGGATTAGGCCCACAGGCTAACAGGGATAACAGGGTTGTAAAAAACATTTAAGTCTCCGATAATTGGCGAGAGCCAATCCTAAAAAACGGTAGTTACTACTGTAACTAGCCCTGTCTGATCGGCTCTAGCGAACCCCTCTACAGGCTGAGCGTCATAGTTCAATTTATAACTGAGTTTCAAAGCAAACATATCTGACAAAGCAGCTACGAGGGATGTCTCGGTATTCAGCCGCGTATCTTTTGGGTCTAGCACGTTTACGAAACTCTCCAGAGAAGAGATTAGCTCCACACCCCTAGTCGTAGTGAAACCCATCGAGAGCAAGGCTCTCGCAGCATAGACCGACTGTGGAGTCAACTCCCCAACCTGTTCTTCGCGGGCGGCGTCGAACCCTAACTCACCGGTAACAACAGGCGATGTCTCGACTTCAGGCATGAAAAGGCTAGCGGAATAACCGACCTGTGCGTTCACTCTAGAGTCGTACCCAGCGTAAAGGTCCGAATATCCACCCAACAATCCATACACAGAGTGAGACCCGGACCAATCAAATAGCTTATCGTATCTAATCCACGACTCTGTTCGGTTAGAGGTCTCAACCCGACCTGCAGCCTTCTCTTCAAGGGATAGTCGACCATCGCCGTCCGTATCAACCACTGACGAACCAAAGATAATACCTCCACTAGTTGAGAGGCGGTTTCTTCTCCATACGTGCCCGACATCATACTGAAGAGTCAGCGTACTTGTATCGGTGTTTCCGCTACTCCACATGCCACCCAACTCCAATTTGAATTCGGTATCCTCTGAAGAGATCTCTAATTTCCCCAATTCATCACCTACAAAAGCTGACTCAGCGGCGAAACTTGTGGCTGTAATGAACAATATAGTGAGCATAATAAAAACCTACCTCATAAAGCTTTAGGTTTCCACAAACTTACTCTGACTAACACCAAGCTATTACAGTGTAGTAGTGGTGTAAGTGTAACTAGTATCTGCAGTGTCACCTACATCACTCATACACTCAAAGCCCGACAAGTCATCCTGCGTCAATAGCTCATCGTGTGCTGACGCACACTCCGTAGCATACTCCTCGCCAGCGTCACTGTAAGTCAAAGATATTGAACTACAGCTAAACGCCGGGTCTTCGCCGTGGCAGTCGCAGACATAATCAACGTATTCCTGACAGGGGTCATCGATAGTAAAGGCACAGCTAGCCCCAAACAAGATGGCTGCTCCTGTGAAGAATATGCGGTTCATCTGAGACTCCTAGAGACCAAGGTCGGCGTTGTCGCGGGGTGCGATACGCCAATCATCGTATGAGTAAATGATTGGTCCAGTTACTGAAGTCCAGCTGGTGCCGACTTCTGAATCGAAGCTGAAGAACATATTGTCCACCAAGAGCCAAAGATCGTTCCCTACGCTGACATCCGTCGGAGCCTCACCGTGAGTATCGACATCTCCGGTAACCGTTACGTCCGCTATTGTAGCCATGCAGGACTCCCAAACCTCCCAATCGCTAACATTTGAAGGGTCAATGATGTCAACAACGACCGATTCGGTAGCAGAATGCGAGGTGATGTCCTCCGCATCGCCAACTTTTATCTCAGTAAAATCGTAAAATTCGACCGCCTCGCCGCTTATTGAAAGAACGTCGCCGATTTCAACTTGAACAGTCTGGGCATCTGGCAAGAGGTAAACATAAATGCCGCTGTACTCTCCACCGCCAACCTCTTGAACAAAGAAGCCCTCGCCCTTGTAGTTAATCTGGCTTGTGACGACCACTTCGGTGAGCTCTACATTTCCAGTGACATTACCCATCTGGATATCATTAATAGTCACGCTCTCAACAGGTCCTCCTCCACCTCCTGTGTAACCAACAAGATCGCTCTCATCGCGAGGGAACAACTTCCACTCTGAGTAAGAGTACCCAATCAGACCAATCACATCTTCAAACGTGTCGCCAGATGATGCATCAATAGTTACAAACATGTCATCTACAATCATGTTGTTTGAGAGGGTTATCTCTCCGTAGCTGTTTGTACCTTCTGATACAGAAGAAGCTCCAATAGAGATGAGACATGACTCCCAAGTCTCCCAGGTTGTAACAGCTGCTGGATCTACTGAATCAACAGTGACTGTTCCAGCGCCGACTACTTCAATGGCTGTAGAGCTGGTGACGCTGAACTCAGTCCAATCATAGAACTCGGTCACAGTACCTGTAATGTTCAACTCAAACCCAGCCTCTAAGTAGAGGTCGCCTCCACCGGCCGCTAGGAAGACGTAAATTCCTGAGTATTCTCCACCACCTGGCTCTTGAACAAAGAAACCATCACCGGCTGTTGAGAATCCGGATGTCGCTATGACACCACTAAGAGTCACAACCTCGCCTTCTGCAATTTCACCAGACTGGATCTGCTGGATTGTAGCGCCAGACACTACGATACTTGTATCGCCAGTGTCGTCACCTACTGTCTTCGGTCCCAGGCCACAGCCCGCTAATGATAGTAGTCCGATAATAGAGAGTGATTTCAACATTCGATTCCTCGAGTTTAGATTTTGTTATTGGCGCCTTCTACACGGAGTACGGAAGGATCGCAACATTAACAACCAGGATCCATAAAATAAATGGTGGAGCAACCATAATTAATCGACGACTACAAAACTTATAGCCCACTGTCTCCAATGATTTAATATACAATGTCCACATGGCTAATTCACTATTAGAAAAGCTCACTTCTCACCTAGAGGAAGGTGTCCTTGTCTGTGACGATAACGGGTACGTCCTTTATGCAAACAGAGCTGCTCAGGCCCTGCTAACACAGACTCTAGACTGGATGACTACCAGGTCTTTAGACACTTGGTTGCGAGGTAGGGACGGTCAACTCTGGCCTTTAGACGGAAAACAGACCCGGCGAGAATTAAAATACCAAGACATCAACGGTCGTGAGCAATGGGTAAATGCTAGACTGAGTCACCTCCCTGTGCTCGGTAAAGATGGGTGGGTAGTAATTCTGCAATCACCACACGGAGTGCCTCAAAGGCTTGCTGGCATAGAGGCCGTAACCGGGGGAATAGCTAGGCAGCTCACAGAGCACCTTGAGGTGATACTTGAGAACGCTTCAAAGGCTCTCCTTGGAGACTTAACAGAAGAGCAGGCCGAACCAATTCGAAAAATTTTGGAGGCTGGACAGAGCGCTGCCATTCTAAAACGCCATTTGAACGCAGTAGCTGGAGAGGGGGGCTCCCTAATTAAAAAATCCCTGTGTTCGGTCGTGAGGGACTGTATCCCACTGTTCGGGTCTATTTTAGGGGAAGACCTCAACCTCTCATTTACTTTAAACGATCAAGACGACTGGGTAAATTGCGATCCCGACTCTATTCGACTCGGACTTGTACACCTCGCAGAATGGATAGGCAGACATCACACTACCAAAGGCAACGTCGAAATAGAGGTCCTATCCCCTCTCGGTCGCTCCGATAGGGTGAGACTAAGAATAGCCGATGACGGACCTTCCATCGACCAGGGCACAATAGAGAAGTTGTTTCAGCCTTTTGCCGAAAGAAAAAACCACGTCGGTTTGCCCGTTGTGTTCGGAATAATGGAGCAACACCACGGGCGATTACTGGTTCAATCCGAGCAAGGAGATGGGACCGTGTTCTACCTAGAATTTCCAAAAGTGTCGGCCCCTAAAAAACGGTCTCAACGCCAAAATGGTGCGCCAAACCACGAGACAGTCTTTGTTGTAGATGACGATCCAAGTACATTAGAAGTGGTCAGCCTCCTGCTCGAGCAACAAGGCTTCAAAGTTATCACGGCGAGCAATGGTATTGAGGCCTCCGTCGTGATCCGAAAACAACATCACGAGATAGACCTAATGCTCACGGACGCTGTCCTCCCAGGACGATCAGGCTTAGAGCTAATCTCCGAGATGAGAACTCTCAACGCCACTGTTCCCGTCATACTGATGAGCGGTTACCCCGCAGAATTTATGGGCGGACAGGTCAAACCAGATATCCCGCTGCTTGGGAAACCATTCTCTCCTGGAACATTAGTGACTCGGCTTAGGACTCTACTTGGAGCAACCATCTAAGACTCATGGCGTGTAGGTCCAGTTCAAGAGCAAGGTCACCTCAACAACAAGTACAGTGATAGACACCCAGAAAGCTTGTCTCGAAGCAAGCCTTCTGTCACCTCGCCACCCCCACGACACGGCGAGACCATACAGAGGAGTAATCACCACCGCTCCAAGGGCCAACAAAATCCATTCGCGCCATTCCATACGAGCACCATCAGTCCACTTTCCGTTTTTTGCTGCGACTGGGCGCTCGCCTTTTGAAATACGTTCGCTGACCTCCAAGATCTCATCTTGTGTCAAGCCAGCCCTGGCGAGCCCCAACGCAAGGCTGCGATCTGACGACCTCAGGTCATGACCACACTCCTCACATGTCTGCCCCACAGACTCCTTCACAAAGCCGCAGATTAGGCATATAGCGCTATTCATTTATTCACCTAGTTGGAGCACAGAGTATACGATAACAAAGAGCTTAATTCTGACAATTTTGCGTACACTTATACTGTTTAATAGGCACTTTATCTAAGTATAGATTACCTGTGATGGAACAACTAAACTGGAGCGTTCAAAATGGAGTCACCACTTTGGCTCACACGGCCCACAGAGATTCAAGCGCACCTGATTTATGCGGCTGCGGAGATACCCAGCGCTATTATAACTGTCGGTGGCGTACAAATTCATGGGCGCCTGTCGCCTCCTGACTCGGAAGGGTTGGTGGCTTTTGTAGTCGACGGCAATCTTCAGGGATTGGTTAAAACACCGGACAACGGTGCCACGGTTAGGGTCGAGTACGAAGGAACTGAGGACGCGTACAGCTTCTTTACCTCTATGTCATCAACTGACCTACTCAAACGCTGGGTTCTAGCTGCACCCCGCACTATTGAACGTACACATCAACGCTTAGTCGCCCGACACACGGTCGCTGGACAAACTGGCTTCTCACTGAAGTTAGACGGCAGTAACAACATTCCATTTACGCCGCTGCTAGACATTTCCAACTCTGGATTATCATTTACCGCGGGGATTAGAGACATCAAGTTGAAGGTAGGTCAATCACTTACCGGCACGCTTACTGTGCCTAGTATTACTCCTATGTCGCTAAAAATGGAAATTCGACACGTGCGATCCAATAGCGGCGACAAGTCTCGAAACACCGTCGGTGTTCGTTTCTCAAATATGTCCATGGCGGAAAGAACAGCGCTATCACGAGCGTTATCTGCATGGCATCACAGTTCAAAATAACTGAAGAGTTACTAGTAAAGCTGGACTTTCCTCAGACTGACCTCAGCAAATAGAGTAACTGTCAAAATCGGATCTGTTCTTGATTGGTTGCGATCTTTGGTGGGTCATGATACCACGCGCCGGCAAGAACTTATCAAATCGAAAAAGGGTACCGACATGGAAATCCTCCCTGATCCATGGATGCTGCTTCTCCAGGCCATTCCATTCGCGCTCACGTTATTTGTATTAAACACCGTTTTGTTCAAGCCAATGGTCTCCTACTTGGACGATCGTGACATGGCTATTCACGGCTCTCGTAAGGACGCCAAAGAATTACAAAAAAAGGCAGATGAAAAAGTACTTGAGTACGAAACGGCTTTGGCAAGCGCCAAAAACGAAGCGTCTATAGTACGCTCTGACTCTCGAAAAGCAGCTCTGGCAGCTAGAGAAAATAAACTTGAGGTAGCTCGCGCTGCTGTCGACGCTGAAATTTCAGCAGCCCTTGCAGAGGTCGCCGCTGCGAAGACTATTGCGTCAAACAAACTCGAAGATCTCTCTGCTGCTCTTGCCGCCGAGATTACAGCAAAGGTTCTCGCAAGCTCAAGCAGCAACCAAACGGTCTAAGGTAGCAACGATGATTCAAACTTTATCAATTATTACGCTCACATCAGCCGCTAAAGCGGAGCAAACTGGTGAGCACGGAGCGCAAGAGCACCACGAGGCTGTTGAGGGTCACGAAGCAGGGGCTGGCGGGCACCATGAGGCTCAAGTCCCTTGGCAATCCCTTGGGTTCCATGCTTTCAATCTCATTGTGCTCATCTCCGTTATCGCGTTCTTTGGTGGAAAGATCATGAAGGGCGCAATCAAAAGTCGCGCTGCTCGTATCGCGAACCATTTAGAGACATCAAATAAGATGCGCAAAGAGGCGCAAGATCGCTACAAGGGTCTAGAGGCAAGGCTTCTCCACATGGAGAAAGAGGTCGACAGTATGAAAGAGGGCGCAGCCGAAGACGCAAGGCGCGAAGCAGCCCTCATAGAGATCCAGACGAAGACCGATATAGAGCGCATTCAAGCTGCATCTACTAGTGCCGTGAAGAACGAGCTAGCAGCCGCTCGCGCTGAACTTCAAGCAGATGCCGTAATGCTGGCAACAAAGATAGCTGCTGAGCAATTAAAGGCGAGCATCACGGATGACTCAAATGAAGGACTCACCCGTGAGTTCATCATTAGCGCCACAAAGGAGGCTACCTCTAATGTCTGAATCGATTGTGGCTAGACGGTACGCAAAGGCTCTTATTGCTTTAGGGCAAGAAGAGTCGACTACCGACTCATTGGTAGCAGAACTAGAAGGGGCTCTTGCAACCCTTATGTCTGGAGACGGAGAGCTTTTCGCAGCTCTATCTCACCCAACACTCATGCCTTCAGAGCGACAGGGTTTACTTGACACCTTGATGCCTAAACTGGAAGTGAGCAAACATCTAAAGAGCTTCCTATCGATACTCATAGAAAAGCGACGATTCTCGGCCTTGCCAACAATCACCGCTGAGACTAGAAGGATGGCCGATAACATAGCGGGTCGTGCCATAGCCTCGGTAACTACCGCTAGAAAGCTAACCCCAGCTCTCGAAGCCGAGATTAAGACCACTCTTGAGATGGTCACAGGTAAGACAATTACAATTAATACGAGCGTGGACGACAGCCTTATTGGCGGTATGGTCGCGCAAGTAGGGGGTCGTGTTTACGACGCCTCAGTTCGCACTAGATTAACAGACATTCGCAATTCACTTCTTGAATCCAAATCAACCACCAGCGTCGGCGACGCATAAGACCGACAACGGAGCCTTTCCATGGAAATCCGCGCTGAAGAGATCTCACAGATCCTCAAAGACCAAATAAAAAACTACGAGACCCGCGTCTCAGTGGCCGAAACAGGCACTATTCTCTCTGTAGGAGATGGTATTGCCCGTATTCACGGCCTCGAGAACGCTATGGCTGGAGAGCTCCTTGAGTTCCCTGACGGCATTATGGGTATGGTTCTCAACCTCGAAGAGGATAACGTCGGAGCAGCTCTTTTCGGTTCTGACATCCACATCAAAGAGGGTGACTCAGTAAAGAGAACAGGCAGGATCGTAAGTATAAAAGTTGGTCCAGCCACAATTGGACGCGTTGTTGACGGTCTCGGTAACCCCATTGATGGCAAGGGTCCTATCGACTCTGACATCATGCGCCAAGTAGAGATCAAGGCTCCTGGTATCGTTGAACGTAAGGGTGTTCACGAGCCTCTTCAGACTGGACTAAAAGCAATCGACGCCATGATCCCTATTGGGCGTGGACAGCGCGAGCTTATCATTGGTGACCGCCAAACCGGTAAGACTGCTGTAGCGATCGACGCTATTATCAACCAGAAGGTCTTCAAAGACGACCCAAAACGCAAGGTACACTGTGTCTACGTTGCTATTGGTCAAAAGCAGTCTACTGTTGCTCAGGTTGTGCAGAAGCTCGAAGAAGCTGGCGCCATGGAATACACAACTATCGTATCAGCATCAGCGGCTGCACCTGCTCCAATGCAGTTCTTGTCAGCTTACACTGGTTGTACAATAGGCGAGTACTACCGCGACAATGGTCAGCACGCTCTTGTGGTCTACGATGACCTCTCAAAGCAAGCTACCGCATACCGACAGCTCTCCTTGCTTCTTCGACGTCCTCCAGGACGTGAGGCTTACCCTGGTGACGTATTCTACGTCCACTCTCGCCTTCTTGAGCGTGCAGCAAAGATGTCTGACCGCGAAGGCGGAGGGTCATTGACTGCTCTACCAATTATCGAGACTCAAGCTGGTGATGTATCTGCATACATTCCAACAAACGTAATCTCGATCACAGATGGTCAGATTTTCTTGGAGAGTGACCTCTTCTATCAAGGTGTTCGCCCAGCTGTAAACGTTGGTATCTCGGTATCTCGTGTAGGTGGTAACGCTCAGATTCCAGCTATGAAGCAGATCGCCGGCGCATTGAGGCTTACACTAGCTCAGTACCGTGAGCTACAAGCTTTCGCTCAGTTTGGGTCGGACCTCGACGCCGCTACTCAGCAACAGCTTACACGTGGCTCTCGCATGGTCGAGATCCTCAAGCAAGGGCAGTACGCTCCCGTAACTGTTGAAATGCAAATAGTACACCTGCTCGCTGGTTCTACCGGCTCATGTGACGACATAGAAGTAAACAAAGTAGTTCGCTACATCAGTGACCTCTCAAACCACTTCAACGCCAACGAAAGCGAACTCTTAGCTGAGATCAAGGAGGTAGCCACCTTCAAGAAGAATGATCTTCGCGCAAAAGTAGAGAGCGCTATCACCGCCTTCCGTAGCAACTGGAGCTAATCCTCACCAAAGTGGAGCCAAATCATGGCTAACCTTAGAGAAATAAAGCGTCGTATTGGCGCTGTGAAGAACACAAAGAAGATTACCAGCGCCATGAAGATGGTGGCGGGCGCGAAGTTGCGTAAAGCGACAGATGCCGCCACAGCTGCGCGTCCATACAAGAACGCCCTGGCAAAGGTACTAAATACAGTTGCCGACACAGTTGGTGACGAATCTGGTCAAGAGCTTCTCACAGCTCACGACAAAATCGAAAAAGTTCTTATCATTGTATTCGGAACAGACAGGGGGCTCTGCGGCTCGTTCAACACCGGACTCTTTAGGGAGACTAGTAAGTGGGCAGAGGAGCAAGAGAAAAACGGACGCACCGTAGAAATCTGGGCTATTGGAAAGAAGGCAGCTCCTTACTTCAAGTCTAGAGGCAGCAACGTCACTTGGTCAAAGATGAATATCAAAAATGACGAATATATGGACTCTGTGCGAGAGATCGGTGAGCGCCTACAGTCGACATTCGTATCGGGTGAAGTACAGGAGGTCTTTCTGGGGTTCAACACATTCAAGAATGTGCTCCTGCAGCCAACTACATTCACAAAACTTCTCCCAATGACTGTAGAGACCTCCGAGGTTCAAGCTGTGGGTCAAGAACTAACAATGATTGACTACAAGTATGAGCCAGATGCCGAGACAATTCTCGACACACTCGTACCGCTCTATATGCAAACCATTATTCACCAGTCTTTCTTAGAGACTGAAGCTGGTGAGCATGCATCTCGCATGACCTCCATGGACAACGCGACACGAAACGCATCTGACATTATTGAAAACCTAACGCTTCTTTACAACCGAGCACGTCAGGCAGCCATCACAACTGAGCTGATTGAGATCGTGGCGGGCGCTGAAGCACTCTAATTACTCTTACTAACTTCGAATCAGAACCAATCCCTCGAATACCAACAGGTCTCGAGGCA
>CAWVYO010000008.1:0-32056 GCA_963934385.1 uncultured bacterium
TGGTGTAGCCCATGAAATTAACAACCCAGTGTCGTTCTTGTTGACCAGTATAGAGCACATCGAGGAGTCCGTTGGCTACCTAGAGGGTGCGGCAGAGTACTTCGAGAAAGAGCCTATGCGAGGCGCCTTGTCGAGTTGGCTCGATGGCACTAGCGCTAAGGTTGAACTAGGTGAGTTAATGCAGTCTGTGAGGGATGGTAAGGAGGGTGCAGAGCGTATTAGAGACATCGCAAAAGACCTTCGGCTGTTGTCTAGAAAGGACGCTCCCGACATGGTGCGCATTGATCTTAATGAGTCAATTCGTGGAGCAATGCGTGTAGCCAGGCTTTCAATGGGCAAAAACGTTGAGCTTCGTAGCCACCTACTTCCTGGGGTGTGGGTGATGGCGCTTGAGCGTAGATTATCTCAGGTCTTTGTGAACCTACTCGTAAACGCCGCTCAAGCGGTCTCACAAGAAGGGGCGAGTGAACGGTGGGTGGACGTAAGGACAGTTATTCGCGACGGGTGGGTTGTGGCTAGCGTCAGTGACTGTGGATCAGGAATACCACCCGAGTTTATGCGTAGGATTTTTGAGCCCTTCTTTACGACAAAGCCAGGAGAGTCTGGTACGGGGTTGGGGCTATCGATTAGCCGTGAGATTGTGGAAAAACACGGAGGCATAATCTCTGTAGATTCGACAATAGGCACAGGGACAACATTTGAAATAAAGCTTCCGTTAGATCGGTCTTTATGAGGATCTGAATCGTTTTCCTTCGAAGTTTATCGTTAGTTATAGTTCTTAATTTAGGGTTGGGGTGCGTCCGTCCCGTGCCAACGGTATCTCATGTGGAGCCTGGTCCGGTAGTGTTCGGGTGGCGCTTAGTATTGGGGGAGGAGTTTACCTATGCTCTTACAACTCGTTTAATTAGCGGTGATAGCGAGACTGTGAGGCAGGAGCACTGGACCTATTTGGTGCGGGACGTAGATGAGTTCGGCGTGTTCACCATTAGGGGTGTTTTGACGGCTTTCGGCGTAAATAGTCGTTTCAATGGAGTTGAAGCTTCTGCGGCTAATATGGAGAGTGCGACAGCTTCAGAGCTTGAGCGGCTATCGGATTTAGAGGTGATTATGGGTCTCTCTATGGATGGTAGAGTCTCATGGAGCGATGGTTTGCCATGGGCGGATAACCTCCCACATACATTGATCGGGCTCCCTCTTCCCTTGGACGCCGTTGTGCCTGGGACTATCTGGAGTGATCCCTCCGGGCTACGTCCTCTCTCAGGAGTCTTTCCAGATGAACTAGGAGTAGATCTGGAGGAGGAGCACCGGTTTGCTGGGCTGACTAATGTAAATGGAGACTTGAGGGCTACGGTTGTGACAGAGGGTTTAGTGCGATCAGAGGAGCTGTTAGTACCAGTGATACGTGTAAACGGACACTCTGAATGGTCTCTAAGCAGGGGAGTCCTGTTGAGTAGAACCTTGACTGTCGCGCTAGATGATCCAGAGAGACTGTTGAGTGAGGTCGGTCGTCAGCTAGTTGTGACAATATCTCGAGTTGAGTAGCTTAAGCTTTTCGCCGTAGCACCGCGCCTAGGGTTGTAAGGAACACAAGCCAGAGACCTCGGTTAGAGGGGCTTGAGGTGGCTGAGCAGGAGCAGCCTCCCGCAGTTGGGCTCTCGTCAAAACCAGCACCTCCATCAAGACCTGTATCGAAGACGTCTTCTGGAGGGTTAGCGGCCGCCTCTTCGATGGCAGCTAGCTCATCTAAGTCTACGTACTCAGCGATCCAGTCCATGTGAGCATCAACGCGAGTCGCTCCAGATGCGCCACCGTCACAAGGGCCACCGTTGCCCATATCAAAGACAAAACTGTTTACTCCGACGATGGTATATGAACCGTCATCCTCCGGGTAAAGGGCCGCTCCTCCAGAGTCGCCAGAGCACAAATTTGAACCATTTACAGAGGGGTCGTATCCGTAGATGTATTGCGCGTCGTAATCGTAAATTGGTATGGTCGCGACTCGCTTCTTACCAGAATCCCAACCTCCGTCCTCTGTGACCCCCCAGCCAATGTAGTCGAGATCTTGACCTCGCCAAGCCAGACCAATAGTTGAGAGGTTCATAGGTATATGGGCGAAATCCTCAATAGGCTCTTCAAGGTGAATTAGCCCAATGTCATGCCTTATTGTGTTTGGGTTGTAGTCTGGGTGCATCTTGAATTTATCAGCTGGTGAGCTCGCATAGACTCCAGAGTTTGATTCAAGGTTGTGACCTATTACAAATTCTATATCGATGCCTTGCCTGTTGTAATCTTTAGCGGCCTCTACACAGTGGGCTGCAGTCAATATCCACTCAGGGTGTACAAGAGTAGCCGAGCAGAAGCTCTCAGTGTAGTTCCTGACCGACAGTACTATGGCTCCAACAGCTTCGTACTCTTCGGTCTTATCACCGTTTACTATTGGAGGAGCCACTTGAGCGTATGCCATTGAGCTTAATAGAAGTAACAAATTACACCGAGCTTTTAGGAAAGGACTAGATCATTCAGGTCACACAGTATGTGATATTTTGTGGGGTCAGTTCCGAAGTAGGTCTGTCTTTACAAAACCTGAACGCTAAGGGTGTCGTTGTGGTAGTCTTTGGTTCGATTTTGGCGGAGTGAATTTGTGAAGCTATCGGTGCTCTTAATGTTGTGTTTTGGGTTTTTAGGGACTGCCAACGCTCAAGACATGGAGACCTTTGATTTGTCACCCGGTTCATCTGACTCAGGTGGTACGCTTCAGCTTTACAACCCTCTGATTGGTAACTCTGGGGCTTGGTATGTCGGGGTTGGCTCCACTCTTGCTCGAAATGTTCTCACCTATTCGGACCCGAATCAAATGGAGGTTGTAGACCAGCAGTTTGGTCTTAGGTTTCACGGCGGTGCAACCGTGAGCGATAATCTTCGAGTGCACGTTAGAATGCCTTACTTCTTTGTCGGCCGCACGAACGATTCAGGTGAAGATGTCTCTAGCTATGGGCTGAGTGACGCTTCTCTTGGGGCAACTTGGGCGCTTTTTAAGACTGATAACGACAGCTTAGCGGGGGCGGTAGTTACTGAGGTTTTCGTACCCTTTGGGGGAAACCCGGACATTGAAGAAGAGGGCGATCAGAGTCTGTATTTGAGTACGGGGGGGCTCTCTGCACAGTTATCTATGGTGCTTGGCGGTAGGGCAGGAGCAGTTGGTTGGACAATAAACGGTGGTGGACGTTACGCCGGCAGAACGGAATTCGATAGCAATACGTTTGGAAATAAGATTACAGGGGGCGCTGGTTTTCATTGGTTAGGAGGTAGAACTTGGCTGTTAGGTACGGAGGTGAACGGTCAACTCGATATCTCTGAGAGTCAACGAGAAGAGGATGTTTACCAAGTTGTTGATGTTGAAACTTCCAAAGATAGTCCTCTCGAACTTCACGTTTACTCAACCTTTGGCAGAGGGAGTGATCTTGGCGTTACAGTTATGGCTGGCACAGGTCTTAACAGGCAGGGTTACGGCTCACCCGCTTGGCGATTAGGGGTTGTTTTCTCCTGGAGGGTACCCGGGTTGGTCAATGACCGCGACGGGGACGGAATTTTTGATTTTAACGATCCTTGCCCATCACAAATCGAGGATCTTGATGGGTTTGAAGATGAGGACGGCTGTCTTGACGAGGATAATGACCAAGACGGAATGCTAGATGACGAAGACGAATGTCGAAACGAAGCGGAGGATCTAGATGGCATTATGGACTCGGATGGTTGTCCAGAGGATGACGGGGATTCCGACGGGGTTCTGGATCTAATAGACGAGTGCCCAGAAGAGTCAGGATCGGCGCAGGCTGAGGGCTGTCCAGATTTTGACGAAGACGGAGTAATGGACTCTATTGATCGATGTTTGGGAGAGCCTGGCTTGGCGCGAGATAGAGGGTGTCCTGTCGAGGACGCTGAGGATATTGAGGTTTCGGATTAGCGCTTTCGACAGTCTTAAGACTAATAACGGCGCTGAGAAATTTTGAATAGCTCACCTAACCAGTTTACTCTCCCAAAATTCACCATTACCCATCACCTGAACAACATTGAAGCGTTCGGGTTGTTCGTAATCATTGCCCTCCCAACTGTACATCTTCACTCGGTCTAAGTCTATCCAAGCGTCGTGACCCACAGGAACTAGGGTAAAGGCTGGCAGCATGAAGTTAGCGCTCGCAGGTGTCATTGTGTCGATCTGAACGAAAGTCCACTCCTCTGTTACAGGAATTGTGAAATTATCGATGTTTATAGAGTCGCCACTTGAGTCCTCATAATAGTGGGCGTGCAGCTCAAACTGTCCGTCTCCTCTAACCATAGCGGTGAAACTAGTCCCAGATTCTGGTTCTATTGGGATTCTGTGGGCAGGTCGTGAGCTAACGTTGTCAAAGGTGTATGGGGTCGCCGTGTATGAGAGCCCTCTCCCTGTATTCTCGTCACTGTCTAGATATGCGGACAGATCGCTTATCGTCGCCCTTGGGTGGCTGAAGTGCCAGAGGCTACCCTCTCCGCACTTCACATCTACATCTACCTCTTCAAACTCACCCACATGCAACCGCTCACGCCCTACTCGCCATTCGCCCTCAGTCTGTATTGCGCTGACCCAGCTATCTTTAAGTTCAATTGGTGGACCCCAATTCTCTCCGTCGTTTCCCTCGAACTCGAATAGCTCTCGTAGCTCCCAAACCTCTCCAGCAAAGTCGAACTCAAGGGCCCCATCAACGATAATAGAGTTTATCGATGATTTGCCCATCACCTGTCTAGCGGTTTCTTGACGAAGTTGTCCTACAGATGGTCTGGGCTGAAAGTTGTCGGCAAAGATCGGCTCAAAATATGCGTGAACTGGGTGCCCTAACTCTGGATCGATGATGACGCTCAGGACCCCGCTCTCCATAGTTGACCAGAGGGTCTGGTCGTAGACGAGGTTGCCAAGCGACCAGAAGATTGTCCCTTGACCCAAGTTATCTGCACCGTGGAGAGTGTGTGGGCCGTGCCCTATCACTAGTCCAGCACCAGCCTCTGTGGCTACCCTCGCCATGGTCTCCATAGACCACGACGCGTTTTCTGTATAAGCCAGTCCTCCGTGAAGTTGAACGATGACCATTTCGGCACTTATGCGAGCCTCAATTATCGCTGATCTAAGTTCGTCGTTTGTGCATACAGCGATGCCGGCGCTATCACTTGTTGCTACCACAGGTTCAGTATCGATCTCCGCATAAATGGCGCATGACAGAAAGGCGACTACTTCACCACCGAGGATGGTGGTGTAAGGCGCCCAAGCGGCCTCAAGGTTTTCGCCTATACCCACAGAGGCAATGTTGGCTTCGGAGGTGTGACGGAGAGTTTCGCTGGCGCCCTCTGCCCCAAAGTCCATGGCGTGGTTGTTACCAAGGGAGACGAGGTCGATCCCCGCCCGATAGAGTGCCGCGGCAGATTTAGTAGGCGCGGCAAACGGGTAATCTTGATGGTCGCTAGGTGTTGAAAGGGTGGTCATTACCCCCTCAAAGTTTAGACTTGCAAAGTCGGCGTTCCGAAAGAACGGGGCCACTTGAGAAAGTATTGCGTCAATGTCGTCACCCTCGCTGCCAAGGGAGATCAAACCGTCGTCTAGATTGCCGTCTTCGTCGGCGTCAAACATACGTCTTGAGAACATTGTGTCTCCACCAAAGGTCAGTAGCGCCCGGTTTGGCAGTGATTCGTAGAGCTTGATGATAATAGGCTCACCGATTCCAGATATTCTAGAGCGATCAAAGTATCCCTCGGCTTGTACATGTACCCAGGCCCCGTGTTCTTCAGCAGGGGATTCGAACCTGCCCTCCTCGTCTGTGTTTAGATCCCAGCTGCCGATGGACACGGTTGCGCCCTGAATCGGAGCGTTGTCCTCGTCGACAACAACGCCAGTAATGGCTTGGGGATCGGGGCAGAGATCTATGGGGGGATCACCACATCCCGCCAAGGCAATAAAAGATAGGCTTAAATACTTCATTGGTTCTGCAAAAGCCTCTCTAATGGCATGACACAAAATCCCCACTGGGAGGCTTCGCTCCATCTGATCTTGTAGAGGTCTTGTCCGCCACCACCACTGTTTGTGTCGAGTGTTTGCCCGCAGCCAGAAAACCTAGGTCCGCCCCTCTGTAGATCTTCGTGACATATGGCGACCCCGTTGACTACCTCGCCAGGTGTCCCACCGCGAATGGGTCTGCATAGGGAGCTCCTGTTCACGTCAAATATTGTTACTTTCCAGCCCCTTTTAGCGCGCCATCCGCCTCCCTCGCTAACCAAGCCCAGCCGCTCAAGCAGTCTAACTTTGTCAGCCCTTGTTCTCTCAATCCAAGATTGAAGCTCTGAAAGCTCCACAACATCTAGGTATCGGCGAGCGTCAGAGGATTCGCTTGTAGGTGAAATCCAGACTACTTGAGTCTGATCTGGGAGGTCTCCTATTGAGCCACAAGTGTTGGATGACTGAGCATATGCACTCGTTTGAGCCACACAGAGTGTCGCCATTAAAATATAAAATGTTCTAATGCAAAAACTCACTCGCCACCTCTCGCTCTAATCATTGTGACAAGATCTCTGTGATCATTGCAATTGAGAACTGAGAAATCTGGTTTTGGCGCCACTTTTTTCATGAACCTTTCTCGGGCAGCTTTGAGTCTCTTCTCGCTCTGTTCTGCGAGTCTTACCTGTCTCACAGGCTCCTCCTCTTGCAGGTGTATCAGCCCCTCGTAACACTGCATTTGAAGGAGGGGAGACTTACAGGCTAGAAATAGGTCAACGGTAGCTGAACAAGCTTGTTGGAGTTGTGTCTCAAGATCGAAACGTCCAGCGACGGCTTTCATCTCCAGATCATCTGTTACGATTAGTCCGTTGTAGTTCATTTCTTTTCGTAAGATATCTATTAGTATTCGCGTTGAGAGCGTGGCTGGCCACTTTTCGTCAAAGCAAGGAAACATGACGTGGGCTGTCATTATTGCGGCGACGTTTGCTCTAACTGCAGCTCTAAAGGGGCGCAATTCTACCTCAGCGATGTCTCCTGTGTCCTTATCTACTGTTGGGAGGGTTAGGTGTGAGTCCTGTGAGGTGTCACCGTGACCAGGAAAATGTTTTGCGGCGGCCATAACCCCTGAATTTTGGGTCTCGATGATCCAATTGTGAACCGACTTAGCTACCTTTTCTGCATCGTTACCGAACGACCTGTCTCCGATAATTGGGTTGTCTGGGTTGGAGTCTACATCTGCAACAGGTGCCCAGTTTAGGTGGAATCCAAGGGTTTTAACCTCTGCTGCTAGTGCTCTGGCATGGTCGCGTAATAGGGTGTCGTCGTCGCAGTTTCCGACCCATCGGAGAGGTGGGAAGATTGTTGCGCCATCCTTTACCCGCTGTACTCTGCCTCCCTCCTGATCTACAGAGCAGATAGGGGGAAGTTCTGGTGGGAGAAGTGATGTTAGCTCTCGGTTGAGCTCCATTACCTGTTTGGGCTCTTCGACGTTTCTGGCAAACAAGATGAACCCAGCGGGACGGACCTCTTTTATTAGAATCCGCTCATCATCTGTAACGTGAGTCCCACTGAGACCTATGATCAACCTCTGTCCCGACCTCCTCTTTCTCTCGGCAAGTGAAGTCATCTCCCCCATAGCTGTGACTCTGTGGATCATGCTGGATGCTCCGCTAGCTCTATAAGTACGCCACCGGTAGAGCGAGGGTGAATAAAGACCACTTTGGTCCCGTGAGCGCCGGCTTGGGGTTCTTTGGAGAGGAACTGGTACCCTAGTGAGGCGAGTCGCTTCATGTCTGCTGCGATGTCATCCGTCCTAAAGCAGAGGTGGTGTAAACCAGGTCCTCTTTTTTCGATTGCGCTGGCTATCGGTCCCTCACCATTGATCGGGGCCACCAGTTCAATCTGAGTACCGGATATTGGAAAAAAAGCCGTGGTGGTCTTTTGTTCGACGACGTCTTCAGTCCCTTTGAACTCCAGCCCGAAATCCTTCGCAAAGCGCTCTATTGCCTCTGACAATCCATCAACAGAGATCGCGATATGGTCAAGCTGGGTAATCATCTAGTCCTCTCCGTTGTGTTTATAAACACCGCCGTCGTAAATTATTACGTCGCAGTGGTTCGAGTCTTTCGACACAGTACAGTTGTCCCACACTACGCTACTCTCAATTTTTGAGCCCGCCAAGACTAGTGCATCCTCACCTATTATTGAACCTGAAATAGTGCACTGCTCTTGAATTGTCGCCCCGTGACCGATCCAGAATGGAGGATTGAAGGAGCAACTCTCCGGGCAGTCAATATCATCTCTTGATCCGTGCTCTCGACCGTCTATAATAGCCCACGCGGCGAGTGGAAGGGTGTCTAAGGGTGGTTTCATGTCGCCATTCAGGACCGACATGTTTGCGGCTAGGTAGGACTCAGGGTTGCCGGCGTCCTCCCATATTCCCGTGTGCCTCGTAGACTTGACTGTTCTTTGAGGTACCATTTTTACATATGAGCCTCGAACTACGCACGAGAACTGTTCGGGGGGTAAAAGCTCAACAGCACTTCTTGTGAGGGCGTGAACGCCGGTGAAGTGGGTGTCTCTTCTTACCTTCCCGTGGGGCTCAGCTTTAGCTAAGCCAACTAGATCAACAACCACATTGTTGTCATCAGCCGCCACAATGCCGTATTTGGCATCTCCAACGATAGGTCTTAGAGCCATGCATGCGCTGGGGCTACTCTCAGAGAGCCCGTTCATTAGTGCCGTTAGGTCCACGTCGCAGAGTATGTCGCCGTTTACGACCACAAATGAGTCGTCTAAGATAGGCAGAGCAGCCCTGAGTCCTCCGCCAGTGCCCAAAATATCGGGGAGTTCTTTTGATACCTCAATCTTTATAGGTTGCCTCTCAGCCCACCTTTCGATCCCTTCGGGCAGGTGGTGCGCGTTTACAACCGCGGATTCTATTCCGTGAGCTCTAATTAGAGCTACAGCTTGGTCCAACAGCGGCACCCCACAAAGGGGAACGAGGGGTTTAGCTCTGTGGTTTGTAAGGGGCTGCATTCGGGTTCCAAATCCAGCTGCCAGTAGAAACGCTCTGTGGCCCAATGTCCTCTACTCCAAGCCAGAGAGGAAAAGAGCAGCTCCGCCAGTGTAGCTGGTAGCCGCTGGTGCAGTGATCAGGAGGTCGTCTAGACCGTCGCTATTTATATCGCCACCTACCACTTGGTAACCCCAAAGGCTGTCGGCTTCAGTTGTAGAGAATGTGACGCTAGAATCACTAGCAGAGACCGAGCCCCCAGCCACTATTTCATGACCGAAGAATACGTTGGTCTCTCCTTGGGTGACGTTCTGGGAATACGCTATAAAGTCACCCACAGCAGACACCACTAAGTCTATGGAGCTGTCTGAGTCGAAGTAGCCGCCCTCGTCCGCCCCTTTCAGGTATCCGTTGGCTAAGGAGCCATTAACTGTGAACATGGCAACGTCCGCGGCGGTCTGAGAGCCAGAGATGACGCTACCGTCAACTACGTAGACCGCCCCCTTGAAGTTGTCAGCAAAGGGTGCGCTTACCACCACTTCGTCGTACCCGTTGTTGTCTACATCGGCGAGCCAGCCGTTGAAGGATCCTACGCCGCTCGCTGATGATCCAGTGAGGGATGGAAAGTTGGAGGTGCTCATTGAACCGCCGATATCCGCCCCTGAAATTACTGAGGTCATACCGTCTGCCGGGAGCCCATCTTCGCTGCTCCACGCTCCCTCACCCATTAGCATGTCCACTACTCCATCTCCGTTGTAGTCTAGTCCACCTACTGTTAGACCACCTACACCAGAGCCAGAGATTGTTGCTATAGAGCTACTAAAGGTTCCAGAAGAAGATCTAACTTGATTGCCAGCGAAGATCTCAACATACGCTTCCCCGACTATTCCTACACCGATAGACATCTCAACGTAGCCGTCGTTGTCAATGTCACCTATGTTAGCGACATCTGCCCCGACAAACGTTCCGCCAGAGAGGATTACGGCTTCTGATATAGGATCTGGTCCCATGAGGTCGATCCCGCTGTACAGTCTGGCTTCGTTAAACGCTGGTGCCCCTACCAGTAGTTCTGGATAAGAATCGCCGTTTAGATCGTCGATCACTGCTAGGTCCCACCCGAAGTATGAATTAGAGGTGCCGTCTATCTCTAAGATGGCGCTGTCGACAAAACTTCCGTCAGCCAGCCCTCCGCTTACTATGTAAGCGACGCCTCCATTACTGTCTGTTTCGCCACCTATGCCCGAGATAGCAAAGTCTCCAAAGCCGTCTCCGTCAAGATCCCCTAAAAGACCTGCGCCAAACCCAATGAAACCGTCGGAGACCAATGCGTCACCTGTCCAGTAGCCAGTGGCGTCTCTCTGGTTCATATCGTCGATTTTGCCGTCACAGTCTCGGTCGACCGTGTCCCAAAGCTCGGTTCCGCCAACCTTACTCTCTGGATCTGTGTCGTCGCAGTCAGTTCCGCCGTAGTCTTCGTGATCTTGCCCGTCGTAGTCTTGGTCGTAGTCCGACACAGAGGGTCCTGAGCAGTCTCCATCCTCTCCGTCGTACCAGATTTCGCTGGCACCAGGGTAGGCTTCGGGGTTTTCGTCGTCACAGTCTGAGTAGCGGTCGTAGCCGTCGCCGTCGCAGTCGTCCGAATCCACGTCACCCATACAGTCTTGATCTATGCCGTCATAACAGACCTCGGCGGCCCCAGGGTGTATGTTCGGGTTACCGTCGTTACAGTCGTCCCCCCCTGCGTTGGTGGCTATGAAACCATCTTCATCCCAGTCAACTAGATCTCCACAGCACTCTGAATCTTCACCTTCAACTTCGCAGCAGCAATCGTTGTCCTTGCCGTCATATGGAATGTCGTCTGCGCCAGGGTATGTGTATGGGTCGTTTGGATCACAATCTTCAAAGTCAGCCCAGCCGTCGTAGTCGCTGTCGACTGTGGGACCCGTGTCGGTGGCTGTTGAGCTTGTATCGTCTGAGCCGCCCTTGCCGCAGCCTATAACGGTGGCTGCGAGCAAAATGGCGGTCATCATTTTTTGCAATGGTGAGCTAAACATCTTTACTCCATAAAAAGTTACAATAATGGTAACGTGTCTAGTAGCTATTCGGAGACAGCATACAGCTAACAGTCGCCATATTTATTGCTTTTATTGTGGGTTCTATACCTTTTGGGCTCATTATAGGTCGAGTTGTCGCCAGAAAAGACGTGCGAGATCACGGGAGCGGCAACATTGGCGCGAGCAATGTGGCGCGAGTAATAGGTAAAATGTGGGGTAGAATCACTCTGCTACTCGACGCTGGAAAAGGAGCTTTTGTAGTACTCGCCGTTCAGGGCTGTGAATTCTCAGATGAGCATGTGGCTTGGGTAGGTGTCGCGGCTGTTGTTGGTCACTGCTGGTCTATATTTTTGCGTTTCAGGGGTGGTAAGGGAGTCGCTACTTCTGCTGGTGTGATGGCTGTTTTAGCTCCAGTCGCAGCTACGATCGCGGTAGTTGCTTGGCTTGTGGCCTACATGGCGACAAAAAAGAGTTCGGTTGCTTCGCTTTTTGGAGCGACCCTTATGCTGATCTTGGTAGGCATGTATTTTCGCCCATTATTAATGGCTATGAGTGCGATATTTGCTGTGTTGTTGTTTCGGCACAGAGAGAATATCAAGCGAATTTACGCTGGGGTTGAGATTGACTCTAAGCTCTAATCCAGCCTAGTCCGTCCCCATGCACCATTTTCAAAACGATACTCGTCAGTGGGCCAGTAGTGTGGATCCAGCTTCATAGTTAGGACGTGGTTTTGACCATCTAAATCTATGTAGTCAATTCGAATGTCATCCCCAGCTCCTTTGTTGGCTACTGCTGCTAAGAATGTGTCCAGGTCTAAAGTCTCGGTGCCGTCAACGGCGATTATTCTTCTAGTGGCTCTGAGACCGTAGCGGGCGGCAGGAGAGCCGTACCAGTAGAATGAAACATATACCCCGCTGTTTTGTGGAACCTCTTTGAGCACTGCAAGGTCAAAATGCGGCTCGTGGAGTAAGACACCAGCCCAGGTTACGGCTCTTCCTATTCCTCCTCCCTCTAGTGGGTGTGTCCCTAGCGTTACGTTGATCTCCTCGCCGTCACGTAGGATGGAAAGGGCTAGACTGTCGCGTAGCGAGGCTCGTTCGACCTGTTCGAATGTAGTCACTATCTCCCCGTCTACCGAGAGGATAATATCTCCTTCTTCAAGGGTATTTTGAGCTGGAACATCTGCGTATAGACGTGAGATAGAGATTACCTGACGATGGACATCGTCCACCTGCTCAATCGCCTCAGCCCTCTGCTCGGATAGCCCGAGATCTCTCGCGTCTGCAATGTTTACTGTCTTTAGTTCAGCTCCGAATGTTCGGTATTGCGGCAACCTGCCCGCTACAAGATCCGGCAGCACTATCTCTAGTATGCTCGCTGGAATACCTCTGAATAGCGATGACCGCTCTCCATCTTGACGAGTAGGGTAAGAAGTCCAAAAGGCCCTTACTGAGCCAGACTGATCCGCTAGTACACCCCCAGAGGAAGGAGCAGTGTCATTTAGGGTGATCACATCTAGGTTGGTGTCCCTAAAGTGTGGTGGTGAGGGTCGTCTTAGAGATAGAGCGTTAATCCTAGCCACCTCTGTGTCTCGTGTAATCACCTCATATCTAGAGGTGAGTCCCACCTGTGACACTGAATCTCCCACTGAAAGAGGTGAGGAATCGAGCTGTATTTGGGTGACGTTTGTGTCGCCTATCAGGCTTGGATCGTAGCGAATGAATGCGAAGTTGTGAGTCGGATGTATCCAGACAACCTCGGCAGGGATCCTTAGAGAGCCCCCAATAGTGATCTCCAGATCACCGAGGAGGATAGGTACAGTGTCTCGGTCTGTAACGACAAGACCGCTCTCTGTATCCAATATTACCCCTGTGCCTCTAAAGTGAGACCCCCAAACACCTTCGACCCTAAAAGGAATATCGAAGTCAACAGTGACTAGACTTTTTCCGATCTCTGAAGCTGGTGAAGGCAACCTATTACTCAAGATTGTTGAGCCCGGTTCAACTGGGGTTTGCGCCGGTGCCTCGGCCCCATCAATGCACTCCCATAGTCCTGAGTCATCATTTCTGATGCACCGCTCCATTGGAAACCAATCTCTGTCGAATTCGATCACATTTACTTTGGTTCTCCAGGTCTCGTCCATGGATGTGTACTTTACTGGTACGCGGGTGCCATCGGGGATGGATTCCATTTCTTGCCAAAGGGAGTCTAGGTCAGGGACAGGTACGTTATTGAAATGTGTAATGAGTGATCCACCGTAGATACCGCTCATCATGTAGCCACTTTCAGCCAGGTACAGTCCCTGCACAGGGATAGAGTAATAACGAGCTCGTTGGTATGAAAGGTGATGGAATATTGACCCTCCTACTTCGACATACTCATCAGGCGTGATGGCGTGAAGGTCACCAACAGTAACCACCAACTCTAACTGTTCATCCCCTCGCTCTACTGTAAAGTGGACTGAGGTTCCTACGCTTTCGTCTAGAATAACCTCCAGTGGAATGAAGGTGGTGATGAGCACTCCATTCACATGTGTAACTATGTCGCCTACACGCAAGACACCGTCGGCGGGACCTTGTGGTAGAACATTCGAGACGACAAGCATGCCAGTCCCGTCTGGAAATGTCTCCCTTACCAGCGCCTCAGTCTCTCCATTTAGTCCAAGACGTCGAACTTCGTCGAAAGGGGTGTATTTGAGAATGGTCTGGAGAGTTCCTCGGGTAATCTCTCTGCCGTTTTGTAGGTCATCTAGGGCCCTTACAACCCTATCAAGCGGGAGGTAGAAGCTCGAGGCCCCACGTGTGCTGCCGCCTGCATTTAGGGCTACCACATCACCATTTTGGTTGAGCACTGGCGAGCCCGAAGAGCCACCAGATGTGCTTGATGCTGCCTGAATGTAAAAGGTGTTGAAGTCGTTGTAGCCTCGTCCGTAGTTAGGTGCCTGTCGATCAAGTCTGGCGAGTGTCCCTGCCAGAATTGATATTTTCTCGCCTTCATCGTTTCCAATAACTCGAATCTCTTCGCCTACGTTGGCTGATTCAGGATGTAGATCCAGCTCTGTTACATCCATGAATCTCACATCTTCAGGGTCGAACATATAGAAGCCGAAGTCGTGTACTGGGTCACGATAAACGGCGCGCAACGGGACCTCTTCGTTGTTTTGAAAGACAGCCTCTGCCGTGATAGGTCCCGGAGTCACCATATGTCTGTTTGTGAGTATAATTCCACGCTCGGCGTCTACGATAAAGCCTGTGCCTTGTGAAGATGAGGCGTTGCCAGTGTCAAATGCTCGAGTGGCAGAGACCTTTATGGACACTATAGCGGGGGTCACCTCTTCTATGGTGTCTTCCCATGAGGGTGTGCCCCACGCATGGGCGGTTGGAGTGGTGACTATAGAGAACAGAAGAATAGATGAAAGCATGGGGCATGCTACACCAAGTATGACGGTTCTAAAAGGGGCTGTTTCACAGCGTGACAATTTGTGTATTGTCTAAGTAGATTTATTCTCTAGTTTCGCCAACCTCTTGAGTATTTCTGGCAACTGAGTCCACGCCATATAGGCTCGTCTTCCTTGGGCGATTGGTATAGCAGGGGTGCCAAAGTAGGCTGCACCGCCCGGGAGGTCTTTTACCACTCCTGAGCCTCCACCAACCACGGCCTCGTCTCCGATCATTATATGTTCCCGTACTCCAACTTGACCACCTAATACGGCACCGTTTCCTATAACAACAGAGCCCGACACGCCTACCTGTGCTGCTATAAGGCAGTTAGCGCCGACTCGACTGTTGTGTCCGATCTGAACCAAGTTGTCTATGGCGCTATCTGCGCCAATTATGGTCTCTGTTAGGAACGCCCTGTCTATACATGTGTTGGCGCCGATCTCGGTGCCATCCAATATTACGACTCTACCCACTTGCGGCACCTTGATAGGACCTGTAGTTGTCTGGTGGTAGGAGAAACCGTCAGCGCCTATAACGGCACCAGAGTGAATACGGCACCTAGCTCCTATCCAGGTGTCGTCATAGATGACTGCGTTTGGGAATATAGTTGTCCCATCACCTATTTCGCAGCCAATGCCGATAATGACACCTGCGTGAATCACCGCGTTATCGCCAATCGTAGAGTCAGCACCTATGACAACATTAGCGCCAATATCAACGCCTTCACCGACGGTGCCTTCTATTACTGCCGTCTCGTGAATTCTCGGAGTATGCGGTTTTGTAAAGAGAGCGTTTAGCACCTTTATGAATGCTAGCTTAGGATCCTCTACAACAACACATGTGCGCCCTGAGACCTCTTTAGTACAGATGACACAACCAGCATCACCTGAGACCTCAATTTCGGCGAAAGATAGCAGGTTCTCCGATGATTCATTTAGAGGCGCAACACCGTGAAGTTCGACCACTTCGCCGAAGTGCTCTCCTCCAACAAATTCTGCTATTTCTTGTGAATCCACTTGGTCTCCAGCGTTTCTTTGTGAGCCTATGGTTTGAGTAGGTCTAGGGTGCGAGGAAAAGGTGCAGCCTCTCGAACGTGGTGGTTGCCACAGATCCAGGTCACAAGACGCTCGAGACCAAGCCCAAAGCCACCGTGTGGACAAGATCCGTATTTTCTAAGATCTATGAACCAGTCGAATGCCTCCTCAGGGAGGTCGTGCTCTTTGATTTTTGCTAACAACGTATCGAGATCATCTTCGCGCTGACCGCCGCCGATAATCTCGCCGTACCCCTCGGGAGCTAAAACATCCACGCCAAGTGCGCGGAGTGGGTTTGTTTGGTCTGCCTTGAAATAGAAAGCCTTTATTGCGGCTGGGTAGCGGTGGACCATCACAGGGCGATCGAACTGCTCAGCCAGAGCGGTCTCTTGGGGAGAGCCGAAGTCGCTATCGGGTTCCACGGGAATTCCGAGATCTGAAAGCTGCTGACAGGCTTCATCGTAACTAATGCGTGGAAAAGGCTTTTGAACTTTCTCTAGTTTAGATATGTCTCGTCCAAGCAGCTCTAAGTGTTCTTTTCCCTCTTTAAGAACATAGGCTACAACCTCTACTAAGAAGTCTTCGGCAAGATCCATTATGTCATCTATATTGGCCCAGGCTACTTCTGGCTCTACCATCCAAAACTCGGTCAAGTGACGGCGAGTGTCGCTCTTTTCAGCTCGAAAAGTGGGTCCAAAGCAGTATGTCTTACCAAATGCCATGGCGCCAGCCTCTTGGTAGAGTTGACCGGACTGTGTAAGGAAGGCGCTTCGCCCGAAGTACTCGGTCTCAAATAGCGTAGAGGTGCCTTCGCATGCGGCAGGGGTGAAGATGGGTGAGTCTAATAGAAGGTAGTCCCTGTCGTCAAAGTAGTCTCTGATCGCTTTGATACAGAGGTGTCGGATCTTTAGAATGGCGTGTGTCCTCTTGGATCTGAGCCAGAGGTGTCTTTTTGAGAAGAGGAATGCAGCGCCGTGCTCTTTGGGGGAGATCGGGTAACCAGTCGCTTCTTGAACTATTTCGATTGATTCAACTTGAATTTCGAACCCAATTTTAGATCTTACGTCAGCCTTTACTAGCCCCTTTACGATAACGGACGATTCTTGGCCAGCCCGCTTTGCTGCGACAAACATCTCTTCTGGTACGTTGGCTTTTACGACGACGCACTGAACTATTCCCGTGCCATCTCGAACCTGTAGAAAGGCTATTTTACCGCTTGAACGACCGATGTATATCCAGCCTCGAAGCTCAACGACCTCGCCATCGTGTTTTGAGATGTCTGCTACGGTTGTAAGTGTGGGCATTTCAGTCTCCGTTTATCGCTAAGTTTAGCGGATAAGATTCCGCGCTCAGGTCGCGAACCCTATATCGTTTTGGCGAGCGCTGTGGTACATTGGCTCCAGAGTTGTTGCTGTTCTTTTTTGAATCGTCACCGCAGGGGCTGCTCTATTCCGGAGATAAGATGACACGTCGAGGACAATCAACTGTTGAGTACATGCTCACAATGAGTGTTGTTTCTCTTGCTATAATAGCTATAATGCTTGGGTTTGAAGCCTTAATAACGACAGGCACATCGGATCTTTCAGATGAGCTGGCGAGTACGAATCTGACGACCCAAGGGATGCAGTAGTCTTAATAAACAAGGGCTATTTTTTTCCGAATAGTCCTTTGAAAAATCCGCCCTTTTTATTGTCTTTTGACTGCTTCATTTTCTTCAACTCCCGCATAGCCTCGGGGTTGGTCGGCTTGATTTTTAGCGCCGCCACAAAGCATTTTTTAGCGATAACCTCAAAGCCTCGTTCGTTGTAGACCTTGCCCATAAGCACCCACGAACCATCTGATTTCGTGGTGTTTTCAAGGGCGTCTTTCATCATGTTTTCACCCTCCGTGGCTTTGTCTTCATTTTTACCAATGTGAAGTTTGAAGATGGTGTAGCCCAAATATGTGATGAACTCTGGATCGTCTGGTACCACTTCGGCGCATGTCTTGAGAATCTCGTTCGCTCTTACAATTCGCCCGCCATTGAGGTGTCCAATTGCCGATTTGAAATCATCTTCGGCTTTTAGTGTGGCCTTAATGCGTTCCATAGCGATCTCGTTCTCGTCGAGCTTTCCGTGGATCACCTTGTCGATGTAGGCCTGTCTAAGATCTTTGTCACCCAACTCTTGCCATGCGGCACTAAAAAAGGTGAAGATGTCTGATACGAGTTGAACCTGTTCGTCAGCTTTCCCAGACCAAGTGTCAGGGTGGTATTTTCGAGCTAGCTCAAAGTACGCCAGCCTATAGGTAGAGTCGTCGTCGTCCCAATTAATACCCAGTACTTCAAAGTGATTAGCGGCCTCGTTCATGCGGATTAATTCCGTCTGAAGGAGCGCGGTCTCTGGGTCGGAGGATATTGTTGGCGCTGAACTGGCTGGTGCTGCCACCTCCGTGCCAATCTGATTGGCAATCATATTCGCTATGTCTAGCGGACTGTCCTTTTTTTTATCGTCTTGAGTTCGGGGTTGTCGTGCGGGCTTCGAGATAGTCTGATCTATAAGATCCTGATCAACTGTTTTGGTCTTGCCATCAGTTACGGAGATCTCGGCATGATGACTGGTGTTTTCTTCTATCGAAATGATTCCCACTGTCAGTGCGAAATATATTGCTGTGACAGCATCTTCAGGGGGTATCGAAGAAAACGAAAGGAGCTCGTCGGCTGATCTTTCTCCGTCGATAGCAGATAAAAAACCCTCTATTTCTTGGGGCAGGTTGGTCGAGTTGAGAGTTTGTTTTGACTCGTTGGTCAACACAGGAAAACCCTCTCCTAGTTCGAGGATTCGCAGGCGTAACTTTTCCAAGTCACCCTTTTTCTGTAGGGCTTTCCATACTGCGGCTACTACATCAACAGGGCTCTCGCCGTCTGTCTTCACTCCTTCAGTAAACGACCATTTTCCATCGTGTATCGTGCTTGCGTTTATTACTCGCAATTCTCCCTGTAACTTCAGAAGCTTCTCTTCTTTTGCGTTAGGTATTCGGGTTTTTAGACCCTCAATGGATTCACTTTTTAAGTTACTTGAGGTGAGGTATAGGACGCCATCGCGAAAGTAAAAGCCACGCTTTTTACGATCGTCTGTGATCTCAAGAAGCCCGGTAGCACCCGCCTGAGCGTGTTCACAGATGAGTTCGAGGGGCAGTTTATCCGAGGTTGAACCAGAGTTCATTCCCTACTCCATATTGCTAATGTTGGTTCATAAACCAGCTAGTCTGTACTCGTCGACGAGTCTAGTTGTACAGGTAGCATAACCCCTAGAATGGGATCTCTTCGTCGTCAGCGTATGGCATTTGAGGGGCCGGAGCTGGGTTAGAAGCCTTGTTGCCACCCTTGTTGTAGCTACCACCGCCGCCACCGCCGCCACCGCCGCCGCCGAAGTTCTGACCAGCGCTGTCGCCGCGTCCGCCCAAGAAGCGAACCATATCGGCGACAACTTCAGTTGTGTAGCGAGTGTTGCCGTCGCGATCTTGCCATTTCTGAGTCTGAAGGCGCCCCTCTATGTAGAGTTGCTTGCCTTTTTTACAGTATTGACCCACATTTTCGGCTGTTCGGCCAAAACAAACGACCGAGTGCCATTCAGTGTGATCGTTCCAGTTGCCCTCGCGGTCTTTTCTGCGCTCGGCTGTCGCGACTCGAAGTTTTGCGACGTTTGAGCCGCCTTGTGTTGTGCGTACCTCTGGATCCTGTCCGAGGTTTCCAATTAGGATGACTTTGTTAATCACGAGTGCCTCCGTATTTGTTAGGCGATGTGTTGGTTTTGTTTGTTGTGGTAAATGTCGTGCCGACAATTTGTCCGTCTCACCATGTAAGTTGCCTGTTGGTGTCTGTCAGTCAAGATCATAAAATAGGTGCCTACCAAAAAATGTCCGAGCCAGAAGTCTCACTTTTTTTCTCCGATAAAAGGCTAGATAACCACCCCAAAATTGAGCGTATAATTTTAGATCTCGCCCTATCTGGGTTAGAAGCGTTCGTAAGATGGAACAACTAGCTATAGAAGCGGGAGATCTTAGTCGCCGATACGGTAGTCGGTGGTCTCTTGCACGTTTGAATTTAGAAGTCAAAATAGGTGAGAGATTTCTAATTGTTGGTGGTAACGGGAGTGGAAAAACAACCCTTCTTAGGCTCCTCTCCACAGCCTTGCCTCGCTCAGGTGGATCCCTGTCAATCTTTGGAGTCGATCCAAAGGAGAACCGCCACGAAGTACGGTCATCTTTGGCATTGTTGTCGCACCAATCATCCATATGGGAAGATCTTTCGGGAAGAGAGAACTTAGAAATTCTAGGGCGTTTAGTTGGGGTTGATATCGATGTAGGTGCTCTTTTGGGCAAAGTTAAACTAGAAGAGAGACCTGATCCAGTCCGGACCTACTCTGCGGGGATGAGGAAGAGGTTGGCGTTCGCTAGATTGCTAATTCAGAGACCTCGTTTAGCTCTCGTTGACGAGCCTTACGGTCAGCTGGATCCAGAGGGTTTTGATCTAGTAGATTCCCTTATTGACGAGCTTATTGATGCTGGCTGTACAGTTGTTATGGCTTCGCATTTGGTGGAAAGGGCCGCACAAAAGTGTGATCGTGCGCTGTTGTTAGAGTCAGGTCAAGAGCGGTGGCTCGGAGCTTCAAAAGATGTCCCTAAAGCGTGGCGAGCCCTTCACAGAGGGGAGTCATGAGCCTGACCCCCGACATTGTAAGTGAACGTAGGGAGGTGGGTCTTATTAGGGCTATTGGTCTTATCTTTAAAAAAGACATCCTCATTGAGTGGCGCTCAAAGTCTCGCCTTACTGGTATGTCTTGTTACGCGATAACTCTTCTGATGTTGTTTGCGTTTGCCGTTGGTCCAGACCCCGTGATGCTTCAAAAACACGCTTCAGCTTACGTTTGGATGTCTGTGGTGACCGTGTCTACTCTGCTGTTGTCTCAGTCGTTTCAGAACGAGCTAGAGTCGGATGCGCTTGAGGGGCTTCTTCTTGTCCCTGTTCCGCCTGCTGCTATCTATTACGGAAAGGCTCTGTCAAACTTCGTATGGATTTTACTGCTTGAAATAATCTCCCTGCCGTTTGCTGTGTTGTTGTTTCAGCTAGATCTCACGTCGGAGCCGTTAATGTTTACAGCGGTGTTTTTGCTGGGGGCTGGAGGCGTTGCAGCGCCAGGGACACTGTATGCGGGGCTCACTGGTCGCTTGGCCGCTCAGCAACTAATGCTGCCAGTACTGTTGTTCCCTCTGTTGATCCCAACGGTGCTGTCTGCAGTCAAGGCAACCAATTTAATAATAACCCATGATCCTTTTGATCAGATCTCCGCGTGGTTTGCGGTTATGTGCGCATTCAACGCAATCTACTGGACCTTGTGCGGCGTTATGTTCTCAAAGGTGGTTGACGAATGACTGATATACCAAAAAAACGCTCCCTCAAAAGGGCTACTTTCCTGTTAATATCTGGAATTTTACTTATTTTAGGTGCCCACGCTTGGGGGCTGACTGCTCCGTTAAATGAAGTTCAAATGGGCATTACGGGAAGAATACTCTACGTTCATGTGCCTACAGCTTGGGTCGCTTTGTTGGTTTTCTGTATAGCGTTTGGTGCGGCTATTCGGGTGCTTTGGGCAGGTAGTAAAAGGGCTGATTATATTGAGGAGGCCTCTCTCGAGGTCGGCGTTGTACTAACCATAATGCTGTTGGTTCAAGGCTCAATCTGGGGTCGAGCTACATGGGAGACTTGGTGGACGTGGGATCCTCGCCTTACTAGCTCTGCGGTTATGGCTATTTCGTTTGCGGGTATTTTGGTGTTGCGAGGAATGCTTCATGATCCAGATAAGCGCCGCACAATTTCCGCGGTCAGCACCATTATTGCGTTTATGAACGTTCCCGTTGTTTATTTCAGCGTCAAACTATTACCGAGCATTCACCAACTTCAGTCGACCCCAAACACCGTTGACTCGGAGATGCATTGGCCGTTGCGAACTGCTGCATTTGGGTTTCTGTTTTTATCATTAGGGCTTATTGGGCTAAGAGCGAGAGTGGCTGAGTTACGCGCCATCCGAACAGAGGAAGAGCCAGATCTTCCTCCAGTACCTGAAACCCTACAAGTGGAGGTGTGACAATGGTTCCTCTAATTAGCGCTATGGATGCTCGCTGGGCCTTTGTTACAGCCGCTTACGGCATAAGTTGGGCTGTTTTAACTCTATACATTTCTTCAGTGCTCATTAGGCTTTGGAATGAGGGGCGGCAGTAAATGGATAAGCGAAAGAAAATACTGTTTGCTGCATTGGTTGGTTCGGGAGCCGTCTTGGCTGGACTGTATTTAGTAGCATCTGAAAATATAGTTTACTACTGGGAACCCTCAGAACTCTACGAGCAGATGGATGAACTTGGTGAGAGAGGTCTTGGCGACACTGTTGTTCGTCTGGGTGCTCTTGTAAAGACCGATAGTTTGACTGTCTCAGGGCTAGGTGCAGAGCAGTCCATTGACTTCTTAGCTACGGACGGAACGCGGGACATTAGAGTCTTTTCTTCCGGAGTTCCCCCAGCCATGCTTCGCGAGGGCATTGGGGTAGTTGTTGAGGGTCGATTTGTCGATGTAGTTTGTGATGAAGCAGAAGCAGAAGCAGAAGCTGAACTAGGTGAGCAAGCCTTGCTTTGTGAAACGGACATGTTCACAGGTGGACCCGCTTTTTTCTCTGATCGTCTACTGGTCAAGCACTCTAATGAGTACAGGCTTCCCGACGATAGCCTTGACGATCCTATGGCAGTATACGAGACACTGGAGCAGATGTGATTTCAACTATCGGGCACATACTAATCTTGGGGTCACTATTAGTTGCAGTGTTAGGTGCATTTTTGGGGTTCGTATCGGCTAAAAAAGGCTCGGAACGAGGCGCAGTACAGACAAGGCGAATGGCCTATCTTTTCAGTTCCATGATGATAGGCGCCATGCTGCTCATGGAGTACGCGCTACTCATCAACGACTTCTCCGTTAGCTATGTGGCAGAGGTCGGTAGTCTTGAGACTCCGCGCCTTATCTCCTTCGTCTCTCTCTGGTCTTCATTAGATGGCTCTATTTTGTTTTGGGGCGCAGTCTTGGGTGTTTATACGATGGTCTTTGCTCGGCAGAGCCGCAATAAACCACTGGATCAGGGTACTTGGTCTCTGGCGGTTTTGATGTCGATAGGGCTGTTCTTCGCGTTCTTGATCGCGAGTGTGGCCAACCCTTTTGAGGCGTCTCAGCTCCCTGTACCAACAAACGGGCCGGGCCCAAACCCGATGCTTCAGAATCATGCTCTGATGATTATCCACCCTCCAACCTTATACTTGGGCTTTGTTGGTATGTCTGTACCGTTCGCCATAGCGTCTGGAGCTCTTTTGTCAGGCAGGTTGGATCCAGCATGGCTGCGGTACCTCCGGCGTTGGAGTCTAGTGGTTTGGGGCTTTCTTACACTAGGTATTCTCCTTGGTGCTTGGTGGAGCTACGAGGTTCTAGGGTGGGGTGGCTATTGGGCTTGGGATCCTGTTGAGAACGGTAGTTTCTTACCGTGGCTGACTCTTACCGCTTTTCTGCACTCTGCGATGGTGACATCAAAGCGCAATGCTTTTGCGGGGTGGAGCTTAGTACTAGTCATGGTCAGCTTTATTCTGACGTTGCTTGGAACATTCCTGACTCGCTCTTCAGTGCTGGAATCCGTCCACAATTTCACATCTGCTGGAATCGGACCAACGTTTTTTGCCGCAATAGTTATCAGTCTGTTGTTTACCATAATCCTTCTGAGCTTTCGTATGGAGCGGTTGGTTCCAGACCCTAAACCTATAGCTATGGTCTCTCGCGAGTCGGCTTTCTTACTAAACAACATGTTGTTTGTAGCGTTCACATTTACTGTGTTGGTTGGGACGCTGTTTCCCCTTGTTGTAGAAGCGGTAAACGACGAGCGCATCTCAATGGGTCGCCCGTTCTTTGACTCGGTGAGTGTGCCTATATGTGTGGCCCTTATTTTCTTAATGGGGATCGGTCCGGTGCTTCCTTGGGGTCGCCCAACAGCTGAGGTAATGAAACGCCGTCTGGCCATGCCTTTCGCAGTAGCTTTGTCTGTTGGGTTAGGCGTGTTCGCCTGGGGTATGCGCAGTGGTTGGGGGATCGCTGCGTTCTCTCTTGCAGCCATGGCGATGTCTGTGAGTCTTAGGGAGATGGTACTTCCTGGCTTGGCTCGCAGGGCTGCTGGTGAGCCGATGTTTACTGCCCTGTTCAACGGGGCGAAGTCATCTCGAAGAAGATTTGCTGGACACGTTGTTCATATAGGAGTTGCACTAGCCGCAGTGGGTATTTCTGCGAGTTCGATCTATAGAGAGGACGTACGTGTCTTACTACCTATAGATGAGCCTGTTGATGTACTGGGGTATACCCTTGAGTTCAAAGAGCTAAAAGAGGTGTCAGAGCCACACTTGACCGCAGAGGTCGCAGTGGTGGATGTCTCCCGTGACGGAACTGACCTGGGTCAGCTCGAGCCAAGAAACAACCAATATTTTATGATGGTAAACGGTATGGCTATGCCTAGGGATGAGATGCCTACACCAGCGGTACGATCAGGGCTCGACGAAGATCTTTACCTCACAATATTGAGTTCAGGCCCCGATTCTGAAGGGCGTGATTCCGTGACAATGCGAGTCATTGTAGAGCCATTGATGGCATGGTTGTGGTACGGCGGACTACTCATGGTTTTAGGGTCATTTATCGCCGCATACCCCTCCAAGAAGAAGGGCACAGCTTAGGAATGAATAAGCACGCCGCGACAATAGGGGTCATTTTAATGACTCTGTTACTTGGTCTTCTGGCTTTTGGAATGTTCCGACCAGATATTGAAAATAGAGTGTTTGCGCTAAACGAAGAGGATGTTGAGGGGTTGATGGCGCCGCGGTTTGACCTTGAGCGTCTCGATGGTGAAGGGTCTATTTCTCTCGCTCAATTCAGAGGTCAGCCGCTAGTTATTAATTTCTGGGCAACTTGGTGTGCGCCATGTGCACAGGAGCACCCAACTATGCTCGCTGCAGCAAGGCGATATCAATCCGAAGGCGTGGTCTTTTTGGGAATATTGTACGGTGACGAACCAGAGTTGGCTCGTGGTTATGAAGAGCGAATGGGTAGTGCATATGAGACTGTTTTAGATCCAGATCAGAGGACTGCGGTTAGGTTTGGCGCCACGGGTGTCCCTGAGACGTATTTTATCTCGCGAGCTGGTATAATTGTAAAGAAGGTAGCTTATCCCATTATGGGAATGGCTATGTTTGATAGCTTTATCTCTGAGATATTAGTTGAAGAGGATGCTGGGTCTGTAACTGCAGACAATCTACCAGAGCTAGAGCCATTCGGTGCTCCTGTCACTGACGATGTGGAGATGGGTAGAAGAGCCCATTTTTTGGGTCAGTCATTGCGCTGCCCTGTCTGTAGGAGCCAAGCAGTAGCTGACTCCAGCAGTCCTGCGGCTCAAGCTATGCGACTAGAGATCGAGAGCATGGTGCGTGAGGGGTACACAGACGATCAAATTATAGATTTTTTCGCAGATCTATACGGTGAGGGTGTTTTGTTGGCTCCACCAAAGTCAGGGGTGAATTTGGTGGCTTGGTTAGCTCCTCTGTTTGCGATTTTAGTTGGCGTATTGGTTTTGTTGACCGTATTGAGGCGACAAGAGAGGCCATCAGTTGATGAGGCCGATCCTTTCGCCCAACAGTTTCTGGCTGAATTGGAGGAGGAATGATGGATCTTCTTGGCCCGTGGGGACTGCCTTTAGTGGTGCTGGCGGTTGGCGGTGTAGTTGCTTTTCTAATGTCGCGTTCTTTGTCGGATACATCAGATAGTGTTGAAGACCAGTCTCACAGTGATGGGGACGAACAGTCAACTCTAGCGCTTAGAAAAGCGTCCTTAGTTAATGAGCTAAAAGAACTAGAATCTAGTAAGTCTACACTAGACACAGCGGTATATGATGAGCGCCGAGCTGACATCGTAGCGCAAGGCGCTAGGATCGTTGAAGCTATTTCAACTGTTGACAGCGGGAGATCTGTACCAAAACCTGGAGGGTTATGGTTAGTAGGCACCGTGATAGCCGCCTTTTTGTTGTTTGTGATTATTTTCGCGAAAGAGGCGGCTCAGCCTAGATTGGACGGTGAGGGGATGACAGGTGGTGGAGCGCCTGGTCAGAGCTCTGTACCCTTACAGGTCGACGCAAGAGTAGCTGCTATGCAGGCTGAGGTGGAGTCGGCTATCGCTAGACTAGAGGTCGATCCTCACGATCTAGAGGCACTTAATTTCTTGACTCATCAGGCTATTATGAGCGGTGAGCTGGCGTCGGCTATGCAGTGGAGCACCACAGCTCGGGAGATCGGTCCGGGCGATCATGACGTCATAGTTCACTCGGCGGCCCTTGCGATGCGAGTTGGCATGCAAGATATAGCTATTGAAAGACTAACAGCTGTTTTAGATGAGGCTCCCTCTCATCTTGAAGCCAGGTGGTGGATGGCGGTAGCTATCGCCAATACAGGGGATTTTTTGGGGTCTAAAGAGGCGGTGGCGCCACTTTTGGTTGTCGAAGGCGAGTATGGGCAGTTAGCTAATTTACTGACGATAGACTTAGACTTGGCAATAGCGAGTCAGGCTGCGGGCGATGTCCCCAACGCAGCTCCTGTTGTAGAGGAAGAGCCGTCAGCAGAGGAAGAGCCATCAGCAGAGGAAGAGTCGCCAGACGTGGTGTTCATGGTGATATCAATGCTCGAACCGGAACTTTATAATGGTGGTGGAACCCTGTTTGTTGCCGCGGTAAGGTCTCCCAGTGGTGGAGGTCCACCATTGGCCGCTCGCCGAATTGATAGTCCAGTCATTCCAATGGAATTAACTATAGGGCTAGGTGACTCAATACTTCCAGGAGACTGGCCCGATGAGTTCTGGGTGAGGGCTAGAATAGATATTGACGGTGACCCAGCTACAGATTCCGCAGGAGAGTTTGTTTCGGAGTTGTGGGGGCCAGTGTCTATTGGTGAAGAGGTTGATCTTGTTCTGGCTCCGGTACAATAAACCATCCGAATTCAGTCTGGTACCAGTGCTGCGGCACTAACTCCTGAACTAGAACCTGGCTCGGCATCTGGTAGTACTCAACTTGAGTAAAAACAGCGCCTTCTCTAACGCTACCCCTATCGTCGGGTTCGTGCCGAGGACTGGTGTCTACTTGAAGAACTTGGGCGGTTCGGTATCTTGGTGCGTTGGGTGATTGAGCCTCATTCAGCCAGGTCATCCTCACCCCCGAGTCGGCGAAATAGGATGCTGCAGCAGGTAGGTCAGCCCAACGCAAGGCGCGCCAATATAGCTCTGCGTTCTCAGCTAAATCGCTCCTGTCTTGAGCGTCTAGCCTGACGCTGCGCTGGGCCGCCGTACATGCATTGAGTGAGAAGAGCAATATACATATCGCCCCAATTTTGGTCATTGTTAGGGTCTTACATGTGTTGAGGGAGCTCATGTTTGGAATATATCACCAAATGGTGATCCTTTTTTATCTCTATGGGTGTATGATTGACGACGAACTAGAATCAATCAGATGCGGGTACATATCTTGTTAAGAAAACTATCGATCCCAGCCACTTTATTTTGTTTGTCCTTGTCTTTATCAAACGAGTCAATGGCGCAAGAAGTAAACCTCAGGAACGCAAATTTCTTTTACCAGACGTCAGATCTGAGAATTCAAAAACCAGGCGAAGCTTTAGATATTAGTCGTAGCTACAACTCTCGCTCCAATACGGTTGGATCATTTGGCTATGGGTGGTCGACTGGCTTGGACATTGTGGCTCAAGATGGTCCTGACGGATCTATACTTGTCACTGATTCCGATGGCTACATTTTGAGGTATACGCTGGAGGGGGCTCCAAAAGAGGTCGTGATGACTGCGTATGTGGATCGCTTGATACAGGCGCGTCGCGCAGAAGATCAAGGGGTTGGTGCAAACCGTGCCGAGTCTTACTATGCCGAACTAAGGGAGCAGTTATTGTCGGGCCCTGGTATGCGAGAGCAGATGGGTATGGCGCTACCTTTGGCTTGGGTCGATGTTGTCCCTGGGTCTTATATGACCCATGATCGCGGTACTGAGCGTATGACTCGCCTCGATGACGGCTCAATGGTAAGAATCAGATCTGACGGGTCTCGCCAGACGTTCAATAACAGGGGACAACTAGTTCACATATTCGACGTAGGCGGGCGTGGCATCGATTTGGTGTATGATCGTGAGAAGAGACTTTCACGTGTAAACCATACAGACGGCGGTTCCATTGTGTTGTCTTGGGACAATGATTCTGGTTTGGTCTCTGGAATGGAGGACACATCTGGTCGCAGCATCACTTTTTCATATGATGACAGACTAAACCTCATGGCTATTGAGGGACCAGGTGACAGAGGGGAACGCTACATTTATGATGACGAACACAATGTCACTGCTATTCTAGAGACAGGTGGTCGGCAGGTGCAAATAGCCTACGATACGGAGCGTGACTGGGCGACAGGAGTGATGTTAGGTGAAGACCTCACAAATTATTCGTGGAATGCACCTGAGCCCGGTTTAGTCATCGCGACAGTAGAGAATGGTGGTGAGACTACAGTTCATTCTTTCGATGACAACAACAATGTCCTCACAGTAGAGGGACCAAGTGGTCGAGAGGTCACGCATCTTTCGAGTTGTTGCAACAAGCCCCTTCAGGTGACATCTGAGGATGGATCAATCACCACATATGAGTACGATCGCCAGGCGCGTTTGGTGTCTGTGACCCATCCTGACGGCACCCGTGTTCGCTGGGCTTACCACCCGACCTTTTCGCGAATCCTACAGGCTGCCTATTCCGATGGGCGTAGGTTTGATTACACCTATGACGATTTTGGTAATCTGGTTGCTGCTAGCTCATCTGAAGGTGTGGAACTCACCCTTACCTATGGTCCCAATGGCAAGGTAGATTTAGTGACGGCTAGTGATTCATCGGAGTATACATTCCGGTATGACACTTCTGGTAGACCCGTTGAGATAGGTGCTGGTGAAGATGGGGCGCTGCGCATAGCCTATGGTGCAGCGGGTGAGATATCTGGGACTGAGATATCTCAAGGGGCCGTCGGTAGAGCTGAGTTTTACAGTAACCTGCGAAGAGTTCTGGATCTTCTCGAGCCCGCGACAGGGGGATGATTCTCCTCTTTTCTCTACTCTCGTGCAGTTACAAAGTGAACCTGTTGAGTGAGCCTGTTGGCGCTCTGATACGTGTCGATGGTGAGGTGGTGGGGGTGACCCCATACGAGCTAGACCTTGCTGTTCGTCCTGTGTTTTTTGGTGGATACACCGTTGAGGCATCTATGCCTGGCTACCGAACATTGGAGGTGAATATAACGCAAGAGGTACGCGCTTATTCGTTGTTGTGGCAGACTCTGACACACCCGCTAGTCGCCACAGGTTCAGCTCCGTTGTTTTCGAGAGAGTTTTTGCTAGTAGAGGAGCGAGGTCCCATTGGGACCTGGTAATTGACGGGTGTTAATGGATATTGGCTCGTATGTTTCGGCATAATTCAGGGTTAATTTCGCTCACCCCAACTGTGTATTTACATCGATCCGCAGCCTCTCCCTCCGAACCACAATCTCCAAGATCGAAGCAGCTAACGCTTAGACCCATGTAGTGTCCGATGCGATCAGGAAAGAATTCAAGCTCGGCTAGAGCCGAGAACTCTTGCTCTGTAGGGGTACCTTTTAGCCACCTGTCCATCGCATGAGCGGCGCAATCACCTCCAAACCTTCCAGCGTGTCTAGAACACAGGCTAACCTGTTCCGTAACCTCTGGGTTTGGCCTGAAGTCTAGAACTTCAAACCTGCAATCAATAGTCCCACATGCCGCAAGAAGCACTTCGTTTGTCCAGGTGGAGTCTGGTCGTGCTCTAGCTATTGTCCAACCGTCTCGGCAGTCCGTCTCCCATGTGCCAGCCCCGTCGCAGAAGTGATCTACTCCAAGGGCACCTTCGCCTCGCTGTGCTACCCGATATAGACAGAAACCAAAAAATTCGGGGCGCTCAGAATACCTTGCGCAGTCATCTCTAGTCCTAGCTTCGTACCGGTTAGGATCGTGCGTGTTCGCACGCCCCAACTCATGGTGTGTATTTTGCCTAGCTTCTGCGGTTTGAGGTACAACAGCTGGTGGCTGTTCGGGCTCGCCGCAACCTATCGCTGCAAGTGTGCTGAGTATAGCCGCCGTTCGCACGATGTCTTCTCCCTTTCCGATAATATTTCGCATAACGCCCGACCTCTTTCTCGGGGGATCTCTCTGTTGTGCAACTCTATCCACCGAAAGATAGCAGACCCGCGAATAATTGGGTCTTCGATACTGTTTGCCAACGCGATAACGGCTTCAATTTCCGAAGCTCCTGAGCCCAACAATTGGTTGTGAAAGCACTCGTCGCGCAGGTGTGTTTGAGATTGTGATTCGCATGACTGCTCAACTTCCTCAGGGGTGCTGCAAGCGGTGCTAATGATGATCATTATTACCGCTAAAGTGGATGCAATTTTTAGCATGACTGGATCATGGCCTCGTAGATTGGTTGGCATAATAACTCTGGGTGCCACTGAACACCTACGCAAAAACGTAAATCAGATCGCTCTATAGCTTCTATCACACCATCGGGGGCAATACCCGTCACTGTGAAACTACCGGGGTTTTCTACAGATTGATGGTGTGTAGAGTTGACCTCCACCACTGGTCCAAAGATGTCGAAGAGGCGTCCTTTAGAGAGCCTTACCTCGTGCCATGGAGTCGCTGGGTCGGTTGGTTGCTCGTGTTCTATTGTGTCGTTTAGCTCTGTCGCAATATCCTGAAAAAGGGATCCACCAGCAGCCACCGCTAACGCTTGCATGCCTCCACAGACCCCCAAAACCGGAATGTCTCGCTCTATGCAGGCTCTAGCTAGAGCTAATTCAGTACCTGTTCGGGACGAGTCAACGTTGTCTATTCTGCCAGTTTGGGCTTTACCGTAGTGGCTTGGGTGAATGTCAAAATGACCACCGGTGATTACTACAGCGTCACATATTTCAATAAGTTGATCTATGTTTTTTTCTTCAGGTACAACAATTAGGGGAGTTCCTCCGGCTGCTCTGATAGCGGCGAGGTACGGATCCGAGATCCAGACCTCGCCGGGCTTGGGGCGAACCCGTCCTTCGCTATTTGGTTGAGTCGTCTCTATGCTTGCTCTGTTACCGGCGGTTACCAATACGATCATCTGTATACAATCCTACAGTTTTAGCCTTTTAGTCAACCGTTTAGTTGTTTAGCTTTACCAAGAAGATGGTGTTTCCAACCAAGAGTTCATCACCGTCTTTTAATTTAATACTCCTCGGTCCCTCTTTCTTTAGTGGAAACAGGGGCGCCATGTCTTCGCCTCGCCGCAACCATGAGAAGCAGTGCTCACTTAGATTGGTCGCCTTTGGCGTTCCGTTAGTGTCGATCTCTAGGTGTTCGGATGCCACCATTATGCTGTCAGTGTAGAAGCTGTGTTTGGCTAGGCTGCCGGTGCGCGTGAGTGTAGAGGCATTGGGTGTCTCTCTCCAGATGATATTATCTTGACCTATAGTGTCAGGAAGAGTCACAGCACAGTGTTTAGAGCGCCCTATCTTATGGGTGTTACCCTTCGCGAGGCAGTGTGTTTTGGGTTCCAAGTGATGACGAATTTCGGCGACATATGGCCAGCCCTTGTGAGTGAACTTATTAACATATCTAAAACTCCAAGAGCGTTCCCCGGATGCTATTTTAGACGACATTGCCGGGGTGTACTCACCCTTGTTGTTGCGGGTTACATTTGTCATAGTTGTAGACCAAGATTTGCTAAGAAACCTTACCTGCCCACGCTCCATTCGCAAAATTACTGCGCTATCTTCGCCATTGGAGCTGATTCCACCATCAATATTCAAGTAGGTTTCGTATCCTCTCATGATGTTGGGGAAGTGGATTTTTTGGAGGTGCTGTCCAACCTCATGCAGGGTTATCGAAATGAGTGGTTCGTCAAGTGGTTGCTCCTCCGTGAATTCCAATTCTGAGAGTAATTCATCCCACTCGTACTCACCCGTTGAAAGTTCGTCCCATTTTTCAATTTTATTATGTGATTTAGGGTGGTTTGATGGTTTTGTCAGCTTAAAAAACCACCCACCGTTTTTACTCATTTTTGCTCCGTTATCTGAGGTTAGCCCTTTACCTTAAAGAGTTGGGGGTTAGCTAAGTTTATTAGTCATTTAACGGTGTGTATTGCCCTCTCTGTGCAACGCGCTATCTGTCAAAAGATGTTAATACTGAGTGGACTGCTAAGAAGCGGTTTAGATATTTGTTTTTAGAGGCACACATGGCAGAAATCCGCCCATTTTTAGGAATACGTCCCACCCGTGAAACTGCTGGAGATGTGATAGCTCCGCCTTACGACGTTCTGTCAGAGGTCGAGGC